>DATJYK010000097.1:0-28646 GCA_035578005.1 Terriglobia bacterium
GCCGGTGATGCGCAGCACGCATCAGGTGACGGTGGCTTTGTACGACTGGGCGGTGAGCCGCTTCGGGATTCGGGAGGAATTTCTGGTGTGGCGGCCCAACCTCAGCTCGGTACAACGTGACACCCGCGACGGGCGGCCCGAATGGGCCCTGCGGGTGGTAACCGTGACGGGAAAAACGCTGGTGAAGCTGCGCGATGGGCAAATTTTCGAGCCGGACGAGTAGGGGTCAGGTGCCAGGGGTCAGGGGTCAGGTGTCGGGTGTCAGGTATCAGGTGCCAGGTATCAGGTGCCAGGTGTCAGTTTCTCAGTTCGGAGTTTGTCAGTTCGGACTTGGTTAGGGTCCGGGCTGCCACTTCGAGGCTCCGAGCGCCCCCCCACTGATACCTGACACCTAGCACCTGACACCTGATACCTGGCACCTGAGAAAAATGAGAATTTCTGCAGCGAACGGGGACGCAGTTCAAATGCCAAAAGGCAGTTCAAAAGAACTTGGAAGCGCTGAAGGCGCGATCAACCTCAGCCCAGGCCGGCAGGCCTGGGTCCAAAGCGCCTTCCCTCTCGCTTTCCTTCCTCCCACACCGCCTGCCGCCCGAGACGCTCGGGGCGGCAGGCGGTGCGAGGGGAGAACAGAGAACGAGGTGGGAGGCGTCACAAACCAGGGCTTGGAAGCTGTGAAAGATCTGGGAGCGCGGGCGTCTCGCCCGCCATCGAGGCTAAGTGCTTGAGAGCAGGTCCTGACAGCGGGCGAGACGCCCGCGCTCCCAGGCATTTTTTCGCAGCTTCTTGCGCCCTGGACTACGGTATTTCGCCCCTCGGGGCTTTTGCGCACGGAAATTCCTGAGTCTTCGCGCGCCGACTTTCGGTTAACGAGGACTGATAGCTGACGGCTGAAAGCTGACCGCTGACCGCCAAAGGCTGACAACCGAGTCCTAAGAATTTAGTTGACAAGCCCGAATCGCCGGACGTAATCTATGTCCGAAAGCTTTAGGAGGTTCACCTTCGCATGGCTCGAAAACGCACTCGCCGGGAATTCACGCCGCTTGAGCTCGAAATCATGAACGTTCTCTGGTCTGCTGGTCCGGCCAACGTAGCAGCCGTTCAGGAAGCGTTGCCAACCGATCCTCCACTCGCCTACACCACGGTGCAGACCATGCTCAATATCCTGCACCGTAAGGGCAAGGTGAAGCGTGTGCTCAAGGGACGGGCTTACGAATACGCGCCGGCGGTGAGCCGCGAGCGCGCCGCCAGGACGGCCGTGCGCGACGTGATTGACCGGTTGTTCGGCGGCTCAGCCGAGAGCCTGGTGATGAGCCTGATCGAGCAGCGTCAACTGACGCCGGAGAAACTCGCGAAACTCAACCGGCTGGTGGCCGCGCTGCCCGAAAAGGAGACGGCGAAGGGGTAGTGGGCCAGTTTGACGTGGCACGGGCGTCTCGCCCGTGGAAACTCACGGCCAAGATGGCCGTGCCACCTCAAAACCCACTACCGGCGAAGGAGGATGACTATGGACGCGGTTAGCCGCTGGGTGCTTACGTTCGTTTTAAACTCAATCTGGCAGGTGGCCCTGGTGGCGGGTGCGGCGGCCCTCGCCGATCTCGCGCTGCGACGCGCGCCGGCGCGTTACCGCCATTCCCTCTGGGTCGTGGCGCTGGCGGCTGCGGTTCTATTGCCGGCCTTCAGCATGCGAACGCTGAGAACCCAAACGGTCCCCGCGAATGCGGCGCAGCCCATTTCGATTCGCACCTTGTCGCCTCTTCCCGCCTCAGTGGGTTCGGCCGCCGTCACACGGGTGAATGCGGGCCGACCGCAACCGAGCTTCGTGCAGAGTGGGCTCGCGCTTCTGGCCGGTGCTCACCGCGGCATTCCAGTTTCGCGGCCGGTGAGCCGCGCGGCGTTCATCCTCTACTTATCGTTTCTGGTTTTCATGTTCTTACGCTTCACGCGCGCCTGGCTCCGCGCCCGCAGCGTTTGTCGCCTTGCCTGTGGTTGCCCTCTTCCCGCTCATGCGCTCGCCGCAATCGAGCGATGCTGGCGGGCGATCGCGAGCGGAAGATGGCGGCGCGGCGCCAAGCCGTCCCTCCTTTGGTCTGACGAAATTTCTGGACCGGTCACCGTGGGCGCCCTGCGCTGCGGCGTAGTCATTCTTCCCAAGCGCTTGCTCGAAGAGGACGCACGTGAGGACCTCGAAGCCGCTCTTGCGCACGAGATGGCCCACGTCTGCCGCCGCGATTACTTGTGGAACCTCATCTGTGAGCTGCTGCTGGTCCCCGTTGCTTTTCACCCGCTCACGCGGTTGGTGAGGCGGCGCCTGGCCGAGACCCGCGAGCTGGCCTGCGATGAGCTGGCGACCCGCGTGCTTGACCCGTCGCAGTACGCGCGATCGCTGGTTCGCATCGCCAACGAGATCTCGCGTCGCACTTCGTTGGCCCTGAAGCTCGATTACACTCTGGGCGTCTTCGACGCCAACATTCTGGAGGAACGCGTTATGACACTCTTGAAGCCGCACGCCAGCGGCCGTCTGGCGAAGGTATCCGTGTTGTTGGGAACTCTGGTTATCGGCTCCTCGTGCCTCCTTGCGTCGCGATTTTCGCTTGGTGTGGCGCCGGCGAGGGCCGCGTCTGCGGTGCCACAAGACGAGGCTGGGAAAGGGCCGGACCTTACAACCTTTGCCGGCGGCTGGCAGGCGCAATTCGAGGACCAGCCGTTCGTCAGGCTCAAGCTGGGCGTTCAGGACGGACAGATCGTCGGCGCCATCGCGACCGGTGACGTCAACCTTGACAACAACGGTAACGTGACCGAGGTCAGCCACGAGGTGCGGGTTCCTGTGCCCATTCTGGATGCGAAGATGGAAGGCGACAGTCTCCTCTTCAAACAGCAAGACGGCAGCGACACGCTCAGCTACCAGATGAGAGTGACTGGCGCGGACGAAGCGAAGTTGCAAATGCTTTCCACCGGGCCGGTGAAGATACAGCCGTTCACGCTGCATCGGAATTCCGCAGCTTCGGCGGCTAACGGGAGCAACCAGATCTCCGAGTATCACGGCAAGCTGTACGCCGTGTCCGGCGGCGTTTCCGGAGGAATCTCGGGCGGCACGAGCGGCGGCGTTATCGGCGGCACGTCGGCTGGCGTGCCAGGGGGCGCCACGGGAGGCGTGTCAGGAGGTGTGTCTGGAAGTCCTGGCGCCAGCTCCTACTCGCCCACGGCTTCGGCATCCTCCGAACGTGAAGCACGGGGCCAGGCCGAGTCCGAGAGCAACGCGGGTGGTCTCTCGGGCGTCGTTGTAGACAGCAGTGGTGCAAGGGTCCCCAAGGCGTCGGTGTGGCTTGTTAATCGCGACACGGGCGCGAGGCAAGACGCTGAAACCGACGAAACCGGCGGCTTCGCTTTTAATCATCTTCCCGCAGGCCGATACACACTCAACGTGATGAGTCCGGGAATGGGCGGCTCTTTTCGCATGTTCACGTTGAAGGCTGAAGGGCAGCCTCCTTTCTTTCCGTTCGTTCTGCAGCCTGGAACCATCACGGAGTCGGCAGTGGTCACCGCCAAGCTGCCCCCCGGCGTTTCGATGAAAGCCGGCACAACGGCTGGCCCGCGTCGCATTCGCATCGGCGGTTCGGTGGAAGGGTCCAAACTGATCGAGAACTCGCCCCAGCCGGTCTATCCGGAATCGGCGCGAGAGCACGGCATCCAGGGGTTGGTGCTGCTGGAAGCGACGATCTCGGCGGACGGTCTCCCGACAGACCTGAAGGTGCTCAGCTCACCGAGCGACGACCTCTCGCAGGCCGCCGAGGACGCCGTGCGGCAATGGAGATATCACTCGACGCTGTTGAATGGCGAGCCGATCGCGGTGCTCACCACTATTGCCGTGGACTTCCGGCTGGAGGAATAGCGCGGATGAGTTGGGGTAATCGTCGCTTTGCCACTAAGGGTGGCGCGTTGCCCGGCTGCAGCCCAAGATCGTTCCGTTAGGATTTGGGCGACTCGTGCTGGTCGCCCGCGCGGGGGGCTTGCAGGGCGTGTCTCCCCCAAGCTCTTGGGGTGTGCGACCATCACGGTAGCCAGGCGCACCCGCGTGCGGCGCAGCGGGGTAGCTATGTCACTTATGCTGTAGAGTAGGCTACAGCAAAGCGAAGAGGGGGGGAGGGGTCCCATCAACCCCCTGGCAACCCCCTAGCCCCGGCTGTCTGCACCGCCTCATCAATTCCGGCTTGCTTCCTCTTGTGTTCCGGCGGACGAGGCGTCCCGCACTTCCCATCTACCCAACTGACATCCACTCGATTATCATAAAAGTCAGTCCGGCTCTGCGCGGGGAAACTCTCATGGGCGGCCGGGCGCAACGCAAGCAGAGGGGCATCCGATCATTGCAGGAGTTTCGCGTCCTCGAGCACACGGCCGACATCGGTTTTGAAGCGTTCGGTGCGACGCGCGAGGATGTGTTCCGCAATACGGGGCGCGCCTTGATGAGCCTGATCATCGACCTCGATTCGATAAAGCCCCAGGAGCGCGTTTCCCTGGAAGCGCGTGCGCCGGAGCCGCAGAGTCTGCTGGTGAACTGGCTCAGCGAGATTCTCTATCTGCAGGATACCGAGGGCTGGCTGTTCAGGGACTTTGAGATGGTCAGTCTGAGCGAACAGTGCGTCTGTGGTGGTGCGCGCGGCGAGCGCTTCGAACGCGGAAGGCACCATATCAAGTTGTTGGTGAAGGCCATCACCTATCATCAGTTGGCACTGGAGGAGCTGAACGACGGCCTCTGGCGCGCGCAAGTCTATGTGGACATTTGACCGGTTTCGGAGCACGTTCGCGAGGCCCGAATCGTGGCAGCGGCGACTGGTGCGCGCTGCGGGGATTCTTTTGGTGCTCGTCTGCTGGGCGCGCCCGCACCGCGCGCTCGCGGTGGGGCGGCGCTACGAGGTTCGTGAAGTGCAGCCGAATGTCTACGTCTGGATTCCTGAAGACATCATTGATATCGACGGCGACCCTCAGTATACCCGGGCCGGAAACGCCGGCTTCGTTGTCACCAATGACGGCGTGGTGATCGTGAACGCCACCAACAGCCCGTTTCATGCGCGGGAAATGCTCTACGAGATCCGGCAACGGACGAGTGAGCCGGTCCGCTATGTGATCGATACGGGCGGCGCCGGAGACGAAGTGCTGGGCAACGAGGTTTTCGCGGACCTGCAAGCTCCGATTCTTTCCACGCCGGCCATTCAGGCTGAGATCCAGGGCAGGGAACAATCGCTCTTTCAGCGCGCCAACGGAAACGCCCAGTTTCAGCGGCGTCTGCGGGGGATTCATATTACTCCACCGAACCAGACTTTCCAGGGTGAGAAGCAGCTCTCTTTGGGCGGGCATGTCATCCGGCTGATCTCTTTCGATCCTAGTCTTCAATCGCTGGCCGTGAGTCTTCCTTCCAGTAAAGTTGCCTTTCTGGGTGACTTGTTTCAGAACGAGTTCGTTCCGCAACTGGAATCGAGGGACATTCATAAGTGGATTGAGGCGCTGAAGGATGCGGAAACTTGGGATATCGACGTCTACATTCCCGGCCACGGAGACCCTGGAGGTAAGAAGGATGTAGAACAGTTCCGCCAGTTTCTCGAGTGGCTGACGAATGAAGTGCAGGCGCGAATGGCCGAGGGCAAGTCTCTGGATCAGACGAAGGCTGAGCTATTGCCTCTCACGAATTACGGTGGCCATGCCAGGGAGCTTGCACCAGAGTTTGTGGCTGATCTCTATCGGCAACTGGCAGGTACGGCGAAAATTTCGCAGACGGCGAAGCACTGAACGGTGCAGGGGAAAACAGGATGAAGCCGCACCGAGGAGCGAGGTCAGTGGCTGTTCTGGCCTTCCACGAGTTGCCGGGCGCGTTGGGCCGCGCGCACCACAGCCTTAATGAGCGTGACGCGCAGGCCGCCCTCTTCAAGCTCCAGCAGTCCGTCGATCGTGCAGCCGGCGGGCGTAGTCACCACATCCTTGAGCTTTGCCGGGTGCTCGCCGGTTTCGAGCACGAGAGCCGAAGCGCCGAGCAGCGTTTGGGCAGAAAGCAACGTGGAGAGCTCGCGAGGCAGGCCCATCTTAACGCCGCCTTCCGCCAGCGACTCGATGATCATGTAAACGTACGCGGGTCCCGAGCCCGAGAGGCCGGTGATGGCGTCCATGTGCTTCTCGTCCGCCACCGCCGTGCGGCCCATCGAGCTAAACAGCGCCTGCGCCAACTTCACGTCTTCATCGGTGGCGAAACGTCCGCGGGCGATCGCCGTCATACCCTGGCGAATGAGGCATGGTGTGTTGGGCATCGACCGAACGACCCGTGCGTGATAGCCAAGCTCGTCCTCGACAAGCCGCGTGGTGACGCTGGCCGCAGACGAAATCAGCAGGGCGTCGCGCCGCAAGTCCCTCCGCACCTCATCCAAAAAGCCTTTCACCTGCTGAGGCTTCAGGCAAATGAGCACGAGGTCCGCGCCGGCGACCGCCGCGCGATTGTCCGTGCCTGCGGTGAGGCCGTACTTTCCGGCGAGATAATCAGCGCGCGGCTGATGAGCGACGGTCGCTGCGACCCTTTCCGCGGGAATCATCTGCGAGACCAGCAAACTGGAGAGCAGGCCCTCACCGAGCTTGCCGGCCCCGATCAGCGCGAGCTTACGGATGTCGGCGGATTTGCCGGCCAATGGGTGGTGCACGTTCTTCTCGGTTTTGGTCTTCATCGATGTCCGCTGCATCTCCTGGGACGTTCCGAGCAAGCTTGCGCGCGATTTCCGGAAGGGGGAAATATCGGGCAGCGTGGCGCTTGCTGAGTGGCTAGAATAACCGAATCATCGGCTGAGTGAAAGGTGAGAGTATTGCGGCCAGTGACGCGCTCGAGGTCGAGACAGGTTCATCTCGCTATTTGAGCGGCACGAAGGCACCCTGTGCGTCAGACCGACTCACTCGCGGGCCCATGTGGGAAGGCCCATCTCGCGACGTGATCTCTGAAGCACAGCCGCGAGATGGGAGTTCAAAGTTAGACTGGCAACGATGGGAGTTCAGGCATGTCGAGCCCCACCGGCGGAGCCAGACGAATCTCCGTGCCACGAGCATTCCAATCTCGGGCGCCGGTGTTGGTTGCCCGGAAAAGAGTCGATCGCGACGCCACGCCGTGGCCAGCGAGGCAATCCATCACCGCTGTCGTCGCTCCTTCTGCATCTTCGCTCTTGGCCAGGATGCCGATGGCCGGGCCTGAGCCGCACGCGAACACGGCCTGCATTCCAGCCGTCCGCACGCGTAAGGCCTCATCAAGACCAGGCACCGTTTTCTCTGCGATGCCGGTTACGGTCTCTTCGAGTTGCGGCGCCTCTGATCTACCGGCCTGCGCCAGGAGACCACTCAGCGTTCGAGCCCGATTGAGGAATGCAGTCCGGTCTCGAGGAGACGAATTTTCAGTGCCGGTTTCGCGAGCGCGAATTGTGCCGACTTCCGGAATCACCACGTGCAACTCCAGATCATCCGGAACCACCGTGGCGCGGAACACCGGTGAGGCGCTCTCCTCAAAGCGCGCGACGAAACCGCCTGACCACGCGGCTCGCAGATTATCGCTGCGCGAGTCGAGCGTTCCGGCGAGATCAAATAGAATCTTTTCGCCGAGGCCGAGGCGAAAGAGACGGTCCGCGGCCAGCAGGCCCGCCCACACTGCGGCGGTGCTCGATCCCAGACCCACGCCGACTGGCGCCGAGCCGTACATCTCCAGGTCTACGCCTCCGAACGGCAAGCCCTTGAAATCGAGCGCTGCTTGCATCGCGCGCACGGCCAGATTGCTGGCGTCGCGCGGTACGCGCTCACCGTTCTCGCCGAAGTAACGAAGGCCCACGTTGCCGTCGCGGCGTGTGCTGGCACGAACATTCAAGGCAGCATCGAGCGCCAGAGCCGCACAACCGGCAGCGCCTCCAAAATTGCCCACAGTTGCGGGAACACGAATCAGCACAGATCGGTCAGTCATGGTAGTAGCACCTCCCAGGCAGCTTGAGTGGGTTACACGGTGAACAGAACCAGATTAGTGGAGAGTGAATCGGGAAATGAAATTCGAAATTCTTATACCGCTGATAAGCAGCGCTCAGCGCCCAGGAGCGCGCGAGTGCCCACGTGCAAAAGTTGGCGACGCGACGCCGCGGTCGGCCGCGGTTCGCGGCCATCCCAGCACTACCTCCCGCTCTTCGCTGCGGTCTCGGTCGACGCCACCTCTTGCTTGTTCTCAACTCGAAGCCGGAGTGGAGGCGAGGCATGCAGGGTTGAGGAATTCGATTCCACCTGGCCCACCACGTAAATGGGCTGCTCGATCGGCTTTGCCCAGTCTTCGGCCTTCAACGTGAAGGTGCGACTCGTCTGGCTTTCGGTGACGAGGACTCCGTTCAGACCCACGTTTACCACGCGGACGCCCGGCGGAAGGTTCATGACTTCGCATGGCACCCGTCCCTTGAAGCCGTTCTGGCGCGCCACTCGGAGGGTGACCGTGGTCTCCTTGCCAGGTTCGATAACTACATAAGTAGGCTCCGCACTCACCACCACGTCCGGCGGCGGAATCACCGAGGCGAGTTGCAGCTTGGCGTCCGGGTCAGCGGCGCGGACCAAGTCGCGTCCGTTCACTGAGCCATGTCCGATGATCTGGATGGGCGCTGGAGGCGCGTCCGCAGAGGCCTCTCGTCCCGCCGACAAGACAACGACGGTTGAGTTCTGTCCCTCAGGAATAGTGGCTGCGCTGGCCGTGACTCCGCGAGGCAAGCCCTTCACTTCAATCCTGATGGGACCTTCATAGCCCTCGAGCCGGTCGGCTGAAACAGTGACCGGTACAGATCCGCCCTTCGGGATGTTGGGGTTGTTCGTACTGGCCTCGAGTTGATAACTCGGCATGGCATCGCGCAAAGTCACGCGGTACGTGAACTCCGGCCCTTGGAGGCCGCGAACGTCCTTGAGGTGCAGAATGTAGTCGGCATCGCGGGGTGCGACGAAGTCCAGCCGCGAATCGGGTCCGTATCCCGGTCCGCCGTCGTCATTCCGCCACGTGAGGTGGAATACAGGAAGGCCGTTCTCGGGAAACTGCGCATCCGGCGGAAGGATCTCAGCCTTGTAGACGGGCGTATTCACGGCATGGACGTCGGGCGAGGTGCCGAGAAAGGCTTCGCGCAAGCCTCGGATGGATTTCAATGAAGTGTCGGCGTCGGGCTGGTCGGGGATATAGGCGATCTGGTCCAGTTCATCTCCCACCATCACGTAGTCGTTCTCACGCAGGCCCGAGGTCGAAACCAGGCGGATGCCTGCGGTCCTCGAATCGCGATCGGAAAGCGTGGTGGTGGTCTGGTTCAGGCAACGAACCGTGGCACGCGGAATGGGATTACCCTGCGCGTCCAGAATTTCAATCACGGAGTCGAGAGGCGAACCCAGCCGCGCCGCCGCTACTCCGATGGTGATGTTCTCGCCTTGATGCGCATGGAAGCGAAAGAAGTCTTCGTCCGCAGCGCCTCCGGCCTTCGACGGTTCATCGATGTGCCCATCGATGGCGACGGGCAGGGAAATGGGCTGAGCCTCGGCTGCGGTATCGTTGGGTTCGTGTTCCAGAATCGCAGGCGCATTGCTCACGACGAGCCTGAGCCTGTCGAGGGACCGGCCTTCGCTCGTTTTCACTGCGAGCGGTATGGTGGTCCAGCCCTCAGCCGCTTTCGGCGCTTCAACTCTCACCTCGCGGATGCCGCCCAAGTTCACGCCGCTCACCGCCACCTCAGCGGACTGACCGGCCGGCACGCCCAGGGGAAACATGGTTTTGACGTAGGGTAGCGCGCCCGCGTTGATGCGGTAGAAATGGTCCATGCCGCCGCCCTTTTCGCGATCGGTGACAGCGAGGGTGTACTTGCCCTCCTGCGGCAATTTATAAGTCAGCACGGCGTCGGCACTGTTGTCATCTCTGCCGGCTTCGGCTAAGGTGTGACCCGATGCGTCCTGCAGGAACAGCAGCGATTCAAGGTCAGAACCGAGTTCCGATGCCACCACCTGAAAAACCAGTTCCTCACCGGCCTTTCCACTAAACTGATATCGATCCGTATCGCCGGGTGTGGCGACCGTTCCCACCAAGGTGGCCGGCAACTCAACTTCCTGCGCCTCTGCCGACGAGGACATCTCCGCCTTCGGGCTTTCGGCAATCTCGGGCAGCGACCCAATGGCGAGCACCGCCGTGTTGCTGGTTCCCAACGGTGTCTGAATGCGGAACTCGTGAATGCCCGGCTCCACGTCCTTGGCTACAGTCACCTCAAGCTTCGCGGTTTGTTTCTTGCCAAGAGGTACTTGTGCGCCGAGGTCCACGCCGGCGCGGGGGCCGCTGATTTTCTCAGGCACATCCGTAATGTCCGTCACCTTACCGCTGATTCCGGGTGCGTCAAAGATCACGTCCTTTGCGTCAGCGAGATTGCGGCCGTCCAGCGTGAAAGTCACTGTTGTTCCGCGCTCCATTCCGGCGGGCCAGACCTTGTCGATGGTGGGCGGAATGATGGGCTCTTCGGCGCGAAGTGGCACCGAAAAAACCAAGGCCAGCGATGACAGTGCGATTAGCAAACGAATCTTCGTCGTCATAGAAGTACCTCCAGTGCTCGCGGCCAGACCCGATCGCGTCGTGCGCTACCTTCGTATTCTCTGCTCTGGCTAAGAGCCTTCAACCTGGCCCGGCATCTAGCCGCAACCAAACCGAAGACCTCGGTGCCTTGTGCCTACAAGTTTCTCAACACGGAGTTCCCGGAGACTCTGTGGCCTCAATGTTGAAGGCTTTTGGCCACAGAGGTCACGGAGAACCTCGGTTCGGTGACTGACAAGCTGCTCCTTATGTTCCTGAGCGAAGGCCTGTTCATTGCTCCGCTGACTCCCGCACCACGCCCTTGTTGGGGCCGACGGGCGCGAAGGCGGTGAGGGGTCCTCCCACCTGTTTATAGGTCTTCATGTCGTAGACGCTCAGGGTTCCGTTATAGCGGCCCGCCGCCAGCCACTTTCCGTCACGGCTGATTCCGAGCGTTTCCACCCAATCCGGCTGGTGGTCAATCACGCTCACCGGATTCAGCGTGGCGGCATCGCGGAAACGGATAGAGCCGTCGGCGGAACTGGTGATGATCATCTTGCCGTCCGGAGACCACACCAGCGCCAGAATGCTGTCCTCGTCTGCAATCAGCGACTCCACCAGATGGCCGTCGTTATCACCGAGGCGCCAAACGTAGATGGTCTTGTCGTATCCGGCCGCGGCAATCTCGTCGCCGGAGGGAGAATACGCCAGGCCGGTGAGACCATCGGAGGCGTCGCTGAGGGTATAAAGCCGCTGACCGGTGGCTACATCCCAGATCTTCACCGTGCGGTCCTGCGAAGCGGATGCCAGCCGCTTGCCATCGGGACTGAAGGCTACAGCGAAGACCGCGTCAATATGGTCCTGCAGGTTACGGATCTCTTTCCCCGTCGCCACGTCCCAAAGCTTCACCATTTTGTCGTAGCTGCCCGAGGCGAGCAGCTTGCCGTCGGGGCTCCAGGCGACCGAATAGATGCAATCCTTATGGCCCTGCATCGTTTTGAGAAGCTGGCGCGACTCAACGTCCCAAAGCTTGATCTCGCCCCCGCGTTGCGGCGGCCCGCCGGCGGCCGCCAGGATCTTTCCGTCGGGGCTGAAAGCGAGCGAGCGCACGTAGTCAGCGTGACCGGAAAGCGTGGCGAGAGTCTTGCCGGTAGCCGGGTCCACGAGTTGTACCTCGCGGTACCCACCCACGGCCAGAAGTTTTCCGTCCGGCGAAAATCGGACGGATGCGACCGGCGACACTTCCGGCACCTGTGGTTTGATGTCGGGAATGGCCAGCGGCGCGAGGGCGGTGGATGTTTCGCCGGCGGCGGGGCCCTTGGCGCCGGCGTCGATCCAGGCCTTGATGGCGACGATGTCGGCGGCGGGGAGCGGGTCAGCGTTGAAGGGCATGCGGGGTTGGACCTTGCCTTCCAGCATTTGAATCAGGCGGCTTTCATCGGCTTTGCCGGGGACAACGACTTGTCCGTGCCCGCCACCTTTCATCAAGGCGTCGTAGCTTTCCATAACGAGCCCGCCCATCTTGGCGGCGCTGGAATGGCAAGCGAGGCAGTTCTTCTGAAGGATCGGTGCGATTTGGGAGTTGAAGCTTGGAGCCGAGGCTTTGTTCTGGGCGGCGTCCGCTGCACCCCCCAGCACAAGCACCATCACCGTCCACAGCCACTGCCTAAACATCTGGCTCGGCTGCCGACTCCTGCGGTTGGGACGCGAAAAACTTTTAACACGGAGATCACGGAGCAATGCATTCATGCGGCGGCCCGGGTTCAAGGCACGGAGATCACTGAGAGCCCGATGCGGTGGAGTGACTGCGGTGGCGAACAGAGCCTCCCGCCCTTTGGAACCCCTCTGCGCCCTCAGTGGCGCTAACCCGTGACCACGAGAGCCAAGTCTGGCTCTGTGATCTCTGGGTTGAATCTTTTTAGATAAGAACTCAAAGCGCGCCGTTGATGAACCGCCGAATTCCATCCTTCAGCACCACAACGTTGAAATTGACAAGCAAAGCCAACTTACATCCGGAAAGCTTCAAGTACGACAAGACTTGAGCCTCATGAATTGGAGCGAGCGCCTCGACCGACTTGACTTCAACTACCACCGAATTTTCGACGATGAGGTCAGCGCGATAGCCACACTCCAGCTTGACGTCTTCATAGACCAGAGGAATAGGTTTCTGTTGTTCGACGCGTAGTCCGTTCTTTCCAAGCTCGAAGGCCAGGCAAGCTGCGTAGGCTGACTCCAGCAGACCGGGGCCAAGCGTTCGATGAACCTGAATGGCCGATCCGATAATCCGCTCGGTGATGCCGTTCAATCGCTCGCGTTCTGTCATTCACGTCTGTGATTCTCTAAGCTGCTTCGTGGCGTCTCTGCGTTCTCTGTGGCCAAAAGCCTTCAACACAGAGGGCACTGAGTCTCCGTGAACTCTGTGTTGAGAGGCTTCTAAACACAGAGGTCGCGGAGGACTTCAGCTTCTTTGCTGCCCATGTCGCCGGCGTGTTAAAAGCTTTTCAGCACAGAGGCCGACAAGAACTTCGCCGTAGTTAGTAGCCTACACCAGTAAGCTAATACTTGACGCTCAGCCCCTAACATCTGACACCTAGCATCTGACACCTGGCACCTAACACCTGCCCTAGTGATTAAACATAAACTCCTGGCTCGTCAGCATAGCCCAGGCCATGTCGCTGAGCGCAGCCCGGCGAGAATCGGTAACGCCCGGGATTTTCTGCTGCTCGGCGGACGCGAGCTCCTTCACCAAAACCGTCCGCTCGGACTCCGTCGGATGGCGGCTGAACGAAGATAGATAAAGGTAGTCCACGATCTGCTCGTCGCAGAATCCCAGCTTCAGCAGCATCCCGATGGAACTGTCCGGCGCGCGCAGCTTGTCGTTAAGCGTATCCCCGTTGATGATGTGCAAGGCCTGGGTGATGGTCGGTACGGACGTGCGCTCGCTTTCGCGCGTTTGCTCCCTCACCGGGCGGCCGAAGGCGTCCAGAAAATAGTTCTTCACCGCCGTGTCGGGCAACTGCATCGCTCGCATGCCTACCGGGTAGCCCTCGAACTTTTCAGGCACCTGGGTCACTTGCGAATAAGCATCCAGCAGCACCTCAGCCGGCAGGCGCTTGATGACGTAGTGGGAACCAAACTTGTCATCATCCGCGTTTTCTTTGAGCGGTTGCGAAGAAGTCTGGTAGGTGGCCGATTGCATGATGGTGCGAATGATGTAATCGACGTCGAAGTTGTGAGCCACGAAGTCTTTCACCAGTGCGTTCAGCAGGTCGTCATTGGTGGCCGGATTCGTGTCTCGCATGTCGTCAACCGGCTCCACCAAGCCGCGTCCCATAAAATTACGCCAGATGCGATTGACGACGTTGCGCGCGAAGAACGGATTCTCCGGCGAGGTCAGCCATTTTGCAAAGTAAACGCGCGTGTCGCCGGGTATGCTTTCGGGAAGCGCGCTGGCGTCGAGCGGCTTCGGCGGCAGAACCATCATGAAGCGATCGTCGGTGAACTCGCCGGTGGACGCGGAATACACTGTAACGTCGTTGAAAAGCGGACCCACCGCCGTGCGGAATCCGCCGGGCGCGAAGGTCTTGAGGCGCACCCGCGCGAACAGGTTGGCCATGCCGTAGTAATCCTTCTGCGTCCACTTGGCCAGCGGATGATTGTGGCAGTGAGCGCAGGTGATGGTGATGCCGAGAAACGCCTGCGCCATGTTTTCGGACGTGTCCAACGGATCGCGGTGAATCACCCAATAGTTGGCGGCGCCGTTCTTGATGGTGTTGCCGGTAGCCGTTACGATCTGGTAGACAAATTTATTCCAGGGCGTCTCGGCAGCCACATTGTCATGAATCCAGTTGTAGTAGCTCCACATTTGTTCATTCGAGAGCTTGTTGCTAGTTACCAGCAACAGGTCTGACCATTTGTAGGCCCAGTAATCCACGAACTCCGGCCGCTTCATGAGCGCGTCGATGAGCTTGTCGCGCTTATCGGGCGACGTGTCTATCAGGAATTGATCAACCTCGGCAGGCTTGGGCAGGATGCCTGCAGCATCGAGATAAGCCCGGCGAATGAACTCAGAATCGCTGGCCGGTGGCGAGGGCGGAATGTGCAGCACTTCCAGGTGGTTCAAAATGGCGTCGTCGATGTAATTGCGGCGCGGCGCCTTGCTGAAGACAGTTTCTTCGAGTTTGTAAGGGAAGGGAATCCGCAAGCGTGAGAAGGTCACGTGGCTCTGGTACCACACCGTTACCGGAGCTTCACCGTAACCGTGCATGGTGACGTGGCCGTTGTCATCCACCGTCGCCACGCCTTCGTTTCCGCTGTCGTATTTGGCCCAGCGCGTCACATCCTCAGTGTGGCCGTCGGAGAACACGGCCGTAACAACCAATTGCTGCTCGGCGCCCGGACGGAGCGACGCTTCGCGCGGCAGCACCTGAATCTGAGTCACGCGCGGGTCTGATGCTGTGGGCGCCGGCATGCCTTGCGCGATCCAGCCGGAAATAATCTGGTACTCGCGTGAGCCGACGGCAAAGCGCCTGCCGCCGCCGTGCGCGATGGTCAGCGTCGGTTTCAACAGGATGAGGCTCTTGGCGGGCTCCATGCGCTCCGTGCGGCGCGCCAGGGCCTGATGAGTGAGAGTGTAATAGTCGGCTTCCGGATCGTATCCGCGCAGCGTGAGTTTGAAACCGTTCTTGCCCGCGGCGGCGCCGTGGCACGGGCCGGAGTTGCAACCGACCTTGGTCATCACCGGGAGCACGTCATTGCGAAAGCTCCAGGCAGAGGGCAGCAAGAAATCCTTCACCGCGACCGTCGCGCTGGCGCGATGTCCCTCGACGGCGGCCGTGAGGGTGGTATGGCCGTCACCTTGCGGCAGGGCGAAATCGCCGCTCCCGAGCGAAGCAATGTTGTTATCGGCCGAGGCCAGATGCGCCTCAGAGGTAACGTCTTCTTGATGTCCGTCGGCGAAGGTCCCTTCCACCACAAGCCGCTGAGCATAACGACGTCCGATGAACGAGATCGAAGGGGGCAGGATTTCGATTTTAGTGAGCGCAGACTTGGGGTATGCTTGCCCCTCGTGGGCGCCCTGGGGGGGCACAAGGCCCGCCCCTACGCTCCTGGTCTTTGAGGACGAATACGAGTTTTCCGGCTTCGACATGTCCGACTGGTGGTAGGGCGCGTCCTTACTGCTCGACATGGTTGCCGACTGAGACTGCGCCTGATCGGTCTGCGAGGCCCTAATGACGTAAGGCAGGATAAAGGCACTCACGACGGCTACGAGGACGATAAAGTTGCGGGGCTTCATGGCTTTCCCTTAAAGGTGGGTTTAATTAAGTCTTTGACCATCGACAACATTTCGGATTTATGGATCTAACGGCCTTATTTTTCAGATCCATTCCGGCTTTCTGTCGATTCCAAAAATAGAAGTACCTTGCTATCAATAAATTCCGGCTGCGTTCTTTAAATATTTGTTGAATATTAAGTTATCCCAGCCAACCAAGAAGAGTCGGCTTCAGCTTGCGGGAAATGGGTAAAACACATCGACCTGCGTAGAAGTACGGTCGGAAACCACACACCCGCAATCCTTGCCCGAGCAAGCTTGAGTCACATAAGTCTTTAGTTATCCTAAACATTCCCGGATTATTGAGCTAACCTTAATCCCTTCAATTACATACTTAATCTCTGCCTACCTGAAGATCGAATAAACACCTTATTTATCAATAACATTCCAGGATAGACTTGCTTAACTTGCTTGTTTTCATAGACATTCCAGGGTATTCTCATTTGTCTCATTTTTCTCATTTCCGGTCCTTTATTATCAACAACATTCCAGGGTACCCCCAAAAAAAATTCAAAAAACTACGGGGGTACCCCCCGATTGCCCGTCGAAGCAGAAGGCCAACCGCGATGGGAAGCACCACGGGTCAACAACCATAAACCACCAACCGCCTGGACAACCTTGATGTTCATCATCGCTTTTTCCGAACCCAGACTTCCTTGTCTTCTGGGTAGAGTGGCTAGTAGCGCTTTCGGCATCCTCTAGCATTCGTTTCGTACCTCCTTGTAGTCGCACCAACTGGGGTGGCGCGGGCGACAGGCCGCCTACACCAGCAACTCATGAATCGGGTCAAAACCGTGATCGACCAGGCGCACCACGCGGCCCTGCGGAGTCTTCAGTTCCTTGTCAATCGGGATGCCCAGGCACGTATAAACCGTGGCGGCCACATGCGCGGGCATCACCGGCCGATCCTTGGGAGCGCCGCCGATGTTGTCAGACGCGCCTACCACCTGGCCGCCCTTGATGCCGCCGCCGGCCAGAACAATCGTCCAGCATTGCGGCCAGTGGTCGCGGCCTCCGGCGGGATTGATGCGCGGCGTGCGTCCGAACTCGCCCGTGGCCACCACCAAGGTGTTTTCCAGCAGGCCCTGGTTGCTTAAATCTTCCAGCAGCGAGCTGTAGGCATTGTCAAACATCGGACCCACCAGGTCGCTGTAACAACTGATGGGGCTGAACGGCGCGGAGCCGTGAATGTCCCAAGTGATGTCGTTGAAGACCGTCTCAAACATGTTGACAGTCACGAAACGCACGCCGCGCTCCACCAGGCGCCGCGCCAGCAGGCACCCCTGGCCGAAGCGATTCAAGCCGTACCGCTTGCGGACGTCCTCAGACTCCTGGTTCAGCTCGAAGGCCTCGCGGGCCTTGGTGGATGTCATCAAGGTGTAAGCCTGGTCCATGGTGGCGTCCATCAACTTGGCGTCCTGATTGGCATCCTCAAAATACGCGACGGACTTGTCGATCTCGTCGCGCCAGCTTCGGCGCCGGTCCACGCGTACCGCGGCGATGTAGTCGGGCGGGAGCATGTCCGGCACCTTAAAGTTGGGCGCTGCCGGGTCGGCGTTCAGCACGAAGGGATCATAAGCCTTGCCGAGGAATCCCGCTGTGTCTCCGTGCGGCAGATTGCCGCCAAGCTGGCCGATGGTGTAAGGGAGCAAAACGTTGGGCGGCATGTCGCCGTTGGGGCCCTTCTGAAATCGCAGCACCGAGCCGTAGTTGGGTGATTCCAACCCACCCTGAAAGAGCCGCCCGGTCTGCATCATCTGACAACCGGTATCGTGCACGGCGGCCGCCGTGTGATAGCAGGAGCGCAGCAAGGCGAACTTATCCGCATGCTTAGCCATGCGGGGGAAGATTTCCGAGATCTCAATGCCGGCGACGTTGGTCTTGATGGGCTTGTAGGGTCCGCGGATGGAAGCCGGCGCGTCAGGCTTCATGTCCCAGGTGTCGAGCTGGCTGGGCCCGCCCACCAGCATCAACTGGATGCAATTGATGTCCTTGTTGGGATTCACTTCACCGCTGGCCTTGAGGGCGAAGAACTCGGGCAGGGTGAGGCCGAGAAATCCCAGCGCACCGGCGTGCAAGAAGTCGCGGCGGGTGACCCCGTCGCAGAATTCCACTTTGCGGTCAGCGTCAAGTCTAAACATCGTTCTTCCTCCAACAACAATCGGCTCTAATGACCAGTGCCCAGTACCGCGGGCGTTAAGGCAGCCCCGCGGCGGTGGCTGCCGCGCCGGCGAGGAATCCTCGCCGCGAGATGGATGATCGATGAGCGCCTGCTTTGGGCTTCTTATTCATAGGCCACCTCTTGTGGGTTTCGTTGACACCGAGTTCGGACAGGATTTCATTGCTTAACCAAGTCTAAAACTCTGTGTGGAGGGGGTCAATCACGAAATACCTGGGAGCGCGGGCGTCGCGCCCGCTTCTCCGGCTGCATGCTGTGTCTGGAGAGACGAAACGGCGAGACGTTCGGGCTCCCATCCAGAATTCAGGAACAAGTGAGCTGCAATCGACGTATTCTCAAGTGACGGAATGCTGGAAAGTCCGTCAAAGGATTCAGACTCTTGGAATCGGGTCCGCCGGAGTTCCGGCGTCGAGGGAGGGCGTGATGACAGGCAGACTCAAATTGGTGGCAGTCTTGCTCGCTAGCTTGGTGCTTGAGCTCCCGGCGGGCGCAGTGGCAAGGTCCGACCGAGCCAGCGAAAGCTTCAACCATACTTACGCTCTGACGGCAGACGGCCGCGTGAGCCTCTCGAACGTCAGCGGAAATATCCGCATTACGGGCTGGGATCGCAACGAAGTGCAACTGGAGGCCGTGAAGCATGCGGATACCCAGGAGGACCTGCAGGCGATCCGGATTGATATCGACGCGCGGGCGGACGCCATCGAAATCGAGACCAAGTACCCGCATCACTTCTTTGACGATCATCATTCCGGCTCGGTGGAGTACACCCTCTCGGTGCCCAATCGTGCCCGGATTGACTCCGTGAAGCTGGTAAGTGGTGACCTGCGGCTTGAGGGCCTGCGGGGTGACGTGGACGCTTCTTCTGTGAGCGGACGAATCCGAGCCTCGGGGCTGACCGGTGCTCTTCACCTTTCGGGTGTGAGCGGCAGCATCGAAGCCAATCTCGATCGCGACCTGGGACGCCGCGTGTCGCTGAGCACCGTCAGCGGATCGATCGTGCTGGGCCTGGTGCCTGACGCCAGTGCCGATGTGAGTGCGGCCACCGTTTCCGGCGGCATCCGCAGCGAACTTCCCATCGAGGTCAATCGGCATCAATTCGTCGGTCAAAGCCTTCATGGAAAGCTCGGCAACGGCGACGCCCAAGTCGATCTTCATACCGTGAGCGGCAGCATCGATCTGCGGAAGGCGTCCGGCATTGCCAACTGATCCCCCCGCCGATCACGACGGCGCCCACCGGGCCTTCAGAAGCTGTTGCTCCGCGATGTAGCCTACGTACCAGAGCTATTGACAAACCCGCCGCAATCTGCTATAAATCTGAATGTGGCCTGCCGCAACCGTCATATTTGTGGTTACAGACCTAACGTTCCAGGAGCAGTGTGGACCGCTGCTTGCTGCAGCCTCCGCGGTCGCGCCGTCAGAGGGGGCTTGGCAGTTTTCCCAGGAAATGGCTCACGCAGGGTCTCGCAATCGCTTTCTGCCGCCTGTACGGCGCCGAGCGAAGCCGGAATGTTGTTGAGGGAACAGGACTTGAAAATCTATCTCAAAAGAGTCGCTGGCCGGTCGGCATCGGACCGGCCGTTAAGAGGGCGACCTCAGCGGACCACACCGAATTTCTCCTCGGCGCGGCTGGCGACGCTCGAAGCGAAGCCGGAATGTGAATGATGAAACAGGGCTTGCAAGTTTATGTCGGAAACGTTGCCCTGTTTCGGGCCGGCGGCCGGCTTCCGGATGGCTTCTTCGGGCGAACGGCACGAGTCTGCGCCTTGTCGCAACGGGTAGGCTGCGAACGAAGCCGGAATGTTATTGATACAAAACGGCTTGTAAAATCATATCGGTAAAATGGTTGCCTGGGCGCGCGTCAGCGGTTTCGGGCCACCCGTAGTGGCAGGCGCAAGAGCGCGTCATACCGTAGCAGCCTTAGCGGCTGCGTTAGCTGCACAGTTTGGCCCGGAAAGGACTTAGCGAATGGCTGACCAGGAATCCCTACTACCGACGCAGCGCGAAATCCCCGTCAATATCGAAGACGAGATGCGCAGCTCGTACCTTGATTACGCCATGAGCGTGATCATCGGGCGGGCGCTGCCGGACGTGCGTGACGGGCTCAAGCCGGTGCACCGGCGCATCCTGTACGCGATGTACAAAGAGGGGAACACCTCTGACAAGCGTTACATCAAGTGCGCAGGCGTGGTGGGCGAGGTCATCAAGAAATATCACCCGCACGGGGATGCGGCGGTGTACGACACCCTAGTGCGCATGGCGCAGGACTTCAACATGCGTTACCTGCTGATCGATGGACAGGGCAATTTCGGGTCCGTCGATGGCGACCCGCCGGCAGCCTACCGATACACGGAGTGCCGCCTGACGCGCCTTGCCGAAGAGATGCTGGCCGACATTGAGAAGGAGACCGTCGACTTTGTGCCCAATTTCGACGAGTCTACCGAAGAACCGTTGGTGCTTCCCACCAAGGTACCGACGTTGCTCATCAATGGCTCGGACGGCATCGCGGTGGGCATGGCCACCAAGATTCCGCCTCACAACCTCACGGAGGTGATCGAGGCCGCCATCCTCCTGATCCAGAAACCGAACTCGACGTTGGGAGATGTGCTCAAGCTGGTGCCGGGTCCGGATTTCCCCACCGGCGCTTATATTTACGGGCGCGGCGGCATCAAGGCCGCTTACGAGACGGGCCGCGGTCAATTTACTATGCGCGCCAAGGCTGCCATCGAGCGCCCGACGAAGGAAAAGCAGCAGATCGTGGTGAGCGCGATCCCTTACCAGGTTAACAAGGCGAAAACCATCGAGCGCATCGCGGAGCTGGTGCAGAACAAGAAAATCGAAGGGATCTCGGACGTTCGCGATGAATCGGACCGCGACGGCATGCGGATTGTGATCGAGCTCAAGCGCGGCGAGCAACCCGAGGTGATTCTGAACAACCTCTTCAAACACACGCAGCTTCAGGAAACGTTCGGCATGATCATGCTGGCTATCGTCAACGGCCAGCCGCGCACGCTACCGCTGATCGACGCGCTGCAGCTTTTTATCGACCATCGCATCACGGTGGTGAGGCGGCGCACGGCTTATGACCTGCGCAAGGCGGAGGAGCGTGCCCATATCCTGGAGGGCTTCCTCAAGGCGCTCGGCAATCTCGACGCGATTATCAAGCTGATCCGTGCGTCCAAGACTCCTCGCGAGGCTCGCGAGGGCTTGATGACGCGCTTTGACTTCACTGAGCGCCAGGCCCAAGCCATTCTCGAGTTGCAATTGCAGCGCCTCACCGCCCTTGAGCGCGACAAGATTCAGGATGAGTACGACGCGCTGCAGAAGAAGATTGCGGAATATCAGGAGATTCTGGCGAGCGACAAGGCGCTGAAGAAGGTCGTCGTCGATGAACTCCGGCAAGTGCAGAAGGATTATGGCGACGAACGCCGCACCGAAATCATCGAGGAGCAGGCGGAAATCAGGCTTGAAGACCTGATTGCCGACGAGGACGTGGTGATCACCGTTTCGCACTCTGGCTACCTCAAGCGCACGCCGCTATCAACTTACCGCCAGCAAGGGCGCGGTGGAAAAGGGCGCATGGGGATGAAGACCCGCGACGAAGACTTTGTGGAGCACCTCTTCATCGCGTCCACGCACAGCTATATTTTGGTTTTCACGAACACGGGTAAGCTGTATTGGCTGAAGGTCTACGAGATCCCAGACGTGGGGGCCGCGGGTAAAGGCAAACACATCCTGAACCTGGTGAATCTGTCGAAGGAAGAGAGCGTCGCGGCTGTCTTGTCTGTGAAAGAGTTGCCCGACGAGCGCAAAGACGTGGAGATGGAGGGGCAAAGCTTCGCGGCCGAAGGCTATGTGGTGATGGTGACGCGCAAGGGCGTCATCAAGAAGACGCGCCTGGCCGAGTTTTCGAACCCACGCTCGGCCGGAATCCTGGCTATGAAGATTGATGAGGGCGATGAGTTGATCGCCGCCCAGCTTACGAGCGGCCACGAGACCATCTTCCTGGCTTCGCACGAAGGCATGGCCATCCGCTTTCCCGAAACTGACGTTCGCGACATGGGACGCGCGGCGTATGGCGTGAACGGCATGAATCTGGACGAGGGCGATTATCTGGTGGGCATGCAGGTGGTGGGCGAAAAGGAGCTGATGCTGACGATCACGGAAAAGGGCTTCGGCAAGCGGACGCTGATCACAGAGTACCGGCTGCAGTCGCGCGCCGGTAAGGGCGTGATCAATGTCAAAACCACCGACCGCAACGGCAAGGTGGTGGCCGCGATCAGCGTCACGGAGGAATCCGAAGTGGTGCTGATCACTCAACAGGGGAAGATCACGCGTCTCGACTCCTCCAAAGTTCGTGAGACGGGCCGCTCCGCCCAAGGCGTTAAGTTGATTGCGCTCGAAGAGGGCGACCAGGTTTCAGCCGCCGGGCTGGTGGAAGCAGAAGAGAACGGAAACGGCGGCAGCGCCCAAGGAACGCTGATTCAGTAGGCGGCAAATGGATGGTTCGCCGTGGCATGACCTTCCAGGCCATGCGAGTGATCCTACACGGGCAAGATGCCCGTGCCACGAAGAGCCCTGGTCTGCCGGATGCGCCTTAGCGAGGCAACTCCACAGGCTCGAAGTAGAAGGAGAGCGTCCAGTCGTCTGCCACGAGAAATAATACCGCCTTAAGATTGCGTGCCTCGCCTTCGACCGCCGCGGCTGGGATCCGCACCGTCGCCTCTGTGTGGCCTTCCGTGAAGTCCGGAAGCATGACGTTCACGGCCAGCGTTCCGTCGGGCGCGCGATAGGCAGGCAGGGCAGCGTGAACCTTGTGGCGTCCGTCGAGCAGCGTAGCCGCCAGCCGAACCGTGCGATGGTGCGCATTTCGAATGTCCAGCGCTGCGCTGAACAGCAGAGTACGGTCTTTTGGGTCGGTACTGACTTGGACGGACTGTATGGCACCGATCGGCGGGGCCACTCCTCCGGGCGAATGCGCCGGATCAGGCCAAGAGTGGTTGAAGAGGGTGAGTGCCACCTTCTGGTGACGAACGGTCTCTTCCTCACGTTCCAACCACAGAGGATGGGTCAGCAGAAATTCCGAGAACTTGGCCTGATCGCCCAGCGTCGATCGCATGCTGCGGTCGAGGGCCACAGCGAAATCAGGATGGAAGCCCGCCTCCGCCATCAGCAGTACGCCGAGGCGGTCTGCTTCGTACTCAGTGCGGCGTTGCCCGCTGAGGTCCAATAAACCTCCGCGGGATCGGGTCAACCGGAGCGCTTCCTCTGCGTCCGGGTCGTGAAGGTCGCCGCCCGCGGCTTGATAATCGCGACGCAGTTGAGCTTCGAATCCCGGCTGGTAGGCTGTGTACAGCAATATTGCGTGGCCCAACTCGTGCGCGATGGCGGCCGCCCATACGCCGAAGCGATCGCCGAGCACCCAGGCCAGTCCCCGCGTAATGGCGATCTCGCCGCGGCCGTTAGAATAGGCGTTCACATGCCAGCTTTCGACGATCTGAATGTGCCAGGGCAGATTAGGCAGGGTCTTGGCGAGCGGCGTGGCCAGAAGGGTCTCGAGTGCCTTGTTCGCTAGCCGATAATCCGAGGCAGGGTCCTCAGGCGGGCGCGCTTGGGCAGGCCTTGCCAGGCTGAAGAGCAGGAAGAGTGTGGTAGCTTGACAAAGGCGAATACGCATCACGTTTCATCGTAGCAGACCGTTAGCCGCGGACATGGGGCCACGAGACCAAACGCTGGAGTCGCCCGGCCCTTGAATCGATTTGCAAGCGCAATCATTCCCGCGGAAGCGGGAATCGCGGGCCTTTTGAAACACGCCACGCACGATTTGATTCGGCGGGGCCGTAAGGCTATGCTGAAGCCATGAATGACTTGGAGTCCAAGCGGGCGCGGCTTGAGGGTGAGCTTGGAGCCGTGCCCTCGCTAGTGGTGGCCTACTCGGGAGGCGTGGACTCGGCCTACCTGGCTTACGCCGCCCACAAGGTATTGGGAAGCCGCATGCTGGCTGTGACCGCGGTCAGCGCCAGCCTTTCCCAACACGACCGCAGGCAAGCCGAGGCCTGCGCGGCTGAACTCGCTCTGCCGCATGAGTTCATTGACACCGGCGAGGTCTCGAACCCTGAATATCAGGCGAACAATCCCAATCGCTGTTTCTATTGCAAGGATGAGCTCTTCAGCAAGCTCGACGCTCTGGCGAGTGATCGCGGCTATGCGGCGGTTGCCTACGGTGTGAACGTGGATGATCTTGGCGACTGGCGTCCCGGCCAGCAAGCCGCCCGCAACCATCAGGTGCTGACGCCCCTCGTCGCTGCCGGTCTCACCAAGCCCGACATTCGGGAGCTTGCCCGGCGCGCCGGCGTTCCCGTGTGGGACCGGCCCGCGTCTCCTTGCCTTGCCTCACGGATCGCCTATGGCGTGGAAGTCACTCCGGAGCGCCTCAGTGTAGTGGAACGCGGCGAAGAAGCGATGCGTGCGCTGGGTTTCACGCGCTTCCGCGTTCGTCACCACGACAAACTCGCGCGCATCGAAGTTGCCCCTGACGAGCTTGCTCGTGCCTTGCAGCCAGAAATCGTGCGGCGCTTCGTCGAAATCTTCAAATCCCTCGGCTTCACTTACGTCACTCTTGATCTGGAAGGGTACCGCCAAGGGTCTCTAAACGCTCAGATCGTACGCCTTGGACAATGAACGTCCTGCAACTCACGCACAGGATCCTGCCGATCACCGTTTTGATCGGCGTGCTTTCACCATTGCCCGCCGTCGCGCAGACCACCGTGCCGTCTGAAACTCGAACCATCGCCGAGCGCCTCGGCTACGCTCCCGATGCCAAGCTCCTTATCATCCACGCCGACGATCTCGCGGTGGCGCACTCGGTAGACGATGCCAGCTTCGCAGCGCTCGAGTCCGGCGCGGTGACTTCCGCGAGCGTCATGGTGCCGTGCCCGTGGCTCGCCGAAGTCGCAGACTGGGCGCGCGCTCATCCCGATGCTGACCTTGGTTTGCACCTCACGCTAACCAGTGAATGGAAGACGTATCGGTGGGGGCCGGTGGCGCCGCGCGATCAGGTGCCCACGCTCCTGGAGCCTGACGGCTACTTCCGGCCCGAGGTTGCGCCCGTTGCCCAGCACGCTACTGCGCAGGACGTTGAACGCGAGATCCGCGCCCAAGTGGAGCGGGCCATGCAGATGGGTATCCATCCGACCCACCTTGACATGCACATGGGGACGCTTGCTGCACGCCGGGATTATTACGCCGCACTCGTCAAGGTGGGCCACGAATACCACCTACCCTTCCTGGCCTTGCGCCTGCCCGGCCTGCAGGCTAACATCCTCTCGCAGCTCGCACCAAATGATTTTGTGTTGGACTCTCTCATCATGTTCACGCCCGGTGTGAAGCCTGAAACCTGGACGCAATCCTACGTGGCAGCGATCTCTAAGCTGAAGCCCGGCCTGAACGAAATGATCGTACACCTCGGCCACGATGACCCTGAGCTCGAAGCGATGACCGCAGGACATCCCGATTATGGTGCGGCCTGGCGGGCACGCGACTTTAAGGCTGTGAACAGCCCAGAGTTTAAGCAGGCTTTAGAGGATCATCACATCGTGCTGGTGCATTGGAAGGATCTCAAGAAGATCATGTAAGCACTCTCAAGAGGACAGCTCCTGGCGAAAGAAGGCGAGGCTGGCGCGAGCATCCTGCTCAAATGAACCGTTCCCCTCAATTGAAATGCCGCCGCGAAACTTGATTTTCTTCACAAGTTCGAAGAATTGCGTGTACTCGGGATCTTCATTCGTGCTTCTGGGCCAGCGACGTCCCTTTGGATTCGCAAAATGGAAATGAACGATCTCGTGCCGTGCCCGCCAGATGATCTCGGGGTCTTCATTCTCGACGCGCAGGTGGTAGTAGTCGATGATCATGCGAACGTTCGGGTGATTGACTTCGTGGACGAGGCGTAGGGCCTCGGCCCCGGTGTTGATGATATTTGATTCTTGGTGGCGCAGGGGCTCGATCGCGATCACCAATTGGTGCGGCCGGGCGGCATCACCGGCGAGACGAAGGAAATCCTTGATTTGATCCCAAGCTCGCTCGCGCGAAAAGCCCTCGGGGACGTCACGGGAGCTCGCGCTACCCCACACGACAATCTCACCGCCCAGTTCTTGGCAGCGAGAGAGACATAAATCAAGGTAGGCCTGCAATTGCTGATGCTGAATAGCGTCGCCCACTACGCGAAGGGTACGAATAAAACTGTTGAAACTGGGGCAGCGAAGCCGCGAGGCGAGCACCTGAGCCTTGAAGGTCTGGAAATCTGCGTCGCTCATGGCGTCGATGGCAGCCGCCGGAGGCTCCAGGTAATCAAAACCAAAGCGGTCAGCCTTGTCCAGGTCGCTTGGCGGCGCGCAGACGCCGATTTGCACCTTACCGGAGCGGCCAAACACGTGCGATGGTTCCCTCCCTGCCAGCGTTGTGGTGGCTGCGAGAGCCCCGAGAAAAGTTCGCCTTGAAAGCATAAACTGCAACCGCCAATCGTCAATCCTGTCGCCTTTCGATTATAATGGCGGCGCGGCCGCAGAGCGGCCAGGATTTGACATTTGCTCGAGAATCCCAGGCGGTTTTCTCAAGGAGACGATGCATCGTGGCTGATCCGGCCGCTGACCCGCACACCGAACATAAGGTGATCTTCAACATCATCGATATTCTCAGGATTCTGCCCCATCGCTACCCGTTTCTGTTGGTTGATAAGGTCGTCGAACTCGAGTCCGGAAAGCGTATTGTGGGCTTGAAGAACGTTACCATCAATGAGCCCTTTTTTCAGGGTCACTTTCCGGGGGTGCCGGTGATGCCGGGGGTGCTGGTGATCGAAGCGATGGCGCAGGTGGGCGGCATCATGACCTATTCGGAGGAGCCAGGCATTCAAGACAAATTGATTTACTTCACGGGTATCGAAAACGCCAAGTTCCGCCGGCCGGTTGTCCCGGGTGACCAGTTACGCATCGAAATGGAACTGCTGAACCGCAGGGAGCATTTCGGCAGCATGAAGGGCCGCGCTCTGGTGGAGGGCCGGCTTGTAGCGGAGGCGACAGTGAAATTCGCCATTGTCAATCGTGCTGTCAAATGAAGGTTCATCCCACGGCAGTCATTCATCCCCAAGCAAAATTGGCGTCCAGCGTTAGCGTCGGTGCCCTTGCTGTGATCCGCGAAGATGTGGAACTGGGTGACGACTGCGAAGTAATGTCACATGCGGTGGTGGGCGGGCCCACACGAATGGGCCGCGGCAATCGGATTTTCCCCTTTGCCTCCATCGGTCTTGATCCACAGGACATGAAGTACCACGGAGAGGTGACGCGTCTCGAAGCCGGGGATGGGAACACCTTTCGGGAGTTCATCACCGTCCATCGCGGAACGGGCGAAGGGGAGGGCGTGACGCGCATCGGCAGCCATAACCTTCTGATGGCCTACGTCCACATCGCGCACGACTGCCATTTGGGTAACGGCATCATCATGGGGAACGGCGCCTCGCTGGCAGGCCACGTGGAGATCGGGGACCACGCTACGGTGGGCCCTTTCTGTCTCATTCAGCAATTCACGCGCATCGGGGCTTACAGCTTTCTGGGCGCCGGCACCATCGTGAATCGCGACATCTTGCCGTATTCGAAGTCCACCGCGCCGCGGCCGATCGAGGTTCTAGGCGCCAATCGCATGGGACTTGAGCGCCGCGGATTGAGCAAGGCCGACATGGACGATCTCGATCAAGCCTTTCGCTTGCTGTGCCGATCGAACCTCAATACCACCCAGGCCCTGGAAGCGATCGAGGCCAGGAACCTTCAGTCGGATCACGTTCGGCAGCTAGTGGAGTTCGTGCGCACGGCGGAGCGGGGGGTGGCGAAATAGCGCTAGGGACAAACGATGCATCCCGCAATGAGGACGGCGCTAACTCACGAAAGTGACGGACGTTGAACGTGCAGATTCGCTGAGAGTTCGCTTCCTGCACCGAGCGAAGGTGCAATGCGCCTGCGGAGGGGCTTTGGCAAGACGATGCGTCCGGCAGGATCGGATCTTGAGTGTCATGCCCTATGTTACACCAAATGCCATCTGAGACGGCAAGGAGCTGGATTCTCCAGAAATTTCCCGCTAACTTGACCCGAATCACGGGTGTCAGCGCCTGGGTTAGCTGGCAAGCTCAATATAAGCCGAACAGGGGGTATCGGCTTGGCTTGTGCGAGCGCCAGGCAGGCTTCAGCGTGTCACTCCCCCCGGGGTATGCCCTAAATGCAAAAACGAACCCAAGAAGTTGTTTAGAATCAACGAAAGCTCCAAAAAACGAACCTAAAACGAACCCAAACGAACCTAAAACGAACCCAAGACCTTCCTCTCACGCGCTGAGCAACTCATTTAGAATCAGCAAGCCGTTTATGGGTGCTGAGGACTCGAACCCAAGAGAGCAAGGGACATTGTTCTAATTCTGACATGGTTTTCAGCATCACCTCTGATCAGGCACCGGACGCTGCCGGAACCCGCCGCCTCGCCGTTATCGCCGGTAACGGCCACTTTCCGTTTCTGGTGCTCGAGGCCGCTCGCGAGCA
>DATJYK010000098.1:0-1327 GCA_035578005.1 Terriglobia bacterium
CGGCTGAATGACCCGGATTTCCATTCCCGCTTCACCGGCTCCGGCCCGTATGCGCAGATGCTGCACCAGCGTTTCGCCCGGGCAGCGAAGCAGTTCGGGCTGGAGGGCGGAGACACCGCATTGGACTGCTCCCAATTCAACATGCCGCGCCCGACCCCGGCGGCGGGACAGCTGAATCTTTTCTGAATCAGGAGGAACTGACGATGCCGTTTGATGGACATATCGTAATCGGCTTGGCCTCGATGTTTGGCTGCGTCTGCATGCTGTTCTTTTGCGCGGCCCAACTATTGGGGATGCTTGAATTTCTGCGTCTGGCCCAAGATGCGGCGCAGCCCTGGGAGATGCAGGCGCGCGTTCAACCTACGCGGTTTTCCCTTGATGTGCTCTACACCAGCTCACCCGCCACGGTCTTCGCGCCACAACATGCGGGGCTCGTGCCATCCGGCCCGTGACCCGGTCGATGGGAGCACGCAATGTCCCGCCCGGCTGTACTAGTGCCGGGTTAGGAGCTATCGACATTCACCTTAGCCAGATCATTGCTGCGGCGATGAGGGCGAATCCTTTGAAGTGGATGGTTCGTCTGTCGTAGCGCGTTGCGAAGCGGCGGAAGTGCTTAAGCTTATTGAAGCAGCGTTCGATGCGGTTCCGATGCTTATAGGTTTCTGTGTCATGCGGGATGATGACTTTGCGCGTCCGGTTTGAGGGGATGACGGCTGTCGCCCCCATGCGGTCGATCATTTCCCGGAAGGCGTTGCTGTCATAGGCTTTATCGGCGAGCACCGCCTCGCCGGTCTGGCCTTCGAGGAGTGCGGGCGCCTGGGTGACGTCGCCTGTCTGCCCGGGTGTAAGAATGAGCCTCAGCGGCCGGCCGAGGGCGTCGGCCAGCATGTGGATTTTGGTCGTCAGTCCGCCTCGGGAACGCCCCAGCGCCTGATTTTGCGCCCCCCTTTTCCGCTCGCCGCCTGCTGGTGGGCGCGGACAATGGTGCTGTCGATCATCAGATACTGGTTGTCGCGGTCCGCGGTCAGGGCCTCGAACACCCGTTCCCAGACCCCGCCATGGCACCAGCGGCTGAAGCGCTTGTGCACACTCTTCCACCGGCCATAGCGCTCGGGCAGATCGCACCAGTGCGCCCCAGAACGCAAAACCCACAAACAGCCATTCACAAATTGGCGGTTGTCAGCACCCGTGCGGCCTGGATCACCCGCCTTACCAGGAAGCAAAGGCGCAATCTTCACCCATTGCGCCTCGCTCAACTCATACCGCTTTACCGCCATCCCCGACTCCGCACCAATGCACGGAACCTTATGAATCAGCCTTCAAGCCG
>DATJYK010000099.1:0-10995 GCA_035578005.1 Terriglobia bacterium
GAGGACGCAGTCAGGACTTACCAGAAACTCGTTCCGATGAAGCCGGATGATGCGAGCGTGCGATTCAATTACGGCGCGGCTTTGTTCAACGCGGGAAACTACCAAGGAGCCGCCGACAGCTACCGCGAGGCTGTCCGCCTCAATCCGACCCAGGCCCACGCCCATTACAATTTGGGCATAGCGCTGCTCCGTCTCAATGACGCCAGATCCGCGCAGGCTGAGTTTGCGGAAGCGCATCGCCTCGACCCTAGCCTCAATGCTCCTTCAAAGTAGGTGGACTGGAATCCGAGGGTCCAAGGCAAAGTTTTGCTCTTCTTGAGACATTCAGCTAGATGCCGCTACGATTCATGCGAGGCCCGGGCACACTTGGCCGGGCTCGCCTTTGGCTTTCTCTTGGTAGCCTGCGCTTCTGCCCCAGGCAAAACCATAAGGTTCGCCGGCTACGAGTGGATAGTGAAGTCCGGCATAGACCAAGGTCCAGGTCCAAACAACTGGAACGAGAATAACGTCTGGGTGGACCAAGGCGGTCACTTACATCTGAAACTCACCAGGCAAGGTGACCGATGGTATTGCGCGGAAGTACTATCGAAAGATCGCATGGGTTTTGGCCGCTACCAGTTCTGGATCGAAGGCCGAGTGGATAGGCTCGATCCCAACGTCGTGTTGGGATTATTGAACTACCCGACCCCCGATGTCGGACCGGATGGCACGAACGAGATTGACATCGAGTTCGCCGGGTGGGGCAAGCCAGAGGCTCCGGTGTGCAACTACACCGTCTGGCCGGCGCGCGCGGGGCTTCGCCGCGCTAACAAACGGTTCCCCGTAGAACTGAAGGACGAGTACACCTCGCACACGTTCATCTGGAATTCTGCTGGCGTGACTTTCCAGACCCTCACCGAACTACCTGTGTCCGTCCTTGAGCAGCTGGCGAGGGAGGGCCGGATCGAAGGCTCGCAGGCGAAACGCGAGTTCGAACGTCGCCAAGAGGTCGCTGCGTTGGCGGCAGCAAGTGAGGAGGATCTGACCGAGGCCAATCGGCGTTTCGGTGCCGTTCTGTGCCAACTCCGTGGCGAACCGCCGCCGGGCAACGGAAAGGTTTCCGCACGGACCCTGCGCGCGTGGGTGGCACGGTACCGAAAAGCGGCCGCTTGCCTGGGAAGCGGCTATCTCGGACTCCTGCCGCGGCATCGTCAGCGAGGAAATCGCAGCAGTAGGCTCCCCGAGACGACTCGCACAATGCTGGTGGAGTCGATCGAACACGATTATGAAACCCTCAAGCAGAAGACCAGATTTGCCTGTTGGGCGGTGTTAAAGGCTCGATGTGAGGCCCGCCAAATCACGGTCCCGAGCTACGGAACGTTTTGTGCGGCGGTGAGGCGGCGCGACAAGTTCACGCAGGCTCTGAAGAGAATTGGCCGGCGAGCAGCGTACAAGCACGAACCTCCATATTGGGAACTCGATCGAAAAACGCCGCGTCACGGGGATCGCCCTTTCGAAATCACCCATATCGATCACACTCAACTCGATGTCGAGGTCGTGTGCTCGCAGACCGGACACATTCTGGGACGACCGTGGCTCACGCTGATGACGGACGCGTTCAGCCGCCGTGTGCTCGCCGTTTACGTGACATTCGACGCTCCCAGCTACCGCTCCTGTATGATGGTGCTCCGCGAATGTGTCCGGCGGCACGCGCACCTGCCCGATGTGGTGGTCGTCGATGGAGGACGGGAATTCAATAGTGTATTCTTCGAGGCCTTGCTGGCGAGTTACGAATGCATCAAGAAGACCCGGCCACCCGCAAAGGCTCGGTTTGGGTCGATAATCGAGCGGCTCTTCGGCACAGCAAACACGCAGTTCATCCACAATCTCAAGGGCAATACTCAGATTACCCGGAACGTCCGCCAGGTGACCAAATCAGTGGATCCCAAAGGCCAGGCCGTCTGGCATCTTCCGGGCTTATACGAAGCACTGTGCCAGTACTTCTATTCGACCTACGACACGACCGGCCATCCGGCGCTCGCAGACACTCCGAGAGAAGCGTACCGGTTAGGGCTGGAAAGGACCGGGTACCGATTAACGCGACTCATTCCATACGATCAGAGCTTTCTGATGAGCACTCTGCCGGCAACTCCGAGGGGTACCGCAAAGGTACAGCCCGGCCGCGGAGTCAAAGTCCGGAGTGTCTACTACTGGTGCGACGAATTCCGTGCGCCGGACATCGAGCAAACGCGGGTGCCAATGCGCTATGACCCGTTCGATGCTGGAACGGCTTACGCTTTCGTCGGCAACCGGTGGGTTGCGTGCCACTCGGAATACTACAGCGTTTTGCGCGGACGCTCCGAAAAGGAGATGATGCTGGCGACCCAGGAGCTCCATAAACAGAACTCCGGGCCCTCCCAGCGGCTCGCCCTGAATGCCAAGAAGCTGGCCGAGTTTTTGCAATCCGTGGAGGCCAAAGAGGCTCTCCTGGTGCAGAGGGCGCGCGACCGTGAGGTCCGCGAAGCGCTCACGGGCGAAAGCAGCGGGTGTGAGGCTTCGATTACTTCGGCTCAACGCCGGGCCGATGAAGCGGCGCCTGAGGTTGATTCCGTGCATTCGGCTCAACTGCCGGAGCTACGCGAAAATTACGGAGAATTTTGATGGCGGCACCCAGCAGGCGACGATTCTCAGGCACAGCTTCCGACGAATCACGCAAAAGGCGACTGCAGGAGTTTCGGGACTTCACGCTGGCGCACCCTCAGTTGGTGGAAGCCAAAGAGAAGCTGATGTCTGCAATTCAGGACTCAGCGTCAAATTCTCTGGTCATGGTCTTCGGGCCGACCGGAGTTGGCAAGACGACGCTGCTCGCCAAGATCGAAAAGCTTCTGACGCAGAGCTTGCTCTCCTCTCTCCAGACCGACCGAGCGCGGATTCCGGTAGTGAGCGTGGAGGCGGTGGCCCCTGAGTCGGGCAACTTCAGCTGGCGAGACCAGTTCAAGCGTACCCTGCTCCGAATGGAGGAGCCGCTCGTGGACTGCAAGCTTCCCCAGCCGGTTCCGGAAAGCCGAGGTAATGACCTCAACGCCCGGCTGACTGCGAAGACCTCGGGCGCCGAGTATCGATATGCGGTCGAGCAGGCTCTACGTTATCGGCGTCCGCTGGCGGTCTTGATCGACGAGGCGCAACATTTGGTCAAGCTGACCTCGGGACGCAAGCTGCTCGACCAGTTGGATGTGGTTAAGTCGATTGCCAACCTGACCGGCACGGTACACGTGCTGTTCGGCACCTACGACTTGCTGGCCTTTCGTAACCTCAATGGTCAGCTGAGCCGGCGCAGTGCGGAGGTTCATTTTCGACGTTACCGCGCCGATCAGGAAAACGATCGAAGAAGCTTTGTCAACACCGTGCACTCCTTCGCGCAACGGCTGCCGTTTCCCGATCCCCCGGACCTCGCGGTCGATTGGGAATATCTTTACGAGCGAAGCGTCGGCTGCGTGGGCATTCTGAAGGACTGGTTGGTACGAGCGTTAGCGCAGGCCCTGAGCCGTGGAACGAAGACGCTGACCCGCCCAGACCTCGAATCGTGCGCCCCCTCCGTCTCGCAATGTGAACGAATGCTGTCGGAAGCGATTGAGGGCGAGTTGCGGCTGCGAGAAAGTGCCGACGAGCGCCGCCGCTTGCGGACCCGGTTGGGTTTGACAGACTGCACTCCCGATCAGCAGGGCTTCCCAGGTGATGCTGGCTTGAAGCCACCTCGCAGAGTTCGGCCGGGTCAGCGTCGTCCTGTGCGTGACGAAATCGGCAGATCCTCTCTCTACGATGGCAAGCATGCTTGACTCATGGGACCTGACTCCGCCAGTCGCGCCTCCGCGGGCTCGTTTCTACCCGCTGGAACCGATCGGCGTCGGAACACCTCTCGTTGAGGGCTTGACCGGTCATCTGCTGCGACTGGCTGAGGCCCATGCTCTGCCAGTAGCTGCCCTCGCTGAGGAGTTACGCCGATGTGCGCCGGTCGCCCATCCGGCTTCAGCCGGATCGGAGAAGGACTGCGCGTGCCCCTGCGGGCCGCTCTCGTATTCCGCCAACGGCGTTGAGGAGAGCGCCGCCAAATGGGCCCGGGTCTTGAACACAGCGACTCTTCGCAGTGACCTCCGGAACTTGACCCTCCTGGCCTTCGGAGGCTTCCTTTGCAGTCTGTCCCTGTTCCGCCGCTTCAGAACGTGCTGTCCCTCTTGTCTTGAAGAATGGCGATCCTCGGACAGAAGCATCTATGAACCGCTGCTCTGGTCTCTGAGTGTTGCCCGCGTCTGCCCGTATCACCGGCAGCCATTCGTAAGTAGCTGCCCACGCTGCGGCCGGCCCATAAGACCCATCATGTCTTTGTCGCGACCGGGTTACTGCGGCCGATGCGGCGGGTGGCTCGGTGCCATGCCAGCCAAGGCTCGCGCTGAAGACTTACCAGCAACGGCGCCTGAACATTGGGTGAGTAAAGCCGCGGGCGATCTGTTAGCTCTGGCCCCACAGGTCGGCCATCAGCCCGGCATCACTTTGCGAATGGCTTTCCGGGACAATATCGACTCCTGCGTGCGTCACCTTTTCAATGGAAACGGCGCGGAGTTCGCCAAGTTCGTCGGTTGCACGGCAACGTCTGTGTACAATTGGCGCAATGGAAAGACGACGCCCCGGATTGACCAACTCCTGCAGCTGAGTGAACGTTTGCGGATCCCGATCGCCGCCTTCCTGTTTAGTGGAACAGGCAGTGGAACCGTGGATTGGAAAACGATCAAGCCGGAAGCGACGAACTACAGCGTTCCGGCCGTACTCCACCGCCCCAAACCGAAGATGCGGCAGACCCTTAGCATGGCGCTAAACGAGTGCCCCGCACCAAGCTTAAGGGAAGTTGCCCGACGCCTGGGCTACCGCGGGACTGAAGGTCTGAGGAGAATCAGTCCCACACTTTGCAAGCGAATCACTGATAACTACAGGAAATCCTTTCGATACGAACCCCACAGCCACGGCCCGAGATGGCGTATCTGTGAGCGCAAAGAGGTCGAGGCGGCCCTGAGGGCCGCGCTGGCGAAAAAGCAGCCTGAGTCGCTACCCCGGATTGCTCGACGTCTGGGGTACACCGGTTCCGCTCCTTTGTTTGGTCCATTTCCTATCCTATGTCGTGCGATTAATTTGAAAATCGCAGGCTGCAAGGCGGCCCGGATCCGAGCCATGCGACGGCTCGTCAAGAGTGCGATCAGACAGAACCCACCGCCTACTTTGCGCGCGCTGGCTGTTCAGCTGGGATACAAAGATAAGAAGGTCCTGACGCGCTACTTCGACGGACTCTGCGCTGAACTGCTGGCCCGCCGCGAGGCGCTTGTGAAGAGCCAGACCGCACAGCTGCAAAGAGAATTACAATCCTACACTCAGCACGAACCCGCGCCGTCAATGGCCGAGGTGTGTCGCAAGCTGGATTTAAAGCCTGTAACGGCCAGTCGAAGATTCCCGGCCGAGTACAAGCTGATCGTGTTGCGGTACCGCCAGCGGCGCCGTACGATGGCCGGGCTCCGGCGGCTGTATTAAGGACTGTGGGCCTCCCTTTCGCCGCCCCGCCGAAGTTGCTGTCCCCCTCCAACTTATTGCCGGCGGATCAGGTCGTAACCCCTTGGTTTCATTTTAGTTCGGCTGCTCGGCCAAGGCAGTAGCTCCCGCTTCTGGCTGAAAACCCGAATTGAACTTAAGATCAGGTTAAGTCCTTCAGCTGCTGCTAATTGCAGGACACGAAACGGAATAAGCCATAACATTGCCAAACGGCAATGTTTTGCCTTAAGTCGCAATCATCATGAAAAGGGGATTTTGCCGATGCCAATTAAAATAGCCCACGCTGGCGATTTTCACTTGAATGAGGATCGCTACTTCGGAGACACGGCTCAGTGCTTGGAATGGTTTGTGGCAGACGCCATTCGTTCCCGCGTCGACATCTTCGGCGTTGATGGGGACCTCACGACCTACAAGGCGACAATCAGGGAGCGCAATCTGTGGATTGACCTGCTGATCCGCATGGCTGACCATGCGCCGGTCATCGTGGTTGCCGGAAATCATGGCGCAGAACTTAACCACGACTTGTACGTCTATTCGCGCGCGAAGAGTAGGTACCAGATTTATCTCTGCGAGGAGCCGGAGTTCATCGAGCTCGATGGCACCGCGATCGCCGTGTTCCCATATCCGCGGAGGGCCGAATTCGTGGCCACGGCCGAGGAGACGAGCTTGCAAGAAGCGTTCATCGAGCAGCTAGAGGAGTTCAACCAGCGCTTTGACCGGCGACCGGATTGCTACCGCCTGTTCTTCGGCCACTTTGGAATAACCGGCGCCAGGGTGAGCAGCGGTCAGCCCTTGGTAGGGCGATGCGCCGAGTATTCCCTCGATCCGTTGCGGCGTTTGCAGGCTCAGTACGTGGGGCTCAGCCACATTCACCTTCGCCAGCAGCTCGCGCCGCGCGTCTGGTATGCCGGATCGCTGTCGCGTTGCGACTACAGCGAGGAGGAGGATAAGGGGTATCACCTGGTCACGCTGAAGGAGCCTCGTCTGCGGACTGACCCCTCGGACCTCGACGTCAACTTTCGCGTCTCCCCGACGCGAAAGATGGTGGAGCTGCAGGCGGTGTATGACAACGGAGACTTCCACTTTGCAACTCCACTCGATCCGTCACGATTGAGGGACGCTCGCGTCAAAGTGGTCATCAGCATTCCGAAGGGGCTGCATGTATCTCTCGGCCGCGAGGACCAGGAGAGCCTGAGAGAACGACTGCTCGAAGCTAACCCGGCGGAACTGAAACTGAAGATCGAGCGTGAGCCGGAAACCGAAGCGGAGACCACGTCCCTAAGTGTCGCACGGACCGCGGAGGACAAGCTGCGCGCTTACTGGGTGCTCAAAGGTGCGCCGCCTGTCGACCAGCAACAGCGCGTACTTTCCAAGTTGGCTCAAGTCGAAGCGGCTGTCCTATCGCAACACAACTGACCCGGTAGCCCTTCCGCCCCACCTTTCTCTCACTCATTTGATTGATCTTATCCAGAACATTAGAAGTCATCCACGCCGTAGGCTCCAGAAGCCGAGCGCGCTGAAATCCAAAGGAAATGCCATGGAGCTGCAACTTGCTGAAGCGGTGGTGCGGGCAATCGCCACCGAATACCTGCAGACGGCCGCGGTGCGGCACCCGCCCATACACTCGGCTCACGAAGGCGCCGCCATCCTCAGAGAAAAATACGACATCTTGTGGGAAGAGGCAAAGAGGCTCGACGGGGATCGAATGCGCGCGGCGGCGGTCAAGTTGGCAACGACTGCACTCCGCTTCGTAGTCGAGACCTGCCCTCCAACCCAGACGACAGATAACGGCAAGTGGACGCGGAGTCGCAAGGCGTTGGATCCGCGACGCGAAAAGGAAATTGAGGCCTTCGAGCGCTGGCAAATGAGCGTTGGCGAGGCCGGCAGCGGGAGGCATTCACTTGGCCGAGATGAGCATGAGCCGCAATATGGACACCCCGGCACGGAGACCATGGGCTGCGGCGCCCGACCCAGGAAGCGCGGTTGCCACTCACACTGATGATGATGAACTGCCAACTTGGCAGAGGGCTGCCACAGGAAAATCACCATGAGAATCCATCAACTAAGTCTGCAGGGGATCAGCGAGGCTTTCCGAGACCGAATCAGCGTTGACTTCGAAACCCTGGGACCGGGTCTGATCGCCATTGTTGGAGAAAACGGAGCCGGGAAGTCGACACTGATCGGCTCAGTTTTCGCTGCTCTGTTCCGGCAATTGCCGGGTCAGAAGCGACCGTTGTTCGACTTCTGCACCCACCCCAAGCCCGAGATCGACATGACGTTCGGCGTGAATGGTGGACGCTTTCGATCGCTCTTGAAGCTGGATTCGAAAGCTCGACAAATGGAGAGTTACATCTTCGACCACGAGGGAGTGGCCATCGCCAGCGGTAAGAAGGAAGCGTTTGCAGAATGGACGTCAAAGCACGTCGGCAGCGCAGGCGGTTTCCTAGCCTCGATTTTTTCGAGCCAGCGCCGAACGGGGAACTTCCTGTCCTTGGAGCGGAGCCAGCGCAAAGAATTGTTCATCACCCAACTGCTCGGCCTGGAGCGGCTGCGGCTCATCTCCGCCACAGCGCGAGGATTCGCGGATGAGAAGGGCAAGAAGGTCTTGGTCCTGGACGGCGAAAAGAAAGGGATCTTACAACTGCTGGCGGGCCAGTCTGAGGTCTGCGATGTCGAGTCACTGGGAGTGGAACTCGAGGCACTTGGCTCCAGGTTGCAAGGGCTGGAAGCGGAGAAGGGCGAGCAGGAGCGTCGGGCACAGGAACTGCAGGGCCGCGAGTCCGAACGCAGGGCGTTCGAGGCTCAGCGGAAGGAACTCCACAAGCGCATCGAGAAGAGCAAGGGTGAGATCGCCCAACTGCGAAAGCAGATTGGGGAGGACGAGCAGCTGCTGGCAGGACGCGATGGCCCAGACGGCTTTGAAGAGCGGGAGCAGGCCGTCGGAGAAAAGATCGCCAAGCTCCACCGGCAGATTGAAGAAACGCAACAGCTCGAGGTGTCCAACTCAGAGGTGAAAACAGCGCTGCGCGCGATTGAAGCGGATATGAATATGAAACAGGGGGACTTGAACCGCTCGCGCGCTGAATCGGAGGAGCTGGACAGTGTTCCGTGTGGGGGCCGAGGACCATACGCCGGCTGCGTGAAGATTAGGCGGGCCATCCAGGCGCGACAGCAGGTGCCCATGATGGAGGGAGAGGTTGCAACCCTTGAACTGGAGTTGGAAGCGCAACAGAATTCGTTGGCCACGATTCCCGTCAGTTCCGCTCAGCTGACGCGCCAACTGCGGGAGGCGGAGCGAGAGCGGCAAGGCGTGGAGGCAGAACGCAAGCGCCAAGACGAGATGCGAACCGCCGAGGCTCGGCGTGCCGAACGGGCATCATCGCTCGAAAGAGCCGTTCGCGACGAGGCCGCGCTCGACCGCGAGCTCCTAGGTGTAGAGAAGGAGCTTGAACAGTTTCAGGGTCTTGAAGTTGAGATCAAAGCCGTTCGCAGGCAAGCTGAGGAAATCAACGGCTCGCTTTCCCTGGTGCGGTCGGAGCGGGAAAGGCTGATTGCACAGAGAGCCCAGGCAGAACAGCGCTTGCGTCTGATCGAGGCGGCGCGGAGTCGCGCCACCATCCTTGAAGACGAACTCTCCGAGGCCAGAATTGAGCGCGATGACTTCGATTACCTGGCCAAGGCCTTCGGATCCGACGAAATTCAACTCTGCGAGATCCAGTCGGCGGGCCCAGCGGTGTCGAGCCTCGTGAATGCCTTGCTGGAGGGATGCTTCGACAACAAATTCGAGGTGCGTTTCCGAACGCAGAGACTGAAGGCGGACGGGCGCGGCTTCGTAGATGACTTCGATATCGAGGTGAGGAACAAGATGCTGGACCGGACCTGCCTGGTGGACGAGCTTTCGGGCGGTCAGTTTGTGCTGGTGAACGAAGCCGTCAACCTGGGTATCGCCATTTACAACATGCGTCAGGGGGATGGGATTCGGCATGAAACGCTCTTTCGCGACGAGACGGTCGGAGCACTGGACACGAAGAATGGCAGGGAATACGTGCGCATGCTGCGCCACGCCATGGATGTCGGCGGCTTCTACCAAGTCATTTTTGTCTGCCATGCGCCGCAAATTTGGGAGATGGCTGACCGCGTGCTGCGGGTGGAGGGTGGTAAGGTCTTCATCGATGCGGAGCGGGGTGAATACGTTCGTCGAGAGCGAGTATGAACGCTACCGATGACGGGCAGGGCTTCCAAAGCGCTGATTGTGCGCGGTCGAGCCCGTCCTAGCCGTCTGGTTCTCTTCGAAGTTCCTGCTGTGCTCGAATATGGCATTGAGCGGCGTGTTAGCTCATGTGCTGGCAATATTGAACGTTTTTCAATGGCTTGGCATTCTCAGGCCATTTCACGCCTGTGACAATGGTTCCGAAAGGGTGGATCGCCTCGAATTCGCGGTATGGCGTAGCTGGGAACTTTGTCGTGGACCTGGACCAAGATTGTGGGAGGGAAATCTCCCAATGGTCATGCAGGGCCCACCGCTTTGCTATCCGCAAAGGGCGTTTTCGTTCCGACTCCTGTGTCAACAGCGCCTAAACCAGCCGCGCTCGGGGTGGATCAGCGGACCCTGTGCCAGCCTTCGCGGCGCGAGAGTCGCGCGATGTGGCCAATGGAACGGTCGCACTATCCGAAACCTGGGCTGGTTCGAACACACGATCTCTTGCTTCGGCACGTGATAACGATGGCAGGTGTTGGTTCCACAGGCCCCAGCCGGCTGCCGATGGCCGGTTTGCTCAGTTGTAGCCCAGCGGTTCCAAGTGTGGCGGTGTTCGGTTGAGCGTTCGTCGGAAAACTGACGGACGAGTTCGTCCCGCAGCCTCCTGCTGGGTTGGCATGGGCGCTCGCCAGCGGCACTCATTGGTGCATTGTCCGCTTGTGCCATCAGAGTCTTAGGCTAACGTGCACCCCAAATCGCTACCCAGGACATCAACAGTTCTTCATCCGCTCGCAAACAGCGCCACCCTAGTGAACCCGCGAGTACGCGAATAAATCCGCATGCAAAACTATCCACGAGGTAGGGCTGAGAAAACCAACCGTCCAAATACTCGTTCAACCACCTACGGATGGTTCCAGTCAACGCTGCCACGCCTTCATTTGCAAAGGAATGTCTTACATCAATAGCACCCTGCTGGTTCGTCCGTCCGGCTCGTGCTTCAAGCGCCGTGTTTTTCCGGTTCAAGAGCCACAGTCGCATCGTCTGACCCACTCGCACGGAATTGGCTTTCGGAGCCAAATACTTCACGATACAAATCTTCCCCGTAGCTGGTGTCCAATGGCTCGCCTTCGAGCAGCCGGAAGGTCCGCGCCCCATCGGCTTTGCGCTCGGCACGCAAGAAAAGAGCGTCCTGCCCCTTTCTGTCAAAAAAGCTGCGCGCAAATTCG
>DATJYK010000100.1:0-4785 GCA_035578005.1 Terriglobia bacterium
CCGTTTCCACCGTCGGTTTCGATATCAACGAAATCCGCCGCTACATCCGCGACCAAGAGGAAGCGGATGGAACAGCGGGAAACTTCTAAGCGTGAACGGAGTCGCGCGAGGCGCGACGTTCTAACCACCTTGGGCGACCGCCTTTGAGGCGGCCCCGCTCATCAAGCCACCCGCTCTGCGGGGGATGTCTGACTTCGTCTGCCGGACGACAAAGGTCCCGGTGATGGCACCAACGCTGGTTCATACTCCGTCCTGTTTTCCCGACTACGGCTGAAATTTGTTCTCCGTGCTGCCCGTTTTCGCGAAAATCCCTGCACCCGCCAGGTGAGCGATTACAAGACACCGCGACTTCGGCTTTCATCGCGGCTCTCCTCGACAACAGTGGAACTCGAGGAGAGGCTAGAGAGCCCAGACCATTCCCCTGCCTGGCCGGCCCGATTCACCTTCTCTCCGTCTCCAAACTGATTCCGTGGGAAAATACGCGGAGGTCGTGGGGCTCCCTTGAGGGTTGTGACATGACCCGTCGTGAAGACGAGTGTCAGCTCGTTCGAAAAGCGCTCTTTCTCTCTGATCGTGATCACGCCTTGTTCGTCTTCTTCGGTTGTCTTGTCCACGACTTTTACCGCCTGCCAGAAGGCGATGTGACGCTGATCTTGGTATCCAAAAACCCCGTTCAAGGCCCCCGAGCAGGCGAGAAGGCCGACGTGACCGGCATGAAGCGGCGTCAGCGGCCGGCCCTCCCCGGACTTGGGCTCGGCAAAGAGAATGCGGCCCGCCTGGCGATAGGCCGTGGAGTGCGGCAGCAGGTCTTCAACCTCATCGAGCGGCAGTCCGCGGTAGACGAGCTGCACGAGCTGCACGGGGCCGCTTGGCGGCACGTCATACCAGGCGTCGGGTTCAAGAGGCAGCGCGGGCAGATCGATGGCGTTCCTGGCCAGGCTGGCGTACTGGAGCCGGGCACGCGCGATATCAGCGTCCTGCAAACGCTCCCTTTCGGGGCGATTTCGTCGTGCCCCAAAGGCCACCACCTGCTTGTAACGCACGCATTCTGGCGCCTCCAGTCGGTAGACCCGCACGTCCCGAAACTGTGAGGCCAGAATGTGGCTGCATTCGGCCAGTCGCTCGCCCGGGATAACCAACACCGAGATCCCGCCCGGCTTCAACCAGCGATAGATGTGACTCAGGAAGACCAGCTCCGTGCGACGGTTGTCCGTGGAACCCACGGTCCAATCATACGGAGGATTGCAATACACACATCCCAAACTCTCGACCGGACAATGGACTTCCAGAGCGTTGCCTTGAATCGCATTTGAAATCAGCTTCTTGGCCTGTTCGGCGCGGTAAGCATCCAGCTCGATGCCGTACCGAAGTACATCGGCACTGCCACTGCTGAGCGTGCGCCTAAGGTGTCCGTCGTGTCGGCTACCCGGAATTCGACCAGAGATTACGCGAGTTGAGAGCAACGCCTCTCATGCATTCGATCTGGGCAGCCCGCAGCGGAGAAGGCATAAAAGTCGTGCAGGAACTCTTGCGGCACGGCTCGGCTAAAATCACCATGGACGTTTAAGCTCAGGCCGTGACCCAGGCGAAACGGACCGTTCAACGAAGAGTCGTAGCCAGCCTTCGGTCGGAGGACTCTCAGTCCCAAGGCTGTGTCCCCAAAGTGTCCCCGGCACAAGAACCGGGATTGCCCGTAAGTCATTGAAAGGCTTTGGCGTCCCCGGCGGGATTCGAACCCGCGTTACCGCCGTGAAAGTCCGATGTCCTTCCGGAAATCTGATGATCTTGAAGCAAGCGCGCTCGGTGAGATAACGTATGGGAGGTCCTATGGAGAGCGTAGTGAATCAGTCCAATAATCTCGAACCGTACTGGCAAGCTGAAAGCGACTGGCTTTGCACTGTAGAGTTTCTGCCTGTGGATGACCCCGAGGGTCGGCATTTTGCGGCGGAAATCATCGGCTATCTGTTTGGCTACGCACAATTGACAAACACACGCATGGTTGCACTCCTTGGCAATGCTAATGCGAACGCCTACGAACTTCTGTTCTCGTTTTCATCTCCTGAAGAGAAGGCCAGGTTTTTGGACTTAATCCGCTCCAATGAAGACATGGGTAGCGACTATCTCGAGAACGATTTCCTGCCACCCACGGCAGACGAAATCAAGAACGCGCGACCGCTGGCGATGGTCCTTCCAAAAGACGTAGTGAGCCAAGTCACGCTCGTTGCAGCAGGGCTGCTGATGGGAAGCGGATTTGGCCGTGAGATGTCCCCGCCACGTCCGGCCAATCCTCTCAACTGAAGACCCAGCTCGGTCCAGCAATCCTCCTGAGGCGCTCGGCCGGATGCATGACCTCCTGCATCAAGCTCGACACATGCGCTCCCAAAACCGGGTCGTCGGGGCAGTAGTGTTCCGAACACCGCTGGAAAATCCCACCGCTCGTGAAATTCGCGAACAAGCTTCCAAGTGCTTGCGCTCCCGCCACTGCCGCGAAGCGAACACACCTTATAGCTCAAAAAACACCCGCTTCGGAAACACTTCTAGCAGAAGGCTAGTGATCTCATTAGGTTGAGAGACCGCGGTCGTCAGCACAAGCGACAGTGAAATATCCCTTGCTGCGTCGGGCAAGCAGCTCCAGTCCGAAGCCAGCTATTGCGGAGAATGGGTAGCGCGAAATTTGACTACGAGTCTGTTCCTCCAGCACGATTGGGTTCGTCGCCGCTTCGAATGCGGTGATCGATGAGGTTGGAGACCCTATGGAAAGCAACGCAGAAGATCGAGCACTCCCGGTGCCACGCATTAGGAATGGACGCCCGCCAGCAGGGCAGCCGAGGTCGCACGGCGCAAGCCACCAGGTCCAGGCCGAATCGATTGAGGCTACCAATCTGTTGAAAGAACCGGTGGGCATGGGCCGCTTGCTCACAGCCGAAAAACAGCAGGCGGTAATGCTTTCATTTGAGCCGCTGATTGACAGCTCCACTGCCGCCGGATTGCTAAAGGTGCACCGAAAGACTCTGGAGCGAATGGCCCTCCGCGGCGAGATCCCTGGTCACAAGATCGGAAAGTTTTGGAGATTCAGGGCGGGATTCAGGGCATCGGAGCTAGACGAGTGGCTCCGTTCCGGGGTAAACTCGGGCCGCCAGCCGTGCTGCACAACTACCTTTTAGGAGGATAGGATGCAGCTACGGTATCAGTACGGAACGTTGACGTTACGCAAAAGAAAAATGGGACCAGATGTGTGGCAGTGGAGGTATCTGGAAGGTGGCAGCCGGAAGGCCCTGTTGATCGGCACAATCGATCGGTTGCCCACCAAAGCAGCTGCTCTCCGCGCGCCAGAGTCTCGCCGCTTCAGATTGAACTCGGGCAATCCACAAACCCAATTCCGCGCCACGAGTCTGGGGGCGCTCATTGACCGCTATATCTCGGAAGAACTTGACCAACTCCGACACGACACGCAGGTCTCCTACCGGGCATTCCTCAACAAGTGGATCCGGCCTCGGTGGGGCGACACGACTCTAACCGAAATCAAGCCCATGCCAGTTGAAGCCTGGCTGAAGGCTATCCCTCTTTCACCACAAAGTCGCGGACACGTGCGCAGCATGTTCCACGTCCTTTTTCAGTGCGCCATGCGCTGGGAATTGACTGACAGAAACCCAATCACCCTGGTCCGGCAGTCCACGGCACGCCGGGCCATCCCCCGGGTTCTCACGCCCGAAGAGTTCCGAGCACTGCTGAAAGAGCTGGGGGAGCCTTACAAGACGATGGTTCTCATTGCCGGATGTCTGGGATTGCGGGCCAGCGAGTTAATGGCCCTGCAGTGGAGCGACGTCGACTGGGACAACCTGACGGTGTTCATCAGGAGAAGCGCCACCGGCAGGCACGTTTACGAAACCAAGACTGAGGGGTCCTCTAAGCCCGTACCCCTCGACCCCAACCTGGCGGAGGTACTCCTGAGCCAAAGGGAGCGCTCTTCGTACAAGGGGCCAACGGACTATATTTTCGCTGGGGAATCCGGCCGGCCTCGTTGGAGGGGGATCCTGTTTACCGATCACATCAAGCCTGCCGCAGAGAAGGCAGGCATCGGCAAGATCGGATGGCACACGTTCAGGCACACCCTCTCAACTCTGGTAGACAGCATGGGGACAGATTTGGCAGTTCAAAAGGAGCTTCTGCGGCACGCTGACATCAAGACAACGATGAACATCTACACACAAGCCGGTGCTCCGGCCAAGCGCAGAGCCATCCGAAAACTAACCAAGAAACTACTTGAGGGTTGAAGTGGTACGAACTGGTACTCGCCGGAACCGGCCATTCCCGTTAAGTTGTTGAAAAGATGGTACGCCCGGAGAGATTCGAACTCCCGACCCCTTGCTTCGTAGGCAGCCCCCTCCCTCCCACTACCCTCATGCAAATCTCTCTTCCTCATGGTCTTACATCCATTCGGGGAATCTGCTTTCGCTCGAAGCACCTCCCCTTTTTACCCAATAACTTACACTTTTGGAACGGTTTTGGAACGGTACCAGAACGACTTCATCTGAACGGGCACCTGCAACTTTCGCCAACGGCCCGTTCTCGCTCGACCCATTCCAGTCCGCCCTGCCCAGCCTGCGCATCACGAAACGGCGGCTTAAGCGAGTTGAAGCCATACAGCGGGTGCGCGACATAGACGTGGGCTTTTTGGCGTTTCTTTTTTTTGTGGCCTTTATCTGTGCGTAGTGTATACTTGCAGATAGAGGAGGTGGCTATGCCTCAAACCCTGCCTGCCCTGGAAGGCGAAAGAACCCGCTT
>DATJYK010000101.1:0-3135 GCA_035578005.1 Terriglobia bacterium
ATGGACCGCATCGTCTATCTTGCCAATGGCCGGGCGGCGAGCGGGCGCACCGGCGATGTTGTGCGCACCGAGGTGCTGAGCGCGCTCTACGGCTACCACATCGATGTCATTCGCGTGCATGGCAGGGTGCTGGTGATTGCCGCCGGGGCCGCAGAGGAAATTCCGGGCGTGATCGAGCGGCAACCCGTCCACGTCGCCGTGATCCCGTAGCCTGCGATGAACGATCTGATTTCCGCAGTTTTCGCGGCCGGTTTTTTTGACAGCGATCCCGTTCACACGGCCATGGTGATCGGCGGCGGGGCCGCGATTGTTTCCGCCATGATCGGTGTCTTCACCATCATCCGGGGCCAGTCCTTTGCCGGCCACGCTCTGGCCGATGTCAGCAGTGCTGGAGGGGCTGCATCATTTCTGCTCGGGGTGAATCCCATGTTCGGCTTCCTTGGCATGGCCGTCCTCGCGGCCGGAGCCATGGAGTTGGTCGGCGTCCGCCGTGCCCGCGAGCGCGACCTGGTCACCGGCATCGTGCTGGGTGCGGGTCTTGGGCTCACGGCTTTGCTCCTGTATTTTGACGTGACCACGCGCAGCACCACGGGGGCGGCGATCTCGGTGATGTTCGGCTCGATGTTCGCAATCCCGGCCGCAATCATCCCCCCCGCGCTGCTGGTTGGATCTGGCGTCATCCTGGTCGCCGCCGTCATCTATCGCCCGCTGCTGCTCAGCTCGCTGAATTCCACATTGGCCGAGGCTCAGGGCGTCAATGTGCGGCTGGTTGGGTTGGTGCATTTGCTGATGCTCTCCCTCGCCGTCACCCTGTCGGCGATGACGATTGGCGCCATCCTGTCCACGGCCCTGCTCATTGGCCCGGCGGCGGCGGCGCTGCGCCTTGTCAAGCGCCCCGGCTTGGCCATCGGCCTTGCCGCCCTGATCGGGCTGGGCAGCGTCTGGGGCGGCATTCTGCTCGCCTATGACAGCTATGACTGGACGCCGGGCCATGGCTGGCCGGTGAGCTTCTTTATCGTGACCATCATTTTTGCAGTCTATCTCCTCACGGGTCTTCCCGGGCGCCGTGCCAGACGTAGCGCCATGATGTCCCGCAGCGCGGAGGCGGCCTGACCATGTTTTCCAGTTTCATGCTCAATAGCTGGATCGTCGCCTCCCTGGTGGCCATTGTTGCTGGCGTGACGGGCCTGTTTGTGGTCATCCGCGCCAACACATTTGCAGCCCATGCTTTGCCGCTCGGTACCTTTCCGGGTGCTGCCGGGGCAGCGCTCATCGGCGTCAACGAACTCTGGGGGCTGATTGTCTTTGCTGCACTTGGCGTCCTCGGCATCAGCCAGCTCAGCCGGCATCAGCGCAACGACGTGGCCACCGCGCTGACGCTGATCACGCTGCTCGGACTCGGCACTTTATTCCTGAGCCTGTCGAGCGAATATTCCCAAGGCGTCTATGCGCTGCTCTTCGGCGAGGTGCTGGGTGTCAGCCGCAGCGAGATCGCGCCGGTTGCGCTCCTCAGCGCGGCCGCCATCGGCCTGACCATCCTGCTCTTCCGGCCGCTGCTGCTAAGCTCCGTTTCAGAGGACCTCGGCGCAGCACGGGGCGTCTCGAACGCGCGCATCGAGTTGCTCTTTCTAGCCGTTCTCGGTCTTGCCACGGCGATGGCGCTGCCGGTCGTTGGTGCGTTGCTGGTCTTCAGCCTGATGCTCGGCCCTGCCTCCGCCGCGCGTCTGCTGACCGACCGGCCGTTGCGCGCCATGCTGCTCTCGGTGGGCATCGCCCTCGCCACTGTATGGGCGGCGCTGGCACTTTCTTATACGACGAATTGGCCTGTCGGCTTCTTTGTCGGCACGCTCGCCGCGCTGTGTTATGGGCTGGGCCGCGGCTGGGCTAGGGCGCGAACGGCGTTATCAATTCATAAGCTTGCACGGGCTGGATAGAATTCGAAACGATGACTGACCATTGGACTGCCTCAGGGGTTAGAAGCTGAGCACGCCGCGCATATGCCATCCAACTCAACGACCGCCTTGCTGGGACGGAAGCCCTGCTTCTTCGCGGCTTCGGCCAAGGCATGCGCAATGGCATGGTCTTCGATCTCAGCAACCGTGCCGCATTTATCGCAAATAAGGAACTGCACGTCATGATGGTCGTGATGGGTATCGTTGCAAGGAATGAATGCATTCAGCTGTTCAACCTTGTGAACCAGCCGGTTTTCAATCAGGAAATCGAGGGCGCGATACACTGTCGGCGGCACCGCCGTTTTACGTATTTCCTTCAGCTGATCGAGCAGCTGATAGGCCGTTAAAGGGCCATCTGCCTCCAGGATCAAACTCAGGACGCTTCGACGCAATTCCGTGAGCTGAGCACCGTTTTCATCACAAACCCTCTCCGCCTCTTCTAACCTTTCCTTGATTGCTTGACGTTTTTTCGTATTCATGACGCAGCCTTATATTATCTCTATTTTAAGAGTTATGCTATAACATCTCACTCGTTCCAAAGGTAGCTCTTTTGATTTTGGCGAGGACAGCATACCTATCAGCGCTCTGGGAGCCATCTGCGCGGGAAATCAACAGATTTCTTGATCTTGAGATGAGTGCAAATAATATTACAACGGCTCCTGGAGCCGTCGCACGCTTGGCGTCGGAATGCTAGAACTGGCAAACTGACCCTGCAGCCCGCGTTGCTCAGGGTAGCGCTCCTACACCATGCTGTAGGACATGATCGTTCACAGCCGGTCTCGAGGCTATGTTTGGTGCAGCTTAAAGTGTTGCGTTATCCGTCTCAGACGCTCCTCCAATACGGCAAACCTTGACGTGTGGTAAGGTTGTGGTCGAAGGCGTTTTCGAGCTACGATGCGTTGATTGTCGCATGCATTGAGGATGCACCATGTCACGTTTCCTTTTGGCTGGTCTTTTGCTCGCGGGAGGTGTGGCAGGCTTTGCCCAGGCGGCACCCGCCCCTAAAATTGCCTGGTCAACAGCATTGAATGTGCCGGTCTATATGCCACCGCAAGCGCAGGATGGGAGCTTGTTTCTGACCAGCATGCAGCCCACCGGACCAAATCTATTTGCGCTCGCCGGACAAACGGGAAAATTGCTCTGGAGCTACGCGACCCAGGGCGCGATCGGCATACCGCCGACC
>DATJYK010000102.1:0-48971 GCA_035578005.1 Terriglobia bacterium
TGCGCTTCAAGGAATGGACGGGAAAGTCTGTCTTCCACTGCCACATCCTTCCCCATGAAGACACCGGAATGATGCAGAACTTTCTGATTCTCGAGAAGCCGCCGGGGATGGACATGGGAGAGAAGTCCATGCAGTTATTGAGACGAGGCGTATCGAAATGAGGGTGTGATATCAATCCCTTTCGGTCACCAAAACTCATGCGGCAGCAGATCCAAAAGCAAGCGTTGGGGCGGATCTGTCGTGGAGGTCCGCGGCTACGTCAAACTGACCCACTACCGGCCGATTCTCGATCGTCGGTTGCTGATTGGAGGGCGTCACGCCCTTCCCTGCCGCAGTTCGGCCAGCATTCGTTCTCGCAGAATGCGGTTGGCTCGGGTCTGGTAGCCTTTGCCGGATTGCTTCAGCCAGGCCACCACGTCCGCGTCCACACGCAGGGAAATCGCCTGTTTGACGGGCCGGTAAAACCTGCCCCGAACCGCGTTCTTCCAGGCTCCCGGCGGCAGTTCGGGGGCGTCCGAGAGGTCAATTTCACAGTCCGGGATCGCGGCCAGCGCCTCCAGTTCGCGCCTCGCCTTCGCGTTGAGCGGTTGTCCGGGTGTGTACTTCACTTTGACCGTTCTAGAGGCCTTGTGCATAGGTGCTCCGTTCACTGGGCGTCGCCTTGCGGGCCGAGATGATGCGGATGGTTTCTTCTCCGCTCTCGTCGGGCTCCGAGACTGTGTGAACCACCAGCAGCACCTGCGGGCCTCTGACGGTTCCGACGGTCTGGCCGATAGTCTGCCATCTCACTTCACCCTCAACTTCGCGGTCCGGGCGAGAGAGGTGATAAGGGTCTTCAGAGACAACCATCGCTATTTCAAAGCTCACACCGTGCTGTGCTTTGTTGCTTCGATTCTTTCGCTCGTCCAGGTGAAGTACACGCCTCATCCCTGTGGTGGCGTTCCCGTCTATACATTACTGCCATTCCGCGTCGGGCGCAACTGTGAGCAAGCGTAGCGCAGCCTTTGAGCATCAGGGCTATCCTACGCACTTGATGCCGCCACCCTGAAGGCGAACCCGCGGTGCACGCTCGCTCCCGCATTGCCGGATCACCAACAGTTGACCACCAAAAGACCGCGTCGAACATCGACGCGCGCGAAACTGGTGTGTTATTCAGATGATATCCGTAGCCGCTGAGCCGGCTTTGACGGACGACCTCGGGTGCGGAATGGAACCACGACCACGAGACGCGGGCGCGCTCAATGGCGAGGCCGTGTTTCCTCCGCCGGGCCGGAAGCTCAGGATCAGGAAGGGTGGCTTTGACGGACCTTGGCGACCGAGATAGGGGGATTAGCAGGCTGCGGAAAAGGGTAACTTCGGGCCTCGGAAGGGCGCGCCCCGACGGGTTTTCCGCGGCTCTGCTCGCACCAGTTTGAGGGTGGTACGAACCCATTGTACCTAAGTGATTTGACGACAAGGGCTTAAAGGCCAAAAATGGCCCTTATTTTGAAACTTTCGAGGGGGGCGAACCCAATTTGATAAATCAATTCACAACAAGTAGTTACGCCAAAATGGCGCGCTTTGTCGAAATTTTTCGCCAACTATCAAGACAACGGTCCGCTTGGTAGTGGTACAGCTTGCAATCAGCGACCACCCCGGCCTTCGGCCACCCCTCCTCAGCGAGGAGGGGAGCGCCCGGCAGTAGATCACCAGCAGCGAATGCCGGCTTAAGGAATCGAAGTTAACAACTCCCCTCCTCGGCGAGCCTCGGCGAGGAGGGGTGGCCGAAGGCCGGGGTGGTCGCTAACAAATTCCAAACTGAACCGCTGCCGTCCGTTTTCGGACAAACTGGCCGGAACGGGCCAGGTATACCGTACGGGCGTTGCTTCGCAATCATGCCTGAAGAAACTGCAAGACGGAGGGCAAGCCACCAATCTGCTGGCTTCAACTCTCAACCTTCAACCTTTGACTTTCGACTTTCGACTGTCAACTTTCAACTATCGACTGTTAACTTCTTCAACTTTACTCTACAAAGTACTTGACAACGCCCAAATCTGCGTTATTATTTCGAGATTATGGCCATGCCCCACCACTTTCGATCGCGCCGCGCGCCCCCTCCGGCCATTCACGAGCACGCTATCGAGAATCTGCGCTTCATTCGCGAGACCATGGAGCGCTCGGCGTCATTCACGGCCGTACCGGGCTGGGGCGGAGTGGCAATGGGAGCGACGGCGCTGGGAGCGGCCGCTATTGCGCAGCGCTCTTCCACGCCTTCAGGTTGGCTTGCCACTTGGTCAGCGGCTGCGATGATGGCTGCCGGCATCGGCGTGTGGGCCATCCGCCGCAAGATGCACGCCGCGCGGCTGCCCATTCTGCCGGGTCCCGCACAGAAGTTCGCCACCAGCTTGGCTCCGCCGCTGGTGGCGGGCGGCCTGCTCACACTGGTTCTTTTCCAGGAAGGGCTCACCCGAGTGTTACCCGGGCTGTGGCTGATGCTTTACGGCGCGGGAGTCATCACCGGCGGCGCTTTCTCGGTGCGCATCGTACCTGTTATGGGCGGGTGTTTGATGGCGTGCGGAGCGGCGGCGTTGTTTGCGCCCGCGTCCTGGGGCAATGTTTTTATGGCGGCCGGCTTCGGGGGGTTGCAGATTGTATTCGGTGTGATCATTGCAAGGAGGTACGGTGGCTAGAGCAAACGTAATGGTGGAACCGCGCGACGGTCAGCGCGAATCCGGACGTGCAGCCAGTTCCCGGGCGGAATCTCACCCGGAGTCCCGGCCCTTACATGGCATCGGCGCACGGCCGGCGGGGAGTCACTCCCTCGATCTCGACCGCGTGATTCATGAACGCGTGCGCCTGGGCATTGTGAGTGCGCTGGCGGTAAACGCGTCCCTCAGCTTTAACGACCTCAAGAAGCTGCTCGAGACCACCGATGGTAATTTAAGCGTCCACGCGCGCAAGCTCGAAGAGGCAGGCTACGTGACCTGCAGCAAATTCTTTGATAAGCGCGTTCCCAAGACGGAATACCGGCTGACGCCGAACGGGCGCCGGGAGCTGGAGCGCTACCTGAACCACATGGAGGCGCTGATCCGCGCCACTCGTGAGAGGTAAAAAAATTTGGACGCGCACTTTATGACACAAAGTGGTAATACCAAGCGGCAATCTCCGGCGGGCCTTCATGTGGCCCTCATCATGGACGGCAGCGGCCGCTGGGCACAGCGGCGTGGCTGGCCGCGCGCCATCGGACATCGCGCCGGCGCCGAGGCCGTGCGCCGTGTTGTGCGCTGCGCGCCGGAACACGGCATCGGCACGCTCACGCTGTTCGCCTTCTCGGCTGCGAACTGGCGCCGGTCGGCCTCAGAAGCCGCCGCTCTCATGAGTATTTTTCAGGACTATCTCGAGACCGAAAGGACTGAGCATCTTTCGCGAGGTGTGCGGCTCAGGGTGATCGGACGCCGCGACCGCCTGCCGGCCGCCCTGGTAGCGTCAATCAGGCGGTCTGAGCGCGCAACGTCCATCGGCACGCGGTTGCATTTACGGCTCGCGATCGACTACTCGGCGCGCGAAGCGCTGTTGGAAGCGGCGGCCCGTGCAGCGTTACGCGTTCCCGTGCGCTCGGCGGATTTTGCGCAAGACTTCGCTGAAACTCTGGCTGAAGCCATTCACGATTCCACGCCCGCTCCCGATGTGGATTTGCTGATTCGCACCGGCGGCGAGCAACGCTTGAGCGACTGCCTGCTGTGGGAAGGCGCCTTCGCGGAGATCATTTTCAGTGAGCGGCTGTGGCCGGACTTCAGCGAAGCTGACCTCGGCGCGGCCATCGATCAATTCCAATTACGTGAACGCCGCTTCGGCGGCGTTTTGGAGTCGGCAGCAAGCTGAGGAGCCACACGCAAAGAACAAAGACTCAACACAGAGTTCGCAGCGGGCTCACAGAGGTCACGGAGAAAAATGAAAGAGCTGGCTTTGTTCTGTGCTGCCTGTGCTACCACGCTGTTTCTCGATGAGATCGCGGAGATGGCTCCAAAGCTTCAACGGCAAAGTTCTTGGTCGCGCGAGAAGATTTCTTGAATCCGTAATCTGAAATCTGCCTGTGGTGGCGGCTTCGCCGCGCTGTGAGGACCTCAGTGATCTCTGTGTTGAGAATTCCTTTTGGTTGCGGCCGCGCCGCGCCAGGTTTAGGGGAGAGAAACGATGGCTGCAAGTGTAATGCGCCTTGAGAGGCGGCTGAATACACACCACGAGTCTATTCGAATCGAGACTCTCGAATCCCTCGAGTTCGCTGACATCACCGAACGGGTGGCCGAATGTGTGCGTTACTCGGGAATTCGAGACGGATTCGTGAACGTCCAGACCCGGCACACTACGACCGCGATCCTGGTGGGCGAGCACGAGCCGTTGCTGATCGAGGACTTGAAAAGGACGCTCGAATCACTGGCCCCGCACACGGGAACATACCGTCACGATGACTTCTCCGTGCGCACTGTGAACATGTGCCCGGACGAGGAGAAGAACGGACACTCGCACTGTAAGGCGCTGTTCCTGAGAAGCTCGGAATGCCTGAACATCGTGGACGGCGAAATGGATCTCGGGCAATGGCAGCGCATTTTCCTGATCGAACTTGACCGGGCCCGGTCGCGTACGGTGTCAGTGATGGTGGTGGGCGAGCGGGAGTAGATCTCAAATGCCAAGTATCAATCTCGAATCTCAATCCCAAAGCTCAAATGCGAGGGCTTAAGTACGAAAAGCCCAAATACGAACCGAGGAAGGCCCAAATACCAAACCTCGAATCTGAAATCTCGAACCTGAAACCTCAAATCCAACCTCTGGAGGTGAGTCCGTGGCGTTGAAAGATGCAGCGGCGTTAAAGGATTCGATCACAACGATTCTGCTCTCCTGTCTGGCCCTCGGAGGCGGCGTCTTCATCGGCTATGCGGACTCGCACAGCGACGACGAGTTCATTACGCTGGGAATCCTGGTGGGTTTCAGTTTCCTGCTCGGAGTGCTTGGGCCACGCCGCCCTTGGCTCTGGGCTGTGCTGATTGGAATTTGGGTTCCGTTGCTCGATTTTGCCTTACCCAAGCTGGGACTTGCCCCAACAATGGCCGGAGAATCCTCCGGCTTTTTGACCGCCTTGGCCGTCACGGCCCTCGTGCTGACGGTCTGCTTCGCCGGCGCTTACGCGGGCGCATTCGTCAGCCGGACGGTGCGTCGCTCGCTTCACGCACGATGAGTCTCCAAATTTCTTTTTTCCTTCGCCCCTGTCACATTCTGAACCCGACGTACGTTTTATGATTGAAAGTGGCAGGGAGGCAACTATTGGCTGCGGGACTGGCTGAACGGCTGGATGACAGACTGGATTCCATGATGATGGTGCATCCCCCGAGAGAGGTGCCGGAATCTTGGGAATCGCGTTTTGAGAAGCTCTACCTCGAGCATTACGGACGAGTGGTGGGCGTGCTCTTCCGCCTCACCTCGAGCCGGAGCGAGGCTGAAGAGCTTTCGAACGAGGTCTTCTGGAAGCTTTACCGGCAGCGCCTACTCCCGAATCCTGACGGAAACGTGGGCGGGTGGCTTTATCGCACAGCCACCAACCTCGGCATCGACGCGCTCCGCAAGAGCGCGCGGCGGCGGGAGCATGAGTCCGAGGCGGCGCGCATCGCATTTCAATCGCGCGGTTCCTCTGGGCCCTTGGACGAGGTCTTGCGCGACGAAAACCGGCAGCGCGTTCGCCAGGTGCTGGCGCGGCTCAAGCCGGTGCAGGCTAAAGCTCTCGTCCTGTGCGCCAGTGGCTTCTCCTACCACGAAGTTGCGGAGACTCTCGGCGTCAAGCGAGTGTCAGTGGGAACGCTGATCCTGCGCGCTGAGCAAGCGTTTCGCAAACACTTTCGTGCCGTCGCAGGCGAAAAGGAGGAAATATGAGCTGCATCGATAAAGGCATTCTGCGCGCCAAGCTGGATGGTGAGCTTCACGGCCGCGAACTGGAGCAAGTGGAAAGCCACCTGGCAACCTGTGCGACCTGCCGGCACGAACTGGAAGAAATGTCGGCGATCGCCGAGCGTGTGCAGCATGTGCTTGATCCGCTGGCGCCGTTACCCAACGAGGTTGAAACGGAGCCTGCATTCTCCCTCGCACGCTTCAGGGCACAGGAGGTCCTGGCTGGGTCAACACAGCTTGCCCTGGGATTTTTCGACCGAATCGCGGGACGCCGCTGGGCCCCGGCTTTGGGTGGGGCTTTGGCTGTCGGAATGGTCGTCATCGCAATCAGCTTTGCTCCCGTTCGGAGTTGGGGAGAGCGGCTGCTGGCCATGCTGCGCGTGGAGAAGATCGAAGTGGTCTCCATCGATCCCGTGCTGCCGGATACCGGCACGCAGGAGCGCGCGGGCAAGATGTTGGGCCAGTTGATTTCAGACAACGTTGTGGTGACGATGCAAGGCAAAGCGCAACAAGTGGCGAGTGTGGACCAGGCGAGCGAGCTCGCAGGGTTCGACGTTCGGAGGCTGACCGCGCGCAATGACACACCGAAATTGAGCGTCGAAGGCGAGCAGGCTTTCCACCTGACGCTTAATCGGGAACGCCTGCAGGCCATCGTTGATGAAGTGGGCCGCTCCGATATCCAGCTTCCTGCGTCGATCGACGGAGCCGAAGTGGCTGTCCACATCCCAAGGGCCGTCACGGCTCGTTACGGCGACATCGGGAAGTCAAAGGAGACAGGTGAGACTTCCGACAGTGAGTGGAAGGGTGCCACGCCGCAGCAACTGCAGAACTTCCTCGTCTTCGCCCAGGTTCCGAGTCCCACGGTCAGCGTTCCTCCGAACCTGAACATTGCCGAAGTGGCTGAAGCAGGGCTGGAAGTGGGTGGCATGAGCCCGTCCCAAGCCCAGGCTCTTGTGCAGAGTGTGGATTGGACCTCGACGCTGGTCATCCCGGTGCCTCACGAAGGCGGCTCGCTGCAGAAGGAACAGGTTGACGGTGTCGAAGGCACGCTGATCACCGCACCGCCGCGAGGTAGGCGGCCGCAGGGCTACACGCTGATCTGGACTAAGAACGGCGTCATCTACTCACTCGCCGGCTTCGGGGACGGATCGGACGCTGCGGGACTGGCAGACTCCCTAAATTGATTCATCGGCCCATTGATTCATTGACTCAATGGGGCGTCGGAGCCAGGATTAGTTCATTGAGCCGATGAGTCATTGAGTCAATGAGTGAATTTGCTGCATTCGCAATTCAAACTCGCGGTCTGCGCAAGGTCTTCGGCGAAAAGGTTGCCGTCGAGGGCCTGACGCTTGAGGTTCGCCGCGGCGAGATCTTCGGCTTTCTCGGGCCCAACGGCGCCGGCAAGAGCACGTCGGTGAAGATGCTGCTTGGCCTGGTGAGGCCGACAGCCGGCGAAGCCTGGACGTTAGGCGAGCCCGTCGGAGACACGGAAATCCGGCGCCGCATCGGCTTCCTGCCTGAACACTTCCGCTTTTACGACTGGCTCACATCCGAAGAACTCCTCAATGTCCACGGGCGTCTTTACGGGATGACCCACGCACAACTGCGCGAGCGCATCCCCGCGCTGCTTGACCTTGTAGGTCTCAGCGAACATCGGCGCAAACGCCTGCGGGAATTCTCCAAAGGAATGCTGCAGCGCATCGGACTGGCGCAGGCGCTGCTGAACGAACCCGATCTTGTCATTTTGGACGAGCCCACATCCGGCCTCGATCCCGCGGGGCGCCGCTTAGTGCGGGACATCATCAAGGCGCAGCGGGAACGAGGCGCCGCCGTGTTGCTGAATTCCCACCTGCTCGGCGAAGTCGAAGTCACTTGTGACCGCGTGGCCTTCATCAAGCACGGGCGCGTGCTTGAATCGCGCCGTGTGGACGCGCTCGCTGCCGGAGAGACTCGTGTGCGCTTGCGGGCGCGCAACATGAACAGCGACGTCCTCGCGGGTCTCGGCCGCTGGGCATCATCCGTGAATCCCAACGGCGACCACCTGACGCTCACGGTGACCTCCAACGATGTGTTGCCCGAAATCGCGCGCTATCTCGTCGAGCGCGGCGCTGACCTCTATGAGCTCACGCCGGAACGAAAGTCCCTTGAGGACCTCTTCCTGGAAATCGTGGGCACCGAAGGAGGACTCTAGTGGGCGTTTGGGTGATGGCCGGAGTTACGTTCCGCGAGGCGGCGCGAAAAAAACTGCTGCTGATGGCTCTTCTCGCGGGCGTGGCTTTTATCGCGCTCTTCAGCCTCGGCATGCACTTTCAGGTTAAAGACTTTCACGCCCGACATGTCGCTCCGTTGATCGCGCAGGAAGGCTTGCGCGCTTTTCTGATGGTCGGTCTCTACGCGGTTGACCTTATTGCCGTGGTGATGACAGCGCTCACTTCTGTAGACACCGTCTCCGGCGAGATCAGCTCCGGCACCATTCAAGCGGTGGCCACCAAACCCGTCAGTCGCCGCCAGATTCTGCTGGGCAAGTGGCTGGGATTCGTGGCGATGCTCACCGTGTATCTAGCCCTGATGATCGGCGGTCTCGTCTTGATGGCTCACTGGCTCAGCGGGATCAGCCCGCGCAACCTGATGCTGGGAGCCAGCCTGATCTGGTTCGAGTGTCTGCTCATTTTGAGTCTCACGCTACTCTTCGGTACCACCTTCTCGACGCTCACCAACGGCGTGCTGGTGCTGGGCCTGCACGGAATCGCGTTTCTGGGAGGCTGGATCGAACAGATCGGCGCCGTTGTGCACTCGCCGCGCACCGTAACACTCGGCATCATTTCAAGCGTTATCATGCCGAGCGAGTCGCTGTGGCGGCGCGCTGCCTTCGAGATGCAGTCGCCCCTCGTGGGCTCGCTTAACATTTCGCCCTTCCGAAACGCCTCGGTGCCGAGTACCTTGATGATCGGCTACGCGGGCCTCTACATGCTGATCGTGTGCATGCTGGCGGACGGTCGCTTTCGCCGCCGGGATTTGTAGAGGGAGACTCGGCATGTAGTAGGCTACTATATAGCCTAACCCGGTTCCGAGCCTCTCAAACCGGATGCCGGTTCCTCTGCGCGAATATGGCTCCAACCAGAATCATCAGGCCGCCCCACCAGATCGCCGAGTGCAGGTTTTCGAGCACGGTGTCGGGGGGATGCGACAGCTCGTAAAGGCCCTCCGCCAGGATCATCACGCCGTAAATGCATAAAATGACTCCGATGAAGAACCAGACCGGCAGCATTTTGTGCTTCTGAGGCTCGTTATCCATCAGGTCGACGGCCACGGAGCGAGGCGGCTGGCCTTCGTCCCGCTTCCCTTGAGATTTCGTATCCATTGCCTTACCGTCCTACCAGAAAATATACTGCAACACCAGAAACACAACCAGAGCCACACCCGCCCAGAAAATCGGACGCTTCACCAGCGGCAGGTGGCCTTCGCTCGGCAGTTCGGTTTCACCATACACCAGCCCTTTCAGAGAAGCGGCCGGGCGCGGCTTCGTGAGGAAGCTCACGATGATCGTGATGATGACGCAAATCAGCCAAGACCAGAGCGCCCGGTACATGTTTTCGGCCATGGGCTTGGCATCGGACGAGAGCGCCCAGACCGCCAGCATCTTAGGGTTCAGCTTCACCGAAACAAACATGCCCACCGATCCTACAATGCCGGCCAGCAACCCCCAGAAGGCGCCGGCAGCGGTGATACGCCTCCACAGCATGCCCAGCAGCACGGTTCCGAACAGGGGCGCAATGTAGAAGCTGAAGAGCGCCTGAATATAATCCATGATGCTGGCAAATTGCATCACGATGTAAGCCGCGCCGATGCTGAGGACGATGCCCACGATGGTGCAAACGCGCCCCATCGTGACGTAATGTTTGTCAGAGGCATTCTTGCGGAGAAAGGCCCGGTACAAGTCATACGTCCACACGGTGGAAAAGGCGCTGATATTCCCCGCCATACCTGACATGAAGCCGGCAATGAGCGCCGTGATTCCCAAGCCCAGAAGACCCGGGCCGCAGTAGCGCGCCAGCATCAGAGGCAGCACCTCGTTGTAGCTGTGCAGGCTGGGGTCCGCACTGGCGACGCTTTGCGAGACCAGGTGGAAAGGCAGGATGGCGAGCGCCAGCAGGCCGGGCAGAATCACGATGAACGGAACGGCCATCTTGAAGAACGAGCCCAGCACCGGAGCCAATTTCGCGGCGCGGACGTCTTTGGAGGCGAGCACCCGCTGCACCACCAGGAAGTCCGTGGTCCAGTAACCCATGGCGAGCGTCATGCCCAACCCGAACACAATTCCGGTCCAGTGAATGCCCATGGGATTGTCTTTGAAGTGGCCGAGCACCCTCCACATGTGGGTGTAATCCTGCCCCGGAAAATTGTGCTGGATTCGCGCCACCAGACCGGACCAGCCGCCGGTCTCAATCAGGCCCAGAATCGGAATCAGCAGGGCGCCAAACCAGATCAAAAAGAACTGCACCACCTCATTGAAGATTGCGGAGAACAGACCGCCCAGCGCGACGTAGACACCCACCGTAATCGACGCCACCCAGATGCTGAAATTCAGGTTCCACCCCAGGAGCACTTTCATTACCAGGGCCATGGCGAACATATCGACGCCGGCGCTCAGCAGGGTCATGACCGCGAAGCACAGGGCGCTCAGTCCGCTTGAAGCTTCGCCGAACCGAAGCTGCAGGTAGCCGGGAACGGAGTGCGTCTTCGAGATGTAGTAGAACGGCATCATCACGATGCCGAGGAAGAGCATGGCGGGGATGGCACCCACCCAATACCAATGCGCGGCCAGGATGCCGTATTGATAGGCCGATCCCGCCCAGCCCATGAGTTCGAGCGCGCCCAGGTTTGCCGAGACGAAGCTCAGGCCAGCCACCCAAGCCGTCATTTCCCGGCCCGCCAGGAAGAAATCTTCGCCTCGCTTCGTGTACCGCTTCAAATAAAAGCCGATGCCGAGCACCATCGCGAAATACACGATGATGACCGCGAAATCGACCGTATGCGGATGCATCATCTGGGCGCCGGACGGATCGAGCCATGCCCCTAGAACCGCGGCGTGCGGAATCATGCAGAAACGCTCCCTCGCAAAGAAGGTAAAGTCAATCTCCAAGCAGCGGGTCTTTCAAAGGCCAGTAATGGGCAGGCCTTTCGCGCCCTAAACTCGCCACGCGTCATAAGGACCCGCAAATCGGGCTGCGGAAACCCTAATCAAAGTCGCTTCTAGTGTCAAGAAAAGTTTTGGAAAGTTTGGTGCTGAGACCGGTTTGCCTGCACCTCCATGGCGGAACGCCATTCGTCTCCAGCCGCTACCGGTTGTACTTCGGCGTGATCCCGCGCAGCCGCTTCCAGACCTCGTCGCATCGTGCTAGCGTGGCATCGTCCAGCCCGCCGTCTTCGAAGGCTCTGAGATTCTCGGCGAGTTGCTCTGGCCGCGAAGCGCCCAGGATCACCGAGTCCACCTGCTCGCGCGAGAGCAGCCACTGAAGCGCAAGCTCCACCAGAGACTTCCCTGCCTCGCGCGCCACCTCTCGAAGTTCGTCCACGGCCGCGAAGTAATCGTCATGCCAGTACCGGCCCAGGTAGAGCGCGTTCTTGTCGAAGCGCGTGCCTTCGATCGGTCCCTTCGCGCGCGACTGCTTGCCCGTGAGCAGGCCCCCCGCGAGCGGGTTATAGGGAACCACCGAGATCCCGAATCGCTTACAGAAGGGCAGGTATTCATCCTCGATCGCACGCGCTACAACGTTGTACATGGGCTGCGAAATGAGGGGCGGTTGGTAGCCCTTCTTTTCCGACAACCCCAAAATTTCGCAAACCTGCCAGGCGGCGTAATTCGAAATTGCCGGGTACCGCACTTTGCCGGAGCGCACGGCTTCGTCCATAGCTCCAAGGGTTTCTTCGATGGGCGTGTCGTAGTCAGGCATGTGCAAGTAATAGAGGTCGAGGTAGTCGGTGCCCAACCGTTTCAGGCTGGCCTCCAGAGCCTTGCGAATGGCGGCCCGGGAAAGGCCGGCGTCGTCGGGCGCGTCGCCCATCCGGTTGCGCACTTTGGACGCGACAATCAACTGCGGCCGGCGGCTGCCGAGCGCCTTCCCCAGCACCTCTTCAGCACGCCCCTGGTTGTACATGTTGGCGGTATCGAAAAAATTGATGCCCGCCTCCAGGCACTGGTCCACCATGCGCGATGATGTTTCCTGATCGGCTTGCGAGCCGAAAGTCATCGTTCCAAAGGATGCGCGCGACACCCGCAGTTTCGTGCCTTGAAGTACGCGATATTCCATTGGCAGCTCCGTCAAGCTTTGGCTTCTGACTCAAGGCTTCTTGCTTCTGGCTTCTTTACTTCGCGCTCTTCACTCCTGAGCCCGGCCAACCCGACAACTATCAAAAAGTTGCGCGGCAATTGTAAAAAAGAATTTACAACACTGTAGCCTTCACCCTGCATCTTTTTGCCCTTGTGCTGCCATCAATACAGTAGGAGCTGAAGAACCATGATGAGGCTGCTCCAACTCGGGCAAGAACTTGAGTGGCAGGTGTTGCAACTCCGGCGCGCCGGCTCGGAAGCACAAGTTGAGTCCGGTGCTGAGGACGGCTTGGGACCGGCCATTGACGATCCTTCTGCAGGGACGATCAGCGAGGCGCTGGTTGAACAGCAGCGAACGGTGATCGCCACCGCCGACAAGATTCAGCGGGAAATACTGTCGACGGTACGCTTTGACCCCCTGCGGCTCGTCGGAGTGGGCGGACCCATCGCCGAAACGCTGGACAGTGTGGCGGACCTGATTGTGGCCCTCGATGAGATTCGGTGCGATGCCACCCGTAACGTCGGCGGCTTGCCTCACACGGTCCGTTCGCTCCAGGGCCTTCTGCGCGGCTACTGTGAAGAGGGCACACCCGCGGCGGCCTAGCCGCCCTGGGAGCTTGGGAGTCTCGCCGGCACTCACTGCCGTAATGAAGAAGAGCGGGCGGGACGCCCGCGCTCCCAGCCTCATCCGGCCATCAGGCTCCGCAGAAACTGAGCGGACTGCCGAATTTCCTCCAAGCCGTTCATTCCGTCTTCGATTGAAATCCACCCCTTGAATCCTGCTTCCCGCAAGAGCGAAAAAATGCGGTGGTAATCATTGAGCCCGCGCCCGGTAACGCCGTGGACCAGAATCGCGGCGTAGCCTGGGCCTTCCTCCGCCTGCCTCAGCTCTTCCAGGGTATGGCCGGGCTTCAGGAAGCGGTCGCTGGCGTGCATCGTCACCACACGGTGCTTCACCTGGTCAAGCAGCCACACCGGATCATCGCCCGCCACCACGGCATTCGAAGGATCGAATTGGACGCCGAACCAGGGCGAGTGGATGCGATTGACGATCTCGAGAAACACGTCGCTCTTTTGCGCGAACTCAGGGTATTGCCAATAGCCGTCCTTGTAGTGATTCTCCAGTGCCAGCACGACGCGCCGCGATTCCGCATAAGGCAGCAGTTCTTCGATGGCGCCGACCACGCGGCTGATGCCTTCCTCGCGCCCCACCTCAGGCCGCCGCTGGCCCGATAGCACACGGCAAAAACCGCCGCCCAGGCGCGCGGTGACGTCGATCATGCGGCGCTCGCGCTCGACCTCGTCCCGGCGCACGGCGGGATCCGGATGGGTGAAATCCGGCGAACAGCAGAACATGGGCATGGTCATCCCATGCCGCTCGATGGCCTGGCGCACACGGCCCAGGTACTCATCTTCGAGGCTCGTAAAGAAGCCGGGGTACATCTCGAGGCCATCGACCTCCAGGCCGGAGGCCATCTCGACCCAATCGAACACGCTCATGCTGCGATCCACGCAGAGAGCGTCCATGTAGCATTTGGGAAAGGCTGCGAGGTTCATAAAAAGTCAGAAGCAAGAAGTCAGGAGACAGAAGTCAGAAGCAAGAAGTAACAAGGGCATTCGGTGGGCTGCAAGCCTCCCTGAACCAGAAGTGATAGCTATCGTCATGCTATGACTGTCCCCCGGATCTGGCTCCGGATTTCTTGGGCTTTTGGCTTCTTACTTCTTACTTCTTACTTCTTACTTCTTACTTCTTACTTCTGGCTCCTGGCTCCTGGCTCCTGGCTTCTGTCTCCTGACTCCTTCTTACGCCGGCTTCAGTACGCCTTTGACGATGCGTCCCGAGCCCATATCATCGAAGCAGCCCTGCCAGCCCTCGAGAGGTTCAATCCGACCCACTAGAGGCGCAGGATCAAGCCGGCCCGAGGCCATCAGGGCGATCACCCGTTCCCAAATTGCGTAGTTATGGCTGAAGCTGCCGCGCAGTGTGACGGCTTTCTGTACGAGGGGATCGAGCGAAAAACCCAGCGCCTCCCGTCCCCAACCCACTTTGGTGATCTGCCCGCCGGGACGGACGGCTGCCAGCGCCAGACCCAGCACGGCGGAATTGCCCGAAGCGTCGATCACCACATCAACACCCAAGCCGTCGCCATGGCTGTGGACACCCGCGAGAAGTACATCCCGGGCGCCGGCGAACGTTTGATCGGCGCCGAGCTGACGCGCAAGTTCCAGCCGCGACTGGTCGCGTTCGAGTCCGGCGACGGCTACCCATCCAGCGCCCGAAAGTCTAGCGATGGCCATACACAGCAGACCGATGGGGCCAGGACCCAGCACCAGCACGCTCGCGCCCGGTTCGATGTCCGAGTGCCGCGCGACAGCATTGTAGGCGACGCAGCACGGCTCAGTGAGCGCGGCCCGCTGGAAGGGCACGTTGTCGGGCAGGTGATGCAGGCAGCGCGCCGGCACGCGTACGTACTCCGCCATGGCGCCGTCCACTCCATAGCCAAACCCCAGGCGTTTGGGGCACAGATTGTATTCGCCCGCCCGGCAATAGGCGCACTCGCCGCAGATGCGGGCGGCCGTCTCCGACGCAACCCGGTCACCTTCGCGGAGGCCGCGCACCCCATGGCCCACCTCCGCCACCACGCCCGAGAACTCGTGCCCCAGAATCACCGGTACATTCACGGGCCAACTATGCTGATTGTGGTACTGGTGCACTTCGCTGCCGCACACGCCTACCGCCTCTGTCCGGAGAACCACTTCGCCTTCGCCGGGCGCCTCCGGGTGCGGAACCTCTCGCAATTCCACGCCTCCCGGTTGAAGCGCGTAATGCACAACTGCCGCCATCGATGCCATTGTTTGCTTTTCTCCTTGTATGACCCGCGCCTGGGCCGGCATCCGTAGTTGCGATTGTGCAGCCCTCAGCTTTCTTCGGACTCCAGCCAATCAGGCTCTGCCGAGGAGGGCTGACGGCCGATCACCGTGTGCCGGGATGCTGCGACTCAAGAAGCCCTCACTCATTCTAAAAGAGATAGTGGCTTCGTTCCTCGATTTCGGCCTACTTTCCTCGGCCCGCCAGCGACCCTCCATCACCCGTTGGTACCAGCAGGTTGTGGAAAAGCCTTCGGACCATTTCATCCTGAGCGGAGATTCCATGAGCCCTCAGCTCGCCACTGTGCATGAAAATAGCCTTGTCACGATAAGCCTTTTATTTTCAATCGCGGCTGCGGCTATTTTCATGGCAGCGAAGGATCTGCTTCATTTTTTCCAATAAGATACAGCGGATGCTTCGCTGCGCGAGCATGACAGACTCCCTTTATCCGCAGCCCGTTGGGCCATCAGTTTTCTTCAGACTCAAGCCGTTCAGGTTCCGCCGAAGAAGGCTGATGGCCGATCACTGTGTGCCGGGATGCTGGCGACTCAAGAAGCCATCACTCATTCTAAAGAAGATAGTGGCTTCGCTCCTCGATTTCGACCCATTTTCGGCCCAGCTCATTACACCTCACGGCCCCACCACCGGGTTCGTCAGCGTCCCTACGCCCTCCACGGTCACACTCATTTGGTCCCCGGCCTTGATAAACACCGGCGGTTTGCGGAACACGCCCACGCCTGGAGGCGTACCGGTGGAAATCAAATCACCCGGCTCCCAGGTGAGCGACTGGGAGAGGTAGCTGATCAAAAAGTCGATGCGATGAATCAAGTTGGACGTACTCGAATCCTGCATGGTTTCCCCGTTCAAGGTGAGCGAGATGGCGAGGTTGTGCGGGTCAGGAATTTCGTCGGCGGTCACAATCCAAGGTCCGATGGGCGCAAAGGTGTCGCAGCTCTTGCCACGGAACCACTGCTTGTCACCGTGTTGCATGTCACGCGCAGTGACGTCATTAAGGAGGGTATAGCCCGCCACGTGTTCCCAGGCCCGCTCCTGCGGAATGCGGCTTCCGCCCTTGCCGATCACCACCGCCAGCTCTGCCTCGTAGTCTGGCTGCTCCGTATTGGGAGGGAGACGAACGGGATCGCCCGGTCCGATGATGGTGTTGACCGACTTCAGAAAAAAGACTGGAGTCTCCGGCGGCTCAATGCCCTGCTCGCGAGCGTGGTCGGCGTAGTTGAGTCCCACGCAAGTGATTTTGGGCGGACGCGCGATGGGCGCACGCAATCGAGCCCGGGCCAAAGGCGTCAGCAATCCGGGTTCGGAGGCCGCGGCCGATGCAGCCGCGGACGTAACCTGCCCGAGTGCGGCGAGATATTCGGGTCCCCGACTGATAAGGTCAATCATGTCCAGCGGCGGGCCGTCGCCGGCCTCGAGTTTCTCCACGGCCGCGCGGAGGGCAGCCTCCGGCTTGGGCAGCAAGCCGCCCCATTCGAGCGCCTCCGCCACATCCACGACTGAACTACCTTCGACAACACCCAACGCACGCCCATTTGCGTTCTCGTAAGTCACCAGCTTCATTTTGTTCTCCGTATCGGCGAGACGCAGGAGCGTCTACGCCTTTGAGATTTGCTTCCAACGGTCACGAAAAGATTGGGGCGCCAAAGCCGGCAAGTCGCGGCTTTCGGTCCAGCGCGAAACCGGAAAAGTGGAGAAACTGCGAATCCACCCGCCCCGCGCCAGCGTCCGTTGCCCAAGGCGTGCCAGGCTGGCGCTCCAGGTGTAGCGGCGCGGGCTCTTCATGAGCCAGGTCCAGAGGCGCATCGCCGTTCGTTCGCGAACGGGCGAACCTTTGGGCTTCGGCGCTTCGCTTGTTTCCTGAGCCTTGGCGCGTAGGTGTAACAGCAGATCCGGGATGTTGATCTTCACCGGGCAGACTTCACGGCAAGCTCCGCACAAAGACGACGCGAACGGCAGCTCGCGGGCGTTATGGAGACCCACAAACTCGGGTGTGATGAGCGCGCCGATGGGGCCACTATAAACCCATCCATAGGCGTGGCCGCCGATCTTGCGGTAAACGGGACAGGCGTTCAGGCAGGCACCGCAGCGGATGCAGTACAGCGCTTCGCGCATCTTCTCGTCGGCCAGCACCTTCAGGCGGCCGTTATCGATCAGCACCACGTGCATCTCTTGGGGGCCGTCCTCGCCAGCGCGGCGCGGGCCGCTCAAAACAGAGGTGTAAGCCGTCAGCTTCTGTCCGGTTCCCGAGCGTCCCAGCAGGCGCAGAAACACTGCCAAATCCTGCAAGCGCGGAATGAGCTTTTCCACTCCCACCAGTGCCACGTGCACGCGCGGCGCGGTGCTGGAAAAGCGGATGTTGCCCTCGTTTTCCGACACCACTATGCTGCCTGTCTCAGCAACGGCGAAGTTGGCGCCGCTCACCCCGAGACCACTCTTGGCAAACATTGTTCGCAGCGCGCGGCGCGCAATAGCGGCGAGCTGCTCGGGCTCTTCCGCGCGCTTCGGATCCACTTCGCGCTCGAACAGGTCCGCCACGTCGCCGCGCGTTTTGTGCATGGCGGGCGCCACAATGTGGGCCGGGCGCTCATGGGCGAGCTGCAGGATGTACTCTCCCAGGTCAGTTTCGACGGGTCGAACCCCCGCAGCCTCTAAGGCCGAGTTAAGTTCGATTTCCTCGCTCACCATCGACTTGCCTTTTACGACTTCTCGTGCGCCGGTGCGCCGCGCAATTTCGATCACGATCGAGCAGGCATCTTTAGCATCTGCGGCCCAATGGACCTCGCCGCCCTGCCGTTCCAGGTTGGTGGCGAATTGATCCACGTAGTAGTCGAGGTGCGTGATCACTTCGCGCTTAAGCGCCCGCGCACGCTCGCGCAACCTCTCAAAGCCAGGGACTTGGCCGATAGCGTTGAGGCGGTGGTCATAAAGCCGCAGCGTCGAGCTTCGATAGGCCTCCGTGAGGTGCGCGCTCTCCAGCACCTTTTGGCCCAGTTCGTGGATGGCGTTACTCTCTACGACGGCTTCGCTCATAGTCCTGGAAAAATCCGCAGTTTCACACCAAGATGCAAAGACGCCAAGTCAGGGCAGGAAAACCGAGAACCACTCGGTTGCGCCTTGGCGCCTTTGCGTGACACGCTCTTGGACCCGTATCCCTCCACACCTCTTTCGCCCTCGACTGTACTATTGGGAGGACCACAAGACGTGCGTCATTCACCCTCACCGGCTGGCCAGCACCTGCGCGAGATGCATCGTTTTGAGCGCCAGGCCCTGGCGATGAATCAGGCCGGCGAGATGCATCAGACAGCCAGAGTCATTGGCCACCAGGTATTCAGCTTCCGCTTTTGTGGCTGCCTTCAGCTTGTCCTCGCCCATCGCCACCGAGACCTCGGGGAACTTTACGGAAAACGTGCCGCCGAATCCGCAGCATAGGCGATGATCCTGAAGCTCCACAAGCTCAGCTCCGCGCACCGAGCGCAACAGACGGCGCGGCTCTTCAGAGACGCCCAGCTCACGCAGCAGGTGGCAGGAATCATGATAGGCCAGCCGATGAGGAAAGCTGGCGCCCACATCGTCGACTTTGAGCACCTTCACCAGGAACTCTGAGAATTCATAAACGCGGCCCGCCAGCTCCCGCGCCTCGCTGAGACGCGCGGGGTCGGTTTCGAAGAGCTCCTCATAGAACACCCGCATCATTGAAGTACAGGAACCCGACGGGCTCACGACGTAGTCCGCGCTAGCGGGGCCAGCGAAGAGGTCGAGCGCCCGGGCCGCAACCGCGCGCGCCTCATCTCGATAACCAGTGTTGAACGCAGGCTGTCCGCAGCACGTCTGCGCGGCATTGAATGACACTTCGACTCCCAGCCGTCGCAACACCTGGACGGCCGCCTCCCCAACCTCGGGATAGAACTGGTCGGCAAGGCACGTGATGAAAAAGTTTACTCGCACGCCTCTGTTAGAATACCTGAAGGGGACCTTGGAATGGGATTTGTCTCGCGCGTACGGACGTTATTCCGTCTCTTTCTGCTGGCCTCGGTGCTGGTGGCCGTGGCGCTCATGAGCGCCATCACCACCATCCGCATCACCATTCATAGCGGCGAGGAGCGAGCCCCTAACCTCGTGGGCCTCTCGATCGACCAGGCTGACCGTCTGGCCGGCGGTATAGGCTTGGGCGTCAAGGTGAACGATCATCTCTTTGATAGCAAGTTCGCGGCCGATCACGTGGTGTCTCAAGCGCCCGCGCCGGGAGACAGCACCAAAAGCGGCCAAGATATCTACGTGCTCGTCAGCCTGGGCCGACCCACCATCACCGTGCCCATGCTGGTGGGGGAAAGCGTGCGCGCAGCGCAGGTAACGGCGGAGCAGCGGGGGCTCACCCTCGGCGACATCGTCGCCGTGCACTGGAACGGCACCGCCTCCGACTATGTGGTGGCGCAGGACCCGCCGCCTTCCTCGCAGCCCGCTCGCAGTCCGGTCACCAACCTGCTGGTTTCTCTCGGCGAGCCCACGCAAGAGTTCGTCTGCCCAAGCTTCATCGGAATGCCGCTGGAGCGTGCGCGCAACGAACTGGCCCGAGCCGGTTTCAAGGCGGGCGAAGTGCAGTCACCCGCGCCCCCAGCCGCTTCAGCAAATCCAGCCGCGGCTTCTGCCGAAGCAGCGCCCCAGCAGCCGCAACCTGCGCCGCCACCGCCTGCAGCTCCGGCAGCCCCGAGCGGCACCATTGTGAGCCAGTCACCCGCGCCGGGCAGCAAAGTCTCGCCTGACACTTCGTTCAGCTTTACGGTGGCGCCGTAAGCAAATGATGCTCGATGAATGCTGAACGATGAACGGTTCTCGATAAACCAATTACACGACATTCTTCCGATACGGGAATCTATCCTCCATGCCGAAGATTTCAGCCCACGGCCTGATGCCACCGGTGGTAGTGACATCGCTCAGATTCATGCCGCCAGCGCATACGGCGAACCGCAGGGTCTTATCGTAGCGCCATCCTTGATGGATGCCGTAGAGCATGCCCGCACAAAAAGAATCGCCGGCGCCCGTGCTTCCCGCAATGAAGTCATCCGGAAGTTCGAGCGACGGTTGCATGATTTCCGACCGGTCTCGCGTGACGAGATAGGCTCCCTCCGCGAAATGGATCACAACCAAATCTTTGACGCCATATTGGAACATCGCATTCGCGGCCTCGTTGAGATTCTCCAGAAGTATCTTGCTTCCTGATCGAAGCGTTACGCCGGAAACCTTCTCGGCCTCGAAATCGTTGATGATGACAAAATTCGTGTATTTCAGCGCCGGCCGAACGATTGTGCGGTAGAGGTCGCAGTCCAACGACACCAAGTCGATGGAGGTCTTGATGCCCCGTTCTTGTACGTCGCGCAAGAATCGCGCGCCCACTGTCTTGTATTCGGAGTCCGGCTGATCCATGGCGTCCAGCAACAGCGGGTAGCCCAAGTGAAACAGAGCTACGGGCAGGTCGTCTAGGGTTACATCGTCTGGCCCAAACAAGCGATTGGTGCCCCGGTGGTGAAAGAAGGTCCGCTGGGCCGTGCCTTTCACGCTGTAGACATGCGTGTAAGACGTCCTCTCAACCTTCGTGCGGCGGAGCTGGCTGGTGTTGATGTTGGGGAATTGAGAGCACTGCGCGCGAAGGAAATCGCCGTTCGGGTCGTCACCAAGCAGGCCCACCGCATAGAGGTCAAGCGCGGTGTCGAACCTGGCGAGGCTGAGGATCACATTGTGAGCGGATCCGCCCCCACCCATAGCTTCCTCAACAATCTCAGCCAGCCCATTTTCGCGGGGGTAGCCATCAATGACCTTTACCAAGTCCACGGTCCAATTACCCGCGCACGCAATCCCTTTGCGATGATCGATTGCCACAGAAAGCCTCATTGTGCAACTGCCGGGAGGACCGATTCGACCGCCCGCCTCCGTAGGTCCCCGACTCCTTGGAGCCATCGAGCTCGTCACAGCGGCTGGCGTCGCGTCCTCGAAGTCAGTGGGTCGATTTCGGCTGCCCGAGCCAGCCCTGGCGCAGGCTGACCTCGTCCGGCGTCGCTTGCGGCGCTTCCTCGAGGGAGTATTGGTCCGCCGCCGGCGGGTCAAGCTTAACCGTCACGATCTCTCGCTCGCCGTGCCGCTGCACGGTGAAAGGCACATCAGCACCTGGCGGATAGATCTTGAGCCGGTCATCGAGAGAAACCGTCGCTAGCGAGAAATTGTCAACCGCCACCAACAGATCGTCGCGGCTCAGGCCGGCGCGGTCGGCGGCTCCACCCGGCAACACGTCCGTAATTTGCAAGCCAGTTGTTGCAGGCATCACGATCGCTCCGAGGCTCGGCCCAGCGCCATCCGGAACATTCGTTTTGAGCACGAGTCCGGCTTTGGTCATTATTTCAGAGTAGGGTAGCGCGTCCGTGCCCTGGATATAGCGCTTGAAGAAATCGGTGAAATCGCTACCGGAGGTTTCGTTGAGCGCTTGCAGAATGTCACTTTCTTCATACCCGCGTCCCGGCAAATAGTAGCTCTGTTGCACCGCACCATAGAAGCGCCCGTACATCAGCCGCACGACATCGTCGAGCGACTTTTGCCCTTCTGTGCGTGCGCGGATTTGGAGGTCCAGCAGCAGGCCGAGCAGCGCGCCCTTGTTGTAGTACGAGATTGTGCTGTTGGCGAAGTTGGTTTCCTGCATTTGGGGCGAGCGGTCGTAGAACCAGGCGTGAAAGCTGGAACTCTCTGCGGACATCAGCTTGCGGCCTGGCTCGGTCTCAAGCGTCTGAACCTCGCTGGCCAAGCGCCTGTACAAGTCATCCGGCGTCCACAGTCCAGCCCGCAGCATTGTCAGGTACGAGTAGTAGGTAGTGACACCTTCGGCAAACCAAAGGGACGCGGTGTAGTCCTCACGCGTGTAATCGAAAGGACCAAGCGCCGCCGGCCGCAACCTCTTGACATTCCATAGATGGAAGAACTCATGGGCGGCGTCGAGCAAGGCCTCGTCGATGCCGCCGTCCGAAAGCGGTTGGCTCACGACGATCTGAGTAGAATTCAGGTGCTCCATGCCATCGCCCGCTGAGATGTCGGGCGCGAAGTGAAACAGAAACGTGTAATGATCAAAGTCAGGGGCGGGCATCATGCCCATGTAAACGCCCACGATCTTCTTGACTCCATCGGTGAACTTCTGGACGAGCGCAGGGCGCTCGTCCGCGTCAGTACCATAGTCATGCACCGCGATGCGGAACGTCTTCCCGTGATCCGTAAACTCGTTGATGGTAACAGCGGGGCTGATTTCGAGTGGCGTATCGATAAGCCGGTCATAATCGGGAGCCTGAAAGTTCGATTGATCCGTGGCGAGCGAGTATCCACTGATAATTTTCCAACCTGCCGGCGCCTCGACCGCAAGCTCGATAGGGTCGGGCTTGTGACCCTCGACATACATGAAGGTCGAAGCGCCGTTGAGGTTTGCGTGGGTGGCGTCAATCTGCGAGAACGAGCCGTTAAGGTCATCGCCGAACACACGGTAGCGCACCCTTACTTCGCCCGCTCCCTCCGTTTCCACTCGCCAAGTCTGCTTATCCGGCTGCAACCAGTGCAGTGGCTGGCCATCGGCGCTTGTGGCTTCGAACTGCTGCACGTTCTTAGCAAAGTCATAGATGGCATATCGTCCCGGCGACCACGCCGGCATGGCGAAATCGAGCGTTGGCGTGCTCACATTGCGAGCGTCGATTTCAATCTCGGCCAGGTGGGTGGTGGGTCGCTGGATGCGAACGCGGTAGGCCAACTGAAGCGGCTTCTGCGGGTCTTCCGGCCCGGCTTGCGCTGCCCTTGCGAATAGAGCCTGGCTGCATGCGACCGCGAGCCATATGCACGCTGAATACGTGAGTGCAGAGAGGCGTGCGCGCGACGATGCGTGACGTAAGCCTTTCAAGGGTACTTTTTGCAGCCTGTTAGTGCGGCCGTCCGACCGGCTCCGGGGCGGACTCGCTGACAGGCTCGGCGGAATGAGCCACGCTGACGGGCTCTCCCTCAAGTTCAGGCGTGACCACCCGAGCCGGCGGCTCAGTCACGGCTTCGCCATTGGCCTTGTCTGCGGGACGAACTGCGTCGGCCGGGCTCGGTTCGAGCGCCTGGTCCACGACCTCGCGGATGGCGCGCGCGTAATGCACCTGAATGCCTTCGAGGAGTTCGCCGCCCAGGTCTTCGCGGACGTTGGGCTCGTTCTCAGCCGGAAGGAAAACCTCCGTAACCCCGGCGCGCTTGGCGGCCAGCACCTTCTCCTTGATGCCGCCCACCGGCAACACCTGTCCGCTCAGCATGATTTCGCCCGTCATCGCGACCCGCGGCCGCAGAGGCCGCCGGGTGAGCGCGGAGACCAACGAGGTGACCATGGTCACGCCCGCGGAGGGCCCGTCCTTGGGGACAGCGCCGGCGGGCACGTGGATATGCACGTCGTTTTCCTTGAAGAAGTCGGGATCGATGCCGTATTCCAAGGCGTGAGTTCGCACCCAGGCCAGCGCCGCCTGCATGGACTCCTGCATCACACGCTCCACGTGACCGGTCATTGTGAAGCTCTTTCCACCTTTCATGATGGTGGTCTCGATGAAAAGCACGTCGCCACCCGTAGGCGTCCAGGCCAAGCCCACGGCCACGCCGGGCTGCCGGGTACGCTCGATGAGCTCGACATCCAACCGGAACTTGGGAATCCCCAGGTCAGCTTCCAGGGTCTCCGGCGTCACCACCAGCTTCTCGGTTGAGCCTTCGGCGATGCGGCGGGCCTGCTTGCGGCAGACAGTCGCGATTTCGCGCTCCAAGTTCCGCACCCCGGCCTCGCGCGTGTAACTGCGGATGATCTGGGCGCAGGCCTCGCGCGTAAACTCGATCTGCTCCATGTTCTTGATGCCGTTCTCCTCCGTTTGCTTCGGAATCAAGTGCCGGAACGCGATCTCGATCTTCTCTTCCTCCGTGTAACCCTGAAGCTCCAGCACCTCCATGCGGTCGAGAAGTGGCGGCGGAATCGTGTCGAGCACGTTGGCGGTGCAGATAAACAGCACCCGCGAGAGGTCGAACTGCACGTCAAGATAATTATCGCGGAAGTGCGAATTCTGCTCCGGGTCCAGCACCTCAAGCAGCGCCGAGGAGGGATCGCCCCGAAAGTCGCGGCCTACTTTGTCCACCTCATCCAGCACAAACACGGGGTCGCGCGTCTCGACGCGACGTATGCCCTGCATCACCTGGCCGGGCAAGGCGCCGATGTAAGTGCGCCGGTGGCCACGAACTTCCGCTTCGTCGTGGATGCCGCCGAGCGAAATCCGGACAAATTTGCGATCGAGCGCGCGAGCCACAGACTTGGCCAGCGACGTCTTGCCGACGCCCGGAGGCCCCACCAGACACAGGATGGGTCCCTTCATTCCGGGCTTGAGCTTCAGCACAGCCAGATAATCGAGGATGCGTTCCTTCACTTTTTCCAGGTCGTAGTGGTCGGCGTCGAGGACCTCGCGCGACTTCGTGAGGTCCACCTGGAGCTCAGTGAACTTGTTCCAGGGCAGTGCCACGAGCCAGTCAAGGTAGGTCCGGGTGACGTGGTAATCCGCGGCCGCGGGTGACATGCGCGCCAGCCGTTTCAGCTCCCTTGTGGCCTCTTTATAGGCCTCTTCCGACATCGAGGCCGCTTCAATCTTCTGCCGCAGCTCCTCGATTTCCTGCTGTTCGCTCTCCTCACCCAACTCTCGCTGGATGGCCTTCATCTGCTCGCGCAGGTAGTAGTCGCGCTGGCTCTGGGTGACCTGGTCCTGAACATCGGATTGGATCTTGGAGCGAAGCTGCTGCACCTCCACTTCGCGGGCAAGCTGCTTCATCAGACGGTCCAGGCGGCCCTTCAAATCAAGGCTTTCCAGAAGCTCCTGCCGCTCAGTGTTCGAGATGGAGGGCAGATTGGCGGCGATAAAGTCCGCGAGGCGCGAGGGGTCCTCGATGTTCATGGCCACCGTCTGCAGGTCATCAGAGAGAGTGGGCGAGAGCTGCACCACCTGTTGAAATAGGGCGGTGACGCTGCGCACCAGGGCCTCGAAGTCCGACTCTTTGGGGTCGGCAATGATGTCAGTGAGGGGGCGAACCTTCGCGCGCAGGAAAGGCTCCGTCTGGATCACCTCGTCCATGGCGATCCGCTGCAGCCCCTCGACAAAGATAAAGAGGCTTTGGCTGGGCAGCTTGATGATCTTGTGTACGAAAGCCGCCGTGCCGATCTGATAGAGATCGACGGGCTGCGGGTTTTCAACGCGGGGATCGCGCTGGGAGATTACGCCGATCAGCTTTTCGTCTTCTTTGAGTTCGCTGATGAGCTTAAGCGAGCTGTCTCGTCCGACGGTCAGCGGCAGGATGGCGTTCGGAAACAGCACCGTATCGCGGACGGGTAAAATGGGCAGCTCATTGAAATCGGTCGGTTTCTTTTGTTTGGATGCCACGTTATATCACCTCACGGCGACCCTGCCCCCTCCCCGCACCCAGCCGGCCACTGCCGACGGGAGCCCATCCCCCCAACTATCCTATACGTACCAGGGAAATAGTCAAACTGGCAGGAGCGCCTTTTAGCCGGGTCTCGTCCAGTAGCACTTGATTAGATGCCGGCCATCCCTTGGGGGTGCTGAAACACCCCGACGCAAACCGTGACTTGTATGGCCAGCTCAGGAATAGCGAAAGGGTACGGTTTCAACCGTGCCGTAAAGCGGTCGGAACAGATAATGCTTCGCTTCGCGCCGCGAGCGTTGCTACCGAACCGTCGCTCCCGGCGCGAAACCAAGGGACGCTGAAGAGCCCATGGTCGACGGCACGGTCAAAACCGTGCCCTTCCACTCCGACTTCAAGTCTCGTGAATAATGTAGATTAGTGGCCTAAGCCTTCCTCTTCTTCCAATCCTTGAGGAATTCGCGCGCCGCGCTCGCACCACTGGCACCGGTGAGACCTACGCCCGGATGGGTGCCGCACCCGCAAAGATACAACCCTTGAATGGGCGTGCGGTAGGCCGCCCATCCGAGGAGCGGCCGCAGGCTGAAAAGCTGGTCAAGCGCCAGCTCACCGTGAAAGATGTGGCCGCCGGTGATGCCAAGCTGCTCTTCAAGGTCCAGTGGGGTGATGACCTGGCGGTGAAGAATCAGTCCAGGCAGGTCGGGCGCGTGACGGGCGAGCGTTTGCACCACGGCATCGCCCAGCGATTCCCGCTTTTGGTGCCAGTCCGGGTCGCGGAGCTTGTAGGGCGCGAACTGGGCGTAGATCGACATCACATGCTGGCCGGGCGGCGCAAGGTCTGGATCAGACAGAGAGGGAATGACAGCCTCAAGGTAGGGCTCGGCGGAGAACTCGCCATACTTCGAGGCGTCAAAGGCGCGTTCAAGGTAGTCGATCTCCGGCCCGATATGGATCCGCCCGGCCAGCGCTGTCCCGCCCTGGCCGCCCAGGGCCGTGAACGTGGGCAGGCCGGCGAGCGCCAAGTTCACCTTGGCGAGTACTCCGTTTGACCGATAATTTCGCACGCGGGCAGCGAAGTCCGGCTCGAGCTGGGCAGGGCCCACCAGCCCCAGCAAGGTTCGCCGAGGATCAGCGCAGGAGATGACGGCCTTCGCAGCGATGTCTTCACCCCAGGCGAGCGTGACGCCGGTCGCGGTGGAATTTCGGGTGTTGATGGCCGCCACCTCGGCGCTTGTGCGAATTTCCGCGCCGGCCTGGGTGGCTGCCTGTGCCATCGAGGCGGCAAGCTTCCCCATGCCTCCCCGCACAAATGACACGCCGCTGGCGGGCTCAGGATCAAAGGCGGCGCGGAGAAGCAGAAGCGCGCCTGACCCCGCAGACCAGGGCCCCAGCGCAGCCCCGAAGATGCCGCGCGAAGCGATAACGGCGCGCAGAGGTTCTGACTCAAACCACTCGGCCGCCAGGTCGGCAACGGCCATCGGTCCCCAGCGCAGCAGCCTGAACATATCCTTGGAGCCGAGACCGCGCAGTGCGCGACCGGCGCCCAGCAGCGTCCAGAGGTCGCCTGCGTGCGGGTTCCGAAGGGTAGGCGGCGTTTTCAGCATGAGCGGCTGAAGCACTCCGGCCAGCCGCGCCAGCACGCGGGCAAACTCAGAGTATCGCTCGGCGTCGCGCTGGGAGAACTGCGAAATGGATTGTGCCGAGCGCGTGACATCCCGATAGAGAAGCAGCGCGGGACCGTCGTTCGAGGGCGCGAAGAGGGCGGGGTCCGGCCGGATGATCTCCAGGCCGTGGGAGGCAAGGCGCATGTCCCTGACGATATTCGCCGCCAGCGGCGCCGCCGCGTGCGCGTAAATGGACGACCAAAACCCTGGATGAAATTCCTCCGTGACCGCGGCACCACCCACCACTTCCCTACGCTCAAGGACGAGCGGATGAAGCCCGGCACGGCCCAGGTAGAAGGCCGTTACGAGGGCGTTGTGCCCGGCGCCGATGATGATAACGTCGCGAGTGGGTGGCATGGTTTCGGCAAGTCGGAAGCAAGAAGTCAGGAGTCAGAAGCCAGAAATCAGAAATCAGGAGCCAGAAGCCAAGGGTCGCCCCTGAGAACCTGCTTCTGGTTTCGAGCGAGCCTAACAACCTCTAGTGTGTCTTCTTCGGACTTCTGCTTCTTACTTCTTACTTCTTACTTCTGACTTCCGACTTCTGACTCCTGACTTCTGGCTTCTTGCTTCTGACTCCTGCCTTCAACCCTTCCAATCCTTCAGAGCCTCCAACGCCGCTAGCCTCCCCGGCGCGCCCATGATCCCGCCTCCAGGATGCGCGGCCGAGCCGCAGAGATACAGACCCCGAATCGGCGTCCGGTACTGCGCCCAGCCAGGCACCGGCCGGAGGAAAAAAAGTTGTTCCAACGAGAGCTCGCCTTGAAAAATGTTGCCCTCGGTCAGCCCGAACTCGCGTTCCAGATCCAGCGGGGTAAGCACCTGGCGGTTCAGGATGATGTTCTTGAGGTTGGGGGCGTACTCCGCCAGCGTGTCGATTACGGTGTCCCCAAAAGTCTCACGCTGCTCGTCCCACGTGCCCTCCTTCAGATGGTAGGGGGCATATTGCACGAAGCAGGACATCACGTGCTTCCCCGGCGGCGCTACAGAAGGATCGGTAAGCGAGGGAATCACGCAGTCGATGTACGGACGCCGGGAGAAGCGTCCATACTTGGCGTCGTCGTAGGCGCGTTCCATGTAATCGATACTTGGCGAGATCGAGATGGCTCCCCGCAGGTGCGCGCCGGGCCCGGGCAGGCAGGTGAAATCCGGCAGCGCGTCGAGCGCCAGGTTGACCTTGCCTGAGGAACCCCGGAACTTGTACTGCCGCACCTGTTCCACGAAGTCGTCCGGAAGATGGTTGGGCTCCATCAGCCCAATGAATGTGCGGCGCGGATCGACGCTGGAAGAAACCACGCGCGCCTCAAACTCGTCGCCGTTCTCAAGTGCCACGCCCGCGGCCCGGCGGTTCTTGACGATAATGCGGGCAATGGGCGACTGTGTGCGAATCTCAGCCCCCGCCTCGCGCGCCGCCGCTGCGATGGCGTTTGAAATGGCTCCGGTGCCGCCGCGCGAGAAACCCCACGATCGGAAAGCGCCGTCGATCTCTCCCATGTAGTGGTGTAGCAGAACGTAGGCTGTGCCCGGCGAGCGCACGCCCAGGAAGGTCCCGATGATGCCGGAGGCAGACATGGTGGCCTTGAGCACGTCGGTCTCGAACCACTGGTCGAGAAAGTCCACCGCGCTCATAGTCATAAGCTGCACTTGGTTGTACTGGTCAGGCTCAGGCAGGTCGCGGAAGCGGCGGCCAAGGAATGTCACCTTGCGAAGAGCGTCAAGCGAGAGGCGGCCGGGGTCGGGCGGCGTCATGCCCAGAATCGGCTTCACGAACTTCGCCTGCTCCGCCATCGCCTTGCCGTATTCCTCGTAGGACTCGGCGTCGAGCGGAGAATGGCGGGCGATCTCGCGGCGCGTTTTGGCGTGGTCATTCACGCGCCAGAGATAGCCGCCTTTCGAACCGCACGGCCCTTCTGGCGTCGGCGTAAAGGTGCCGTCGAGGGGCAGGATTTCAAGGCCGTGCCGCGGCAAATCAAGATCGCGGATGATTTCAGGCCGCAGCAGCGACACCACGTAAGAGCACACCGAGAACTTGAAGCCGGGGAACACTTCCTCGGTGACGGCCGCGCCACCCAGCACGTGCCGGCGCTCTAGCACCAGCACTTTCTTCCCGGCCCGCGCCAAATAAGCCGCGTGGACCAGGCCGTTGTGGCCGCCGCCAATTACGATGGCATCGTAACGAGAATTTGAAGACATGATCGTCGGTTGAACCGAAACGATATCACGATTGTGGTCTACGGCGATTGGCTTGTTTCTTCGCGATGAACTCTGCGGCTCTTCGTCTGCCGGTCTCGTGGACTAGCCTAGTCGTTGCTAAACCAGAAATGCTGTGTTCTTGAAGAGAAGCCGCAGACTTCGAACGGCGCGAAGTCTGCGCTACCTAGCTCCGGCTTAAAGAGGTGCACGATCAAGAGAAACGATGAATTGAATGCCCTCCACTCGTTTCGCTTGAAGGCGGGTATCGTTGGTGATGAATAGGTCTGCGCCGGCCGCCCCGGCGCAAGCCAGTTGCATGGCGTCGGGAGGCCTCAGGGACCGATCGCAACGAAGCCGTGCGTAAATCCGGGCAGCTTTTGCTTCGAACGGTACCATGAGCGAGGCCGCCGCTAGGGCGGCCTCGTACCTCATACACACTTCGTCGTCGCCTCGTTCAAGGGGTTTCACCAGAATCTCCCCTAGTGTGAGATAGGAGGTCAGTAGCTGGTCGCCTCTCTCCAGCATGGTCTGCCGCAGGCTGATCACCCGCTCGGAAAATGGGCCGTAGTCCTCGAAAAGGTAGATGAAGAGGTTGCTATCCCAAAAGACTCGGCTCATCGCCAGCCTTCGCGCAACCGGTTTATGTACTCATCCGCATGCTCGTCCGCCCAGAGTTGCTTGCCCGAGCCCACCAGAGCCAGCAATGGATCAGCAGCGCTAGCCTTTCGGTGTGCACAGGAGCACCAGTCTCGATACCAAGCGAGTAGGTTGCCATAGGATTCGGGTAGATCCTCAAGTGCCGGTGTGACCTTAGCTCCTTCGCGCGCCGGGTCGTACGGATCTCCTTTACAGAAGAGCCGACGTCTGCCGGGGCTGGTCTCATACAACATTCGATATCGTCCCGGATTGGGTGCCCGATTGGCGACGCAATGCTGGACGGCGTGGACGTAAACTCCAGGACGAAGTTGCTCGTTCAGCCCTTCCACCCTCGCTCGCTCCACAATCTCCTCAAGCGAAAAGTCTAGTCGATCAGGATGCTCGCGGTGCAAGAGCGCGGTAGCGATCCAAACCTCGTCGGCAACCTTGATGTGCGCTTCAGTTGTCGTCGGCATAACATTACCCTCAGGAATTGGATTTGACTACGAAACAATAATACCAAGTAATAAGGAATTGTCAACAACAAAATGTAGTCTTACGTCCAAGGTTTCAGCCACGCCTGGAACATCAGGACGTTCCAAAGCATATCCTGGGCGTTACGATGCTTGGCCAAGATAGGTAGCGCAGAGTTTCGCAGCTCAGAAACTCTGCGGCTCTTCGTCTGCCGGTCTCGTGGACTAGCCCAGTCGTTGCCAAACGAAAAATGCTGTATTGTTGAAGGGAAGCCGCAGACTTCGAACGGCGCGAAGTCTGCGCTACCTAGCTACCGAAACCGCGTAGCCTGTCTAGTGGCGATCCAAGCGCGTATGACGTCCTCGATGTCACGTGAGCGCACGACATCCAAACCGAAGGCTGCTCGCAAGCCTACGATCAAGGCGTTGATTGGCACCAAGCCCTCACCCCGCGCGGCCAATCCTTCTAAGATGGTGACTATGACTGCGTTGCGAACTTCAGGAAGAGCGATTTCCCTTGTGCACTGCAGGATAAACGGCACCGCCAGCGCCAAGATGTCCCTTGTTACAATTCCGGTGTCGCTGAATATGTCGAGAGCCTGTTTCAAAGGCCGGCGAACAGGGTCCCAATCAGCAAGAGAACCTGCCCGCGTGAGAGCTTGAGGACTTGGACTTGTAAAGTAATATCGACAGCCAATGAGTCTTGCGGTGGCCTCGAAAAACCGCTCTGGGCTTATGGCTCCAACTTCCGCCCTTTCTTGCAAGGCGACTTGCGTCCAGATCCGGCGGACCCCAAATTCCTGCTTCGCGACCAATGAGAGAACGAAGTCGTCTGTCCACAGAACGCGACGCGGTGAGGTAGCTAGCACGATACTCTGTGCGCCATGTTCGCCAAGTGCCTTAACCAGGAACTCTCGCCGCTCGGACTCAACAGCGGCAAGCTCGGGACATCCGACCACCGTACAGCGTGCCGTGATCCTCTCAGTGATCGACTTCAAGAATTGATGCCGCTCCTGTTGAGCTTCGGGGGCCAATTGCTCGAGTACGTATCGGCTCCCCTCCTTGCCTACAAACCCAGCCTCGCCATCGTCGCTCGATGCCGTGGAAAGGCTGTTCCTGAGTTCCGCAAGGGTGAGCTCCGAGATGAGGATGGGAGTTGGAAATTGTTCCAATGCGTCAACGGCACCCAGGAGTGAAAGAGTTGCAACTGCGGTGAGATCGAGAACTATTGCTTCCGAGTTCTTCAGCGCCGAGATGGCTTCGGCACGCTCTTCGGCGCTGCCAATGCAGCATCTGATGCCGATCTCATCAGCCAACGCCATCCGTATCATTTGCTCGAATTCGGTGCGACTTAGGGCTTGAGCCACCACGTGGATGGGAATGGGCTGGTGGCGATACGATGTGAGTACTTCTTCCTGGTGGGCAACGATTCGATCCAAACTGGCGAAGAAGTCCGTTAGGTCGAACTCTTGTGTACCGCCAGGACCGGCCTTTATCACCCGGAGCGACTGAATATCCGGCAGGCCGGGAAAGCGCCTCTGCCAGCTGCCACCGCAGTCCTGGAATCGATATACATACTTGCTCAAGATCTGTGTCACGGTAGCTTTCGTTGAGGTAACGGACCCTTGCGCAAGAACGAAGCTCTCGCCGACTCTCTTGCCATTTAGCTGCTTTGCGATGAAGTGATCCGGGCCAATTTCCTGAAGCGTCGCATCTGGCTCAAACTCCTCTTCAATAACTCGCCACTCCTCCTGCATGCTGCCGTCCTCTTTGAAAGCGACCGCAGTGCCTGGCCCGGCGACCACCGCGCTTGGAATGCTCGGCCTTGGCCCGCCCACAAGGAGTGCTGCAAGGTATGCCCTGTGAGCCTCGGGCTCTTGGAAGTTGCGTCGCAGAACCTGATACGCGAACCGAAGTGCCTCGAAAAGATACCCACCGCTCCTCATGACCAGCACGATCACCTTCCAGCTCTCGGGAGGGACATCCTCAGGTGCCGGCATTGATCCCGGAGCGGAGGTAACGAGCTCTGAGCGGCCCAGCCGGACACCGATCGCAGACAGTTGCAGCCGCACCGCTCGAGTCCTCGGGAAATCGGTTTAGGTAGTCCTGAAGGAGTTTGACGGCTCCTTCAAGGTCATAGTGTTCCCGTACGCTTGCCTCGACCTCAACTAACTGCTTGTCAAAAACACCATTAGCTCGCAGTTGGTCGCAGAGAGTGAGGAAAACGTCGTGCCGGGCAACCCGCAGTGCGCAATCTATCAGTCGGCTTGTATCGTGGCCAAGCTGTCGGGGCGAGGCTAACCGCTGCCAAAGGGGCAAGGCATCCTTGTGGCGGCCGAGGTTTGCAAGCACTGTCGCGACCAACCTGACGTCGTCCGGGCCTGCGTCCTGGCCCACGGCAGCCATCGCCGCAGATGCCCACTCCGAGGACTTCTCGCGGTTTTGGGCGGCCAGTTCCAAGCGACTCGTTAGGGCAGCCGTCGCTGCGCCGGAGAGGGAACTGGCTGGCAACTGGGTGAGGAATTTCCGCCCTTCATCCCATCGCTGGTCTTTGGCGAATAGGTCAAGAGCGGCTGCGGCGGCTTGAATTCTAAAGCCGGCGGGCTGCAGTGATGAGCCGCTCGCCAAGCTCGAGTACATCTGAATTGCTTCCTCGCGCGACTCCTTGGTGCCAATACTGGCAAGCGCGAGGGCCAGCAACATTCGCAGATCCTCGCGATCGCCTTGGCCTGTCGCCGCCCGAAGCATTTCAACGGCATCTCGGTTTTCGCCTCGTTGCAGCTTCACGCGGGCGTACTCACGAAGCACGGCGGGATTATCCGGTTGCAGTGATCGAGCTGCGATGAGATCCTCATCCGCGGCGGACTGATCCCCAAGGCCTCCTCGTATTTCTGCCCGAACGACGAGCGCACCGACTTGCACTGTCACGTGCCTGTCGATTTTGCTGAGGGCGATCGCCTTGCTACAGGCCTCGTCAGCTTCTCGAAATCGAGTTTTGTCGACTAGGGCCTCAAGCCGAGCAAAGTCGTCGGGAGCATCTGGGAGCGCCGACCTATAGATGCTCTGTCCAAGAAGAAGCCATGGGTACGACAACTCAGGCTTTATCGTAGTAACGCGTCGAGCGAACATTTCAGCTCTCAGGCCATCCCTTGCGAGGAAGGCTCGCTCGGCGAGGACAGAGAGAATCTCAACCTCTTGAGCCAGTTGGGCAGGTACGGCATTTTCCAGGTCCTTGAGCGTGTGTGTACTCGGAGCCGTCTTCAGCCACACAGCCAGGACGCGCGTCGAGTTTGGGAAGCGTTCCTTCGCGCGTGTCGCGAGTTCGAAAGCGTGATCGTTCTGACCTAGAAGGTCGTAGGCTGCTGCCTCGTTGGCAAGAGCCTTATCATCGTCAGGCTGGAAGTCTTTAGCTTCAATCAGAAGGCCCGCCGCTTCGGACGTCCTCTCTTGTGGGAGGATCACCATAGCCAGAATCGAAAGCGTTCGGAACCTCTGGCGTGAAGTCAATCTATCCCAATTGCGCTGGCGGATTTTGATGCAGCGATCCTCGGCTAAGTCATATTCGTGCTTCTCAAGATGATCTCTTGCCTCGTCGATCTGCATGTCGAAAACGCTTGCTTCGCCGAAGGGTTCCACGGGCAGGCGAGCCTTAACCTCTTCCAAACCGGCACGTAAAGTGTCGAACGCACCTGCGGAGCGAGCAGCACTCTCCTCGATGCGGTTTGCAACAAGACGGAGCCCAAGTGCAGGAGTCTTGAGGTATTCATCTCGGACCTCATTCAGAAATCTGGAAACAATGTCTTCGGCGGTTGGCTCGGCCCCCTCCGCCAGGAAGAAGTGAGTCTTTCTGAGCAGGATCTCCGCAAGGAATTCGACCTTCAAGTCTTCGAAACCCGCGAGGCCCTTCGTGTACTCATCGAGAACTTCGCTCACACCAGGGGAGGCCAACCACTGCTCAAGCGTTCCTTTGAGGCCCTCAATCCGAGGGAAAAAATCAACCGTTCTGGCAATGGCGCTATCCACCGGAGTGATAGAAGCCCCTGTTGCGCGTTTCAGCAAGTCGGTAGCGAGACTACTGACGATGTTGATTGACAAGGCGGAAATCGTTGAGCCCATGGTTGCCTCTGCCTGGAAGTTGACGAATTCTCTTTTGACAACAGTATATACCGCGTTCGCTGGGTGGCCGGCTGGCGCAGATCGGAGATCTGCGATTCAATTGGTTCAACCGCTCCCGAAATCACACAGCCCTGCTGAGTCCCGGCCCGCGTTCACGAGCCGCTGCTGCAAGCTGGTCAGCGAACAGACGGAGGCGGTGATTGACAAGTCCCTAATCAATGCTATAGTTAAGGTTCTGAGACTGAACGCCTTCGCACCACTCTCTTGAGGAGGCAGGGTGGCGCCAAAGAGCAAGGCGTCCGGAGGGTTCTCATGCCTCTCGTCAACAGCCCCACGCTTACCCCCAAAAAGCTAGCTGCCAATCGAGCCAACGCTCAACTCTCGCGCGGACCGATAACCGCCGACGGACTTATCCGGGTGCGCGACAGCAACATCAAGCACGGCGCTTACGCCCAGGACCGGGAAGAAGCCTTGCGCGCGCTCGGCGAGGACCCCAAGGACTTCGACGCGCTCCTGGAATCCCTAAAGGCGTCCTGGCAACCCGCCAATGCACTGGAGGAGCTGCTGGTGAAGCGCCTGGCGCGGGCGATCTGGCGGACCGAGCGCAACGATCGCCTGCAGGAGAGCGTGGCCGTTCGCTTGGTGAGCGAAATGACCATCCACGTGAATAAGATGGTGGCCAACGTGTGCGCACTGTATGACGAGAAGGTGGCGCACCTCGAATGGCTGCTCGAAAGTTTCGCGCACGATGAGTGTGTGACCGGCGCCGAGGACCTTGACCACTTTGAGGCGGTCTACGGCGAATCGCCGCAGGGGCGTCCCCATGAGATTCTGGTGTGCCTCAACCTTCTTCTCGACCCGGAGGAGTTTGGCGTCGAGGCCAAAGCGGAAGAGGGCAAGGATTCCGAAGAGGAAGACGAAAGCGAGGCGGGCGACGATGAAGATCGTTACGCCGCCGGTACAGCGTCAACGGAGGACGGCGCGGAAGATAACGACGAGCTTGAAGCAACCGGCGAGACGGAAGCTGATCCGCGGGAGGGTAATCCGCTTTTGCTGCCGGACGTACCCATCGCCACCGGTCCGGAGCGCAAGGAGGCCTGGAAGCGCATGACGTCTCTGCTGAGGGAAGAGATCGAGGCCTGGAAGGCCACCCGCGACCGGGATCGGGAAGATTTGCTGAAGACCAACGCCCCCTATTTTCGCGACTCGGCTGTTGCCAAAAGCAAGCCGGAATCTGAGGTATTGCTGCGCCGGGAGGATTCGAGCTTTCGGCAGGTAGGGCGGCTGATCGACCTTCTCACCAAGCTGAAAAGGGACGCTTGGCATGCGGAAAACAAAAAAAATAACATCGAAAATGAAGGAGAGTCCCACGATGTTATTGATAATAAAGGACAAGAATTTTTATTCCACGATGTTGTAGATAATAAAGTAACTTAGCGCGCCTATCCCACGATGTTTATGAAAACAAAGTCATTTAGCTGATAGCACTTTTTCTCTTGACCGGTCATTGTACCCTTGACTGGCGTCCGCATCGCTTTTTGCCCTAACTGCCAAATATGAGGCCATGAGTTGGGAGGGGAGTGTCTCAGTTTGAAGTGGCATGGCCATCTTGGCCATGAAATAACACGGGCAGGATGCCGGTACCACACGGGCAGGATGCCGGTGCCACACACGGGCAGGATGCCGGTGCCACACGGGCAGGATGCCGGTGCAACACACGGGCAGGATGCCAGTGCCACACGGGCAGGATGCCCGTGCCACCTCAAATTGCACCCCTACCGTTCGGGACCGTTCGGAGCCGGAATCACGTGTTGCGGGCGAAACGACGCTATACTGGCTGACGCGCCAAGTTGTGCAGCGCTCAGCCTGTGTTTCTGTGTCAATCTGCGCGAGAAGAACCTTGTGACGATCTACGCTGATAAACCGTTGAAGCTCGACAAGGTCCGGACGTATCCGCTGGCATCGCGGAAGAGCAAGGTTTCGATTAGTGCCTTTGGGCGCGTTTCCAGCTCCGGCGCCTCGGTACGCCGATGGGTTGGGTCGCTGCCTAAGATACTTGCAGGCGAGACTTTTCGGCATGTGATCGACGCCTTACAACGCGCCCGAAACGGCAACCGGCCTATTGTTTGGGGGCTCGGCGGACACGTAATCAAAGTGGGTCTCGGGCCGATTCTGATCGACCTGATGCGGCGCGGCTATGCCACCGGCTTCGCCCTAAATGGCGCGGCGATGATCCACGATTTTGAGATTGCGCTGGTGGGCGCCACATCCGAGGATGTGCCGGCGGCACTTGGACAGGGCGAGTTCGGCATGGCAGACGAAACCGGGCGCTATCTGAATCAGGCCATAACGGCCGGCGATCAGCGCGGTGTTGGGATCGGCGAGGCCGTAGGGGACTTTCTTAGGCGTCACAGGGGCGCTCGCTTTCGCCGCTATAGCGTGATGGCGGCTGCTTATCGCCAACGGGTACCCATCACCGTGCATGAGGCCATCGGCACCGACATCATTCACAACCATCCCACCGTGGACGCGCGCTCGCTCGGCGCTGCCACCCATCGCGACTTTTTGCTGCTGGCGGCCTTGGTGAAGCGGATGGAGCGCGGCGGCGTCTACTTGAACTGCGGATCGGCGGTGGTTTTGCCTGAGGTCTTTCTGAAGTGTGTAAGTCTGGCAGCCAACCTCGGACACGGACCCAGGAATCTGGTAACCGTCAACCTGGATTTTATCCAGCATTACCGCCCCACCGAGAATGTGCTGCGCAGACCCACATCTATAGCATCACGCCGCGGAGGCAAGCAGAGCCGTGGCTACGCGCTCACGGGACATCACGAGCTGATGATTCCGCTGCTGGCGGCCGCGCTTGAGTGAACCCATGGAAGATAAGACTCCTCTGAGTGACAAAGTCGATCGCGATCCCTCCGCGGCTGAGACCGGTGCTGCGGCCAATCCTGCAAATGACTCGGCATCTAACGCAGTCCTCGTAGGGGGAGAAGCACCGCCTTCGGAAGCAGAATCGCAGCTCGCGATCCGTGCCGGTGAATCAGCGGCACCGCTCCACGAAGGGCAACTAGAGCGTGACGGTTTGGCGTTGCTGCCGACCGCGCCGCGCAGTCCCCAACCGGTCGAATGGAGGGGTCTTGACGTGGCGCTCTTCCTGGCCTTTTCGCTGGTTTGGCTGCTAGTCTCGCAGTTTCTTTCGCTGGCAGCCTACGCCGTCCTGCGGCCGCTGATGGGTTGGCACACTCCGCCCATGGCCTTGGCTGAAAATGCGATTTTTGTGGTGGCTACTCAGTTAGTGTTCTACGCCCCGGTGCTCGTATACATCATTTTGGTGGTCGTCCTTCAGTACCATCAGCCCTTTGGCGTGGGCATTCGGTGGCGCTGGCCAGCTTTCGGCCCCGGGGTGAGGCTTCTACTGGCCGGGGTCTTGTTGGCCATGGTCGTCTTAGCGGGTTCCGCGCTCCTCCCGGACCGCAAAGACTTTCCAATGGAGAAGCTGTTCGCGTCGCCCTCTGCGGTGTACGCGGTGGGAGGCCTCGCGGTATTGGTAGCGCCTTTCATGGAGGAGTTGGTCTTTCGAGGCGTGCTGTTTTCCTTCTTCGAGCGCTTGGGTGGATTTCGTGTCGCGGTGCCAGCCACCGCGGTACTCTTTGCCGCAATGCACTATCCCGAATACGCAGGCGCCTGGACGCACGTCTTTATGATCCTCGTGGTCGGGTTGGTGTTGTCTGTGGCTCGTGCCTCAACCGGATCGCTGGTACCGAGCTTCCTTTTGCATACCGCTTACAACGCGACCTTTATCGGACTACTCTTTCTCGGTACCCACGGCTTCAAGAATCTTCATGGGATTGCGGGTGCGCCGTAGGCGTGCGAATACGATGTCGGCGCCAAACAGGCGTGGGGCTGAAACGATGCGCGCTCGGGGAAGGGTGCGAACTCCGATGCTATCTTGCCGCCCGCGTCCTCTACCACCTCAAGAGAACGAGTTCAGAACAAAAGCCAGGGCCCATGGCGGCCAGCAGGCCGTAGGTGCCGGGGGCAGGCCGGCGACGGATAAACTCCTCCAGCACCAAGAGCACCGATGCTGAGGACAGGTTGCCCACTCGCCGTAGGCAATCCCAGGAAACCTCCAGCGCCTCGCGCGGAAGTTTGAGCGCGTTGGCTGTGGCCTCGAGAATTCGCGGTCCGCCCGTGTGCAGCACCCAGCATCCGATATCGTCGTGCTCCAAGCCGCAGTCGGTTAGGAAGGCTTCGACATCCTCACCCAGATGTTCCTCAATCAAAGCGGGCAGATTCGGCGACAAAACAATCTGAAACCCCTTATCGGTGATTTCCCAACCCATAATGTGTTCGGTATCCGGATAGAACACCGAGCGGGTCGCCAGCACCTGTAGACCGTCGGGGCGCCGCTCAGCTCCCGTGACGATCACGGCCGCCGCACCATCACCAAACAGCCCTGCCGAAATCAGGTTGGCCATGGAGACATCATCCCTTTGCAGCGTCAGCGTACAAAGCTCAACAGAAAGTAACGCGGCTACGTGCCCGGGGTAGGCCCGTACGTAGTCTGAGGCCCGAGCCAGGCCGGCAGCGCCGGCTACGCAGCCCAGGCCAAAGATAGGGATGCGTTTTATGCGTGGGGAAAAACCCATGCGGTTGGCGAGGCGCGCATCCAGCGAGGGGCTCGCAATACCCGTAACAGAAATCATGAAAATGGCGTCGATGTCGCTGGGCGTGAGGCCTGCCCCAACCAGCGCCTTGCAAAGCGCCTGCTCGCCCACCTCCATCGCACACTTGATCCAGGCATCGTTCGCTTGCCCGAAGTTGTTGAGGCTGTAATAGGCCTCGGGCGCGAGGGAAAGGAATCTGCCGTCGACGGCACAGTTCTTGTACAGCCGGTCCAGCAACTGGGGGCTGTTCAACCGGGAGCCCCAGTACGCTTTGAGCTTCTCGGTGAGGACCCCCTGGGAAAAGTAGTGTTGAGGAAACGCGCTCCCCACGCTTGCGATTCGCATAAGGTTTTTGTCTCTCGGTTCCTCTCTCTTGCTAGCGCTATTGAAGTCGGCTGTATTCCTTCGCGTAGAGATCGTTCTTTGGAAACTGACGCGCCAAGTCCCCCAGCAGAGTACGGGCTTGAGGCCTGTTGTGATCTCGCAAGGCCGCCACCGCCAGCAGCAAGCGTGCGAACGGCAGCAGGTAGTGCCCCTTTTGCGCCGTCATTTTCAGCCTTTCGATCCCCTGTTGCTTGTCGGTTTCAGCTCCGTACAAGTTCAAAAACCAACGTACCGGCGCGGGTCTTAAGCCTAACATGTAGTTCTCAACGCCCACGGCCAAATACGCATCATAGCGTTCGGGATCGATCGTCAGCAGGCGCTCGGCGAGCGTACCCGCGTTCTTCATGTAAGTCAGCGATGCCCAGTCATGCTTTTGGATCAGAGCCACGTAGTCACCGTTCAGCCCTAAATTCAGGACCTTGGCGAACAGAGCGTTGCTATCCTGCGGCGAGCGTCGCAGGATGGCGTCAGCCAGTTGATCGCTCCTGGTCAGATCTTCGTAGAACGCCTTCTCAATCACCGGGTCAGGCTTTGGGCGGTCGCGCTTCTTGAACCTTGCGTCGTCCACGAACAGGTCCGACTGCAAAACGCCGAGGCGGTTAAACTCACTGAACAGATACGCCGCGGCATCGGAAGTGAATGCAAACGGGTCCTCGGGATGCGACTCTTTCCATTCCTGAAAAGTCTGGTGCGCCTCGTCGAACTGAAGGTTATACATCTGAAGATAGCCCTTGTCCAGGGGATTGGATGGTGATAGCACATCCGTCATCGGAACCCACGCGGTTTGCGCCGCGGGCGCAAGCCAGAGATAGATCAACAAGAATCCCATGCCGGAAAAGAATGCCCTAATTTCCTTCAGTTGTCGAATTGAATTCCGTGGACGCTGCTCAATTGAGAAGTGTGCAGCTCTCATCCGGAGGCCGCGGGTCCTGCAGGCGCAACCAGATTTCGATCCATCCAGCCCAGGATTTCCCGCCGCATCTCCGGAAGCTCCTGGTGAGCACAGTCAAAAAGTTCGATTTTGCAATCCTCTGCGCGACCGTAGCGTCGATACAGGGGCAGCAGTTTGCTGCGGACCTGTTCCACTCCCGAAGGCGGCGTAAGGGGGTCCTGGCGGCCATTCACGCTAAGATGCGCGCGCGGCACCGTCAGCTCATTGATGCCAAAGGTGTCAAAATGCTTGAGCAGCGAGGGAACATAGTAGTAGACCCCATGACCGCTCAGTCCGCGGGCGTCAATCAGCGATTGGTAGTCGGTGAGGCAGCACACATCCATGACCACTCGGATGCGCTGGTCAAGCGCCGCTAGCCACCACGCTTTGGTGGCCCCCATGGACATTCCAAACGCGCCGACCCTCCGCGGATCAACCTCAGGCCTACTCAAAAGGTAATCCAGGGCCCGAAACTCGTCAAACATCATCATGCCCCACAGCACTTGGCCCCTCCACAGCATCAGCTTGAAGGTGTCCTCTTCGCCCTGATGGCCATCGGCTTCGTGCTTGCGCTCGCCGAAGCACCAGCTATCAATGGCCAGGGTCACCAGACCTTTTTCCGCACAGACAGGCGCGTAAGGCGGCTGAACGTCTACGCCCCGCAGCAATTGCTCTTTGCCGAGGTCGTACATTCCTCCGTGCCAGTGAATGTAGAGCAACCCCGGAGCCGGTTGTTGGAGCCGGTCAGGGACCAGCAGCAGGGCCGGAACGGGCTCTACACCGTTGAGGTCCAGGGTCAAGCGTTCCAGCGTGAAGCCCTCATACTTCTCCGTGCTTATCCGCTGAGCAGACGCCGGCTTGTGATCCCAAGGTAAGTCTCCGAGCAGGCTCCACAACTCTTTGCGGCGATTTTCCTGGTAGGCCGCGAACTCTTCCCGAGTCTGGGGTGCGATGCTCGCGGCTTCAACCTTCATCGGTGAAAGCGCTCCTAGCGCCAGCAGAGTTGTGCATTGGGCGATGAATTCCCGCCGGCTGGCCGCAGCATCCGGCTGCGCACTCGCGCGTGATGATGCCGCGTCGAAATCCTGCAGCCCAGCCATTCCGGCTGGAAGATTATCACATGTTGATCTTTGCGTGGCGCTGTGGAGAGGAGAAGCTGCAGTCACAAGCTAAGAATGTGGAGACGGCGCTGAGAGCACCCAAAACCCTTCGGAAATCTTGCCCGCGTACCGTGGGGTATGCGGTTCCAGGGGCCGCCAGTGCCTCCCCCGCCCGGCGGCCGCCGGTGTGCAGAATTGTTGCAGGTTGACTGGGGGCGCGTTCGGGTAAAACGCGGAAGCGTCCCTCACCGTGTGGCGAGCTTTCGAGCCACGTGCAGAACAAGCTCTCGGTCCGGCTCAGCGATGCGACATAGCAGGCGGCCCAGTTGGCGGAGGAATGGCCTGTCAGACTCCGACGGGGCCTGCTCCTGAGCCGCTTTTCGACCGCTGACGGGCTGGCTTAGATGAGGCAGGGCCGGTGCTTCGGTACCGTTCGTGAACAGTTGATAGAGTGGGATCTCCAGCGCTGAGGCCAGCTTCTCCAAGGTTTCAAGCGAGGGCACAGTGTGTCCATTCTCAACCCGTGAGATGTAGCAGCGCAGCAGGCCCGTCCGTTTTTCAATGTCGCCTTGAGAGAGATTTCTCTCCTCTCTCAACTCTCGCAATCGTACTCCGATTAGCATAGGAACTCCCTTCTTGCTAACTAGTGATGTAACGCCCTTGGTTTTCCAAACTGACTGCCGACAGCGCACGTTACTGGCCAAATCTGAGGGTTAACAATGCGCCATCTCTTGTTACGTTATCGTCAGCTAGGGAAATATTCACAGTGAAAATTTGACCGCCATCGTGAAATTTTGACCGAGTCAAACCGGCTCACCAAGCTCCCTCGCCAACTTGCTCGGAAACCAGACGTTTCCTTCAACTCCCGCGCGAACATCCCCGGCTTTTCGTCAGGAAACCATAGTATATCGCAGTATCGTCCCCTTATGCTCAATAATATTTTGGTTACAATCTCGCCCGGTAACCCACTGCGTGGTCGCTCTGCCACCGCCTGTGCAAACGGCGGGGCGTTCGCGTAACCTATACCCCTGACGCATGCGCGTCGAACTGCAACCATAGCTATGTCTAAACAACCGGATCGTCTCTGGCGCTGGCAAGCAACCACCGTCTCGTTGCTCGTTCTGGGCTATGCCGGGTATTATCTTTGCCGCTCGGACTACTCAGTCGCCCTCCCCCTCATCATCGCAGACCTGGGCCGCCGAGGCGTCCCAGCCGGTGTCGCGACGGTCAGGCTAGGCTCCATCGCCTCGTTGGGCGTGCTGGCATACGCCATCGGCAAATTCCCCAGTGGCGGCATGGCTGATTTTCTGGGCGGCAAGCGAAACTTCCTGATGGGTATGGCGGGCTCGGTGATTTTCACCGTTCTGTTTGCCCTGGGCGGCACAATGCCGCTGTTCACCTTGGCTTGGATCGGCAACCGCCTGGTGCAGTCGATGGGCTGGGCCGGGATGGTGAAAGTTACCGCCAGATGGTTCTCCTATTCCACTTACGGCGCCGCCATGGGCGTGATCAGCCTTAGTTATTTATTCGGCGACGCCGCCTCGCGGCAGTTCATGGCTGTGCTCATCGCCCGCGGAGTGGGCTGGCGCGGCGTTTTTTTGGCAGCTGGCGCCACGCTGGGCGTCCTCCTCGTCCTCAACCTACTCCTGTTAAGAGAGGGGCCGAGCGACGTGGGCCTGCAGGAACCCGCCACCAACCCGCTGAACGTCTTCAAGGAGGAAGGTGAAAGGCATACCCCGGCAGGGCTCAAGGAGCTGCTACGGCCGCTGTTGGGAAGTGGAGTCTTCTGGCTAGTGTGCCTCCTCTCCTTCGGATTCACCATTGTGCGCGAGACGTTCAACCTGTGGACGCCCACTTACTTCACCCAGGCAGTCGGCCTCAGCAATGCTGGCGCCGCTGAAAGGAGTGCCCTTTTCCCGCTCTTTGGGGGAATCTCAGTGTTAGTCGCCGGCTTTGTAAGTGACCGCCTGGGCACCGGCGGACGCGCGGCCATCATCTTCTATGGTCTGGTGCTCAGCGGGGTTGCGCTGCTGCTGCTCGCTTACGGCGGTCTGGGCTCTTCCAAGACCGGGCCCGTGCTGCTGGTGGCGTTGGTAGCCTTTCTCATCTTGGGTCCATACTCATACTTGGCGGGCGCAATCGCCCTGGACTTCGGCGGCAAGCAAGGAAGCGCCACTGCTTCTGGTTTTATCGATGGCGTCGGTTACCTGGGCGGAGTGCTGGCCGGGAACACGGTGGCCCAGGTTTCCGTCACTTACGGATGGAAGGGTGCCTTTGCGATGCTGGCAGGTGTGGCGTGGCTCTCGAGCGTAGCGGCCGCCGTGTACTGGATCCATCAACGCCGGGTTACAACTGTCCGCGAAGTTGTGGTCGAGCGATAGAGGGCCTCGCAAAGGACAATTGGAGCCTCTTTTCCGCTCCAAACCGGACGGGAGGATTTTCCCGCCCCCGGCCCACACCAGCCGTGGCTGCAAGGATCACCGTCCCATGTCGATGGCGGCATGAAGTCGCCCTCGACCTCACACTAAGCGCGACCAAAGGGCAGTGATGGTGCAATTTGACGCAGAGGTGACTTTACGGCGCCCGATGGCGAGGTAAACTCGCCGCGACAAGCTCAAACCGCACCACCAATGCGATGGAGACGGTGCAGGCAGCGAGCTTGTCACCGGTCAACCCCATGCTATACTCTCTGGAGCAGTCAAATCGTCAGGCCGCGGGAGACTTTACTTGCAGCCATTGCGCGGCTGACTCGACGGAACTGCCGCCGCAGCGGATAAACACTCGTTCCCGGCGCTATCGTCTAGGGGTTAGGACGTGAGATTCTCAATCTCAAAACCCGGGTTCGATTCCCGGTAGCGCTACCACTCCTGCAGCGTCATTCCCGGCGAACCGGAGTTCTTTCGCTCAACTCTCGAACTAATGCAACTTGGCGTATTCCGCTTTGGCCTCCTTGAGGATCGGGATGTCGGGGTCGGCGTCTTTCCACGGGGCGAAGAAATCCTGATAGGCGGTGCGCGCTTTGGCGAGGGCATCGGATGGTTGCAGCTCCGAGAAGCTGCCCGGTGAGGGAGCGTTGTGGGGTTCTCGGCCGCCCAGGCGCTTGAGCAATCGAGACAGACGCCCCCCGGATGGTGTTACATCGACGCCCGCCTCAAGTGCATATGCCCGGCCCAGGCCCAAGTGCGCCAGCGCGCCGATGGGCTCGTTTACGACCACGCCAGGACGGTCGAAAATCTTTTGGAATTCGCTGGCTGCCGCAGCACCTTGATGGCCCGCCAAGTACGCCTGGGCCCGCAGGTAGACGGGGTAGAGAGCGATCAATTCCGGGGGACCTCCCAGTTCGTAGGGCGCAGCCGCCGCCAGGGCTTCGATGGCCTTATCAGCCTCCTTGGAGGCGTTGCCGCCGCCGAGGATGGTGGATGCGTGAATCATCGGCAGGTATTGGGACTGCACTATCGTGTCTTTTGGGAATCGCTGGGAGAGATCATTAGCAAGGCGCATGGCTTGAACGAAATCGGCTGCCAGCCCGACCGCGAGGGCTGAGATTGCCTGCACGTCTCTACCGTCCGAGAGCACGAGTGCAGTCTGCGCCTGCTGCCTTGCCTGGACTTTATTGCCGACCAGTGCTTCACGCAGCGCGCCTTCGGCCTCGTAGCCTGCCGCGGCCTCTTTCTCATCAGCGCGCTGGGCAGAATCGGCCGCCCGCCGCGTCAGCTCTCGCGCCTTGACAAACTGCCCGGCATAGGCGGCGGTGTCCGATTCGGTGTCGAGCATACCGTCTTCGTATCCCGGCTTGCCCATCAGCGCGGCGGCCTCACGCTCCATCCCCTCCGCATCGTGCTGCAGGAAATCAACCTGGTAGAGGGTGTAGTGAAGGGGCGGAGCGTCAAGATGCTGGGCCTGCGCCTCCTGCACCGTGGATTTGGCCTTATCCGGGCGGTTGAGGTTCAGGTACGCGCCTGCGAGATTCCCATAGTTGATCCCACTCGCGGGGTCGAGTTTCAAAGCCTCCTCGCTGGCAGCAAGTTCCTTGCGGTAGTCGCCCAGCATCGAGTAGATGATGCCGAGGTTGCTGCGCGGAACGACGTCGTGCGGGTAGGTCTGTGCCCACAACTCGTAGGTTTTCCGGGCCGCCTCCAGGTCTCCGGTGACGCTGCGCTCGTAATGCGTGTCGATGTAGAACCGCTCCCGTTCGCTCACCCGCTCGCGCAGCTCGTAAGCCTTGCGGATGTTTTCGGCGGCGCGAGCGCCTTCCCCCAGGTTGTTGTAGTTGGTTCCCAACCGCGCGTAGGCCATGGCAAAGTTCGGGTCGAGGCTGATAGCCCGTTGGAAAAGGGGAACGGCGGCGGGCCAGTCGTCCTTTACGATCTGCGCCTGGTAGCCAAGGCTGTAGGCTTGCAGCGCCTCGAGTGATGGTGTGGTGACGTTCTCAGGCGGCACGTCATATTTCTCGACCGAGGCCAGCGACTCGCCCAGTTTCTCCCGCACCCTCGTCGCGGCCTCGCCCAGCGCCTTGAGCACCTGTTCCTTGCCGTCGGCCGCGACCTGCTCCTCGGCCAGCAGGTCGCCGCTGTGGCAGTTCAACGCCTTAAGCCCCAGCACGTACTGGCTGCCCAGACTCGCGACGGAGCCCTCGATGGTGGCGGCGCTCGCTGTCCGCTGGCAGACCTCGCGCGCGAGCCTCTGTGTGAGCCGCGCGTCTTTCGGCTGGCTCATCAGTGCGAGCGTTTGGGAGATGCGCTGGTCCGAGAGCAGGTTCAGAAAAGGGGACTGCTCCAGTTGCGCCGATAGGCCCTGACGCAATGTGCCGTCGAACACGGGATCGCCGGTGGTGTTGGTGAAGTCGGCCAGCACGATGGTGTCCTTGTCCGTGAGCGGAGGATTGCGCCGGGGGAGGACGGACAAGATCAGCGCCAGCCCGCCGGCGACCGCCAGCACCAGTAGCGCCCACGCCAGTGCTGTGCTCGGGCGACGCGGAGCCTTGCCGGGATCCTTTTCGTGCAAGGGTGATTCGGGCACGGCAGACAGGTCCCGAGCGTCTCCTGGCCAACTCACCGCCTTGGTCCGCGCCACTGCACCACCCAAGTCGAGCTCCTCCTTGAGAGATTTCAGGTGGGCCAACATCTCGCCGGCCGACTGGTAGCGCGCATTGCGATCTTTCTCCAGCGCCTTGGCAATGATCGGTTCCAGCTCCGGCGGCAAAGCTGGATTCACTTCCAACGGAGGCTTGGGGCCTTCCTTGAGCAGGGCGGCAAAGATTACGGCCGACGTGGCGCCAGTAAAGGGCGGGCGTCCGCTGGCCATTTCGTAAAGCACGGCTCCGAAGCTGAACAGGTCCGTCCGCGCGTCCAACTCCTCGCCGCGCGCTTGCTCGGGCGACATGTAAGCGATGGTGCCCACGGTGGAGCCTGGACTGGTGAGGTGCTCACGATCGATGGAAACTGTCGGCGAATCAGGGGTCAGGGCATCCTTTCCTGGTCCCTGGCCCCCGACCCCAGGCCCCTGCAGCTTCGCCAGGCCGAAATCGAGCACCTTCGCTTGTCCCCGGTTCGTAATGAAGATGTTCGCGGGCTTGATGTCGCGATGGACAATCCCCGCCGTGTGCGCCGACTCCAGCGCCTCGGCGATCTGGCACGCCAGGTCCAAGAGCCTTTCGAGCGGCAGGGGCCCGGGGGCGAGACGCAGCTTCAGCGTCGCTCCCTCCAACCGCTCCATCACGATGAACGGGCGCCCGTGGTCTTCGCCAATATCGTGAATCGTACAGATGTTGGGATGATTGAGCGCCGAAGCGGCGCGTGCCTCGCGTTGCAAGCGCACGTGCGCGAGCGGATCGCGTGCCAATTCTTCCGGCAGGAACTTGATCGCCACGCGCCGGCCCAGGCGGAGGTCTTCGGCTTCGTAGACCACGCCCATGCCGCCGCGGCCCAGCTTCTGCACGATCCGATAATGGGAAATGATTTGATCGAGCAAAGAACTCCAGTTCCCGCCTGGTCAAGAAAACACAGAATAACATTGAGGAGCGAAACGATGGACGGGTTGAGGTACGGCTTGGGAGGTCGCGCCTTTGCGCTCCAAAAAAGCGTCGGGTATGGGCAGGACTGCGGTGCGCTTGAGACGCGACGAAAAGGGCGCGGCTCCGCAGCCTCGGCGGGGTTGAAGCTGGCTGAAGCCCCGCCCTTTTCGAATCCTGGTCGGAAGGCGGCCTACCAGGTTGCGGAAAAAACCTGCAGAACCCTGTCATTTCGGGCGTAGCGAGAAATCTCGCTCTGAAAAGAAAGACAATGCAAGATTCCTCGTCAGCTCCTCGGAATGACAGGTTGGACGGTTGTTTCCGCAGCCTGCTGGGACCGATCTCATAAGAGAGGCCGAACGCTCAGGTGAGCCCACCGAGCCCAAACGCAAAAGTGAGCAATTTCTGCACACAAGGCGACCGGCCTACCCCTAGCGGCCATTTATTCACAGGCTAAACTCAAGTACATACAGCCCTAAATTATTCCTCCTGCTTGTCCCGCCAGTACCCACTGTCCCATTTTCACCTGCTACCGTCGGTGGTTGGTAGTCGGTTGTCGGTCGTTGGTGGGTCGGTGCCGGTGCTCGGCAGTTCTCGCAATCTGAAGCGGGAACTAACCTGAAAACCGAACACCGACAACCGACTACCGAGAACCGTCAACTGCGAACCGAAAACCGAGGACCGAGGACCGCTATGTCCCTACGCAAATCACCCCGACTCACCCGAGCTTTACTGGCCGCGAATCGCCGCAATTCCCGCAAATCGACCGGCCCGCGCACGGCCGCCGGCAAACGGCACTCCGCCTGGAATGCCGTGCGTCACGGCCGACGGGCGCGCGCCTCGTGCCGATGCATTCCGCTTGCGACTCGCAACCTTAAGACTTTCTTGGACTTCTATTTCCAGCTCCATGACGCGATCATCCCTGCCGAAAGCCTCGTCGGCGTACAAGCGGTGCTGGATAAGGCGCTCGAGGCGTGGAATGTGAAGCGCTGCCTCGACCGCTGGATCGACACGCGTACGGAAGAGGACTGGTTGAAACTGGCCGCCGGAGCGGCGCGTCCGCCCAGCTTCTGGAGATTGAGACTGAGGCGTCCCGGGATGTCGGCGCCCGGCTGGACGGTGACCATCTCCGTCTGGCTGCGCTGGGGCCGGGGACCTGGAGACCCTGGGAGCGCGGGCGTCCCGCCCGCTCTTTGCACCGTCGATCCGGCTTT
>DATJYK010000103.1:0-5639 GCA_035578005.1 Terriglobia bacterium
GTCAACGCCTCGCCCGCATCCTTACGGCTGCTGGCGCATGACTCGGGGTCAGGGTGGATCGCTACTCCTTTCCTGTGAGGCTCTTTCATCCTCAACTCCAGGTCGGTTTATCCCGGCGCTTTCTTTAGGTTCGTTTTCGAACACCAATTTGGCCCTTTTTTGGCCGTTATCAATCCTTGAATGTTAGACTTAAGTGTTTTGGGTTCGTTTTTTAGACTCGTTTGGCAAATAGGCCATCGTATCGCCATTAACACACGCTGTAACAACATGATACAAGTTTGGGTTCGTTCGTGTGCACGTGTTTCCCCTGGGGGGGTACCCTCTCGGGAACCTGGTTTTGCCCCCGTCCGGCTTCGCGCACTCCGGTGCACTCAGGGGTGGTTGCCGGCCCCGACTTCAAAAACTCCGTATGTTTGTTCATATCCGGCTCCGATCAGACGTCCAGCTAGAGAGTACGCAAACTACAGCAGTGGGCGCAAGTGTGACGCGGCTTGAAATGACTCAGTCTGGCAACGCCTGCCTTCGGGTGGACCATCTAAGGTAGTGTAAGTTTCGCTGTGTGTGTGGATTACAGCTAATCTGTGATTGCACGCACCTGCGTCCAGAAAGGAAATTCATCTATGAGAAAGCATTATTGGAACTTAGGCCTAATAGCAGCAGTGATTGGGCTATCCTCAACGGCGTTGTTCGCGTCTCCGCGGAGACCTAGCCCAACGGGACCACCCACCGCGGCGTCATCCACCTCGAACGTTCCTGAGGAAGCGTCGGATCTGCTCGGGCAGATGAAGACCGACGCCATGCAGGTTCGCAAGATCGCTGACACGCTGTCGAGCCTCGACCGCGAACCCTTAGAGAACTTCTGGGAGTACGACGTCACCCTCCTAAACAGCGCCCGCACGCGGGTAAACGCCATGGATGGAACGCTTTACGAGCTTGAAACCATCCGGCGGACGTCCGCCCCCTTGGAGAAACAGGCAATCAGTCGCATCGCACCCAGCGTGGTGGAACTTAGTGACACGACCCAGACTGCCATCCATTATCTCAACCACAACCAGGAAGCGCTGATGTTTCCGGCCTACACCAATCAGGCGGATGTGATGTATAACAAGGCTGATCGGATCGTGAACTTTGTGGACGAGTACCAAAAGTACGTCAACGAGCGGACCGAAGCTCGCACGCTCCGCCACGATGTTCACCAGCTCGGAACCAACCTGGGTCTGGCTTCCTAGGCTTGTTCCAAGCTGCGGCACTCCTGACTTAGAGGCTGGTCTTGCCGGGCGGTGACGGGCACGTCACCGCCCGTCTGTTTCTAAGCTCGCCTGAAGCTCCGAAACAATCTCTCGAGCCATGGTTCGCGCCTGCTCCACTTCGCCGGGCGGAAGCGAGATGGCTGCCACCTTGGCGTGCCCGCCGCCACTGTAACGTTCGCAGATACTGGCGAGATTAACGTTCTTGGGGGTGGGATTCCACGGGTTGCTGCCGACGGCGATCTTGGTGCGCGCGGCGGAGGCGCTGATGGCCACGCTGTACACAGCGTCGGGAAACAGATGATAGGGAATGAACTTGTTGAAGCCCTCAAATTCCTGGTCTGCCACGTCAAAGAACAGCACGCCGCCGGCTAACTCCCCGCGCGAGCGGATAAGGTCTGTCCATTGCAGGTGGCGAGCGTAGAGTGTCTCGTACGTCTGCTGGATTTTCGGCATCGTCATGATCTCATCCAGGGACTTTGAGGCGAGGTCCGGAATCAGGCCGGCCACAAACCCCGGCGTTCGCACCCCCTCGATCACCAGCGTCAGGCGGGTGGCCGCGTCGCGCAATCCCACGGCTGTACCGCTATCAGGATACTGTGCTCCATCAATAACGTCCGCCCAGCGCACCATGTCTGCCAGGTCCGGCGCCTTGAAAGCCCACTTCTCAGCCGTCACGTGGCTGATGAACTTCGTGCAGGAGCGGAAGCTGGGATCGTAAAACTTGCGGCCGCTCCGGTCGTGCTCGAAGTGTTCGGCGTCCGCGGCAGTCAGAAAGGCGCTCTGGTGATGGTCAAACCACCAGCCCAGGCGCTCGGAGCTCGAGTATTTGAAGTCCACGATGGCGTTGTCGTCGCCGTCGAACATACCCTCGTCGAAAAGCTGTCCAGCGCGATGTACGAGGCCCTTGTAGATAAATTGCGCCTGCGGATTGACGCACGCCTGATAGAACCGCGCAAAGAACGCCGCCGAGCAGGCGCCGTCAAAACATTGGTCGTGAAAGCAGACGCAAACACGCATAAAAGGGGGAGCCTGCGGGGCCTCCGGGCTGTGACATTGCCGATACAATGCCCCGGGGCTCTGGCCAGCAAGCAAGAACTTGCTAACTTGCGGCATCTGGCTGCAAGTTGTCAAGTAAAACGATTGGAGGGTGCTGTCCTAATTTGAACGTAGCGGCGCCATCTTGGCGGCTATCTGCCGGCTGGAAGGCGGCGTTGGAGTTTCTACATTTTGAGGCCCGAAGGGCCGCTCTATCAAAGCCCTCGGCAACGCCCAGGGCGAGTAATCGCGCGGTGTGAGGAGTGTAGCCCTGAAAGGGCGAACTAAAAGGAAGTATCGGAATGGATCAATCGCTCTTCCAAATCTACCTTCATCGGATCTTCACCGCTAAAGGCCGTGAGCCCCTGCTGGTCGTGGCGCTGGGGGGTCAAGCACATGCCGATCTTTCAGGAGGGTATCGACGGTTTCTGGAGCACGACGACGTTAAAGACAACGAACGCTACCGGCGGGACAGAGGGGAGGTTGCCTTGGTTCGCCCCTTCAGGGCTCCAGGTCTAGCCGGGCTTGGCTGATCACCCTGGGCGTTGCCCAAGGGCGTTGCCCAGGGCTTTGTTAGTACGGCCCTTCGGGCCTCAAAATGTACAAACTCCAGTGCCGGCTGGAAGCCGGCGTTACGGGCCAAATTAGGACAGTACCGATTGGAGGGCGGTTACTCGGTCGGGCGGTAGCTGGCGATTCTTGAGTTTCTCGCGGTGACACTCAAGGCCTAGCCTCGTAAGTCCGAATTTCAGCTCCCTGATTTCCCCGGCGCGGCACGGCGAGGTAAAGCCGATTCAGCTCAGGAACAAACAGTGAGGTTCGGGCGCCCCGTGCGGTAGGGACTCGGCTGGAGAGGTCATAATGGTCGCGATCGCGCTGGCGGAAGACATCCATGAAGCCCTCTCCTCCCGAGATGTAGACCAGCTTTCGAGCCGCGTCGTAGAAAAGATCGTCGGCGTCGCCTACGGCCGCATCATTCGCCACCTCCTTGCCAGACTCCATGTCGAGCACGATCAGCTTCGCAGGGCGGCGCGTCACCACAAAAAGGCGATGGTCACGCTCATCCACCGCCATCGGAAAGTTCGCCGCCCCTGCAACCGGCCAAGTCGCCACGACGGATTGTTTCGCGCGGTCTATAACCGCGATGGTGTGATCAGCGTTGGGCAGGTTAACGAAGATCCTGCGGCCGGACGCCTCCAAACGGAATGACTCCGGATGTGCGCTCAGAGCAATGTCGCCGACCTTCGCACCATTGCCGGCGTCCAGCACGCCCAGGGCTCCCTCGCCGTAGCCGACGTAGATCTCATTTCGAGCGGCGTCATAGCGCACATTGTCGGCGTCACTCGAGAAGTTCACGGTCGACAGCAGTTTGTAGGACGTGCCGTCAAAGACGCGGCACGTTCCATCATCCCCGTTGGCGACGAAGATCTTGTTCTCCTTGGCGACAAAGAACACCCCCTGCGGTTCTCTCAGCCCCGTGATGCTGGTTAGGCGCTTGCCTTCACGAAGGTCGAGCACTTCTAGCGTATTGTTACCCAGGGCAGAGACAAACAGGCGTTGCCCCTGTACGTCGACGCTCATGTGGTCAATGCGTCCTTCGACGTTGGCAAGCGGGATTGTCTGAACCTGCCGCAAGCTCGGGTGTTCCTCAGCCCCCGGTGCGCCTGCGAACGCGAGAACCACAAAGAGTGCCGCTGCGAATCGCATTCTCATACCTGCCTTGTACCTCAACGTTGGAACGGGTAGTCGTTGATCCAGTGGAAGCCGCGGTTCACCAGCGTCAGTTTGTTGCGGTCGAAGAGTTTGAGCTGCATGTGAATCTTGCGGCCATCCATGGCGCCGTCGAGAATGAGTTGGTCCGGCGCCGGACGGTCAAAGTTGAAGCTGGCTTTCCAGTTCTTGTCGCCGCTTTTCGTAAGCGTCAGAGTCTTATCTTTGACGCTGATGGTAGAACCAAAGCCCGCTGAACTCTCATCCATACGCTGGAATGACGTGAACGTAGTGAAATCAAATATCACGCGGCGCCAGCGGTCATAATCGGTGAGAAGCGGGGAACGCACCTGGCCGTCGATTGACATCGCTCCACGTTCCAGATGCCGTAGAGCGAGGGCTTGGGACGGCCGCCGCCGTAAGTGTGCCAGTCCTGGATGCCACTGTACACATTCATCCCCACGAGATAAGCGCCAAACAGCACCTGCAACGTGACGGCGATGCGATTGGCGCGCTGAGTGCGGCAGAGCGGCGGTTGAGCGGACGCTGCGACAGGGCGCTCCGAGAAAAAGAAGAAGTCGAGCAGGCGGCGCGCTTCCGGAGCCAGCAGGAAAAGGGAGAACAGAATGAGGTGAAATGACAAAAGTTTCACCGGCACATCGTACGTCATGTTCAGCACGAACACCTGCGTGAGATCGGCCAGGCAAACGAGCGCGCCCAGCGTTGCCGTGCGCGGAATCATGACAAGTACGCCACCCAGGGTTTCGGCGCAGCCTGCGAAGACCTCGTAAGCGGGTGAAGCTCCCACCGATGACCACAGCGTACCCATCGGTGAGAAATTGCCGTAGGGCTCCATCAGGCGAGTCAGATATGGGAATGGCATCTGAAGGGGAATGATTTTGTCTAAGCCGTAAATGAGCATCTCCGAGCCCAAAGCAAAGCGCAGGAACAGCCGGAACCACTTGTGGAGTGTCACGTAGTTCAGCCGTCGGCGATCGAGAGCGGACCACAGAGCGGCGATTACCACTGCGAACGTGAGCAGGCAGAAAGTCTGCACCCAGTCGAACACTTTATCGCCACTGCCGCTGCCGGTGTAAACCAGCGGGTGACTGACGCGGAAAACGTGAGCGGCGGTCCAAAACGTGATCTGGCGCAGCGGCCAGACAATTCCGAGCTCAGGAAGGTCAAATTTTGCGAAGTTGACGTTCAGCAGCCCGCCGAGGATCTGGTTGCTGAAACTGTATAGGGTGAAATAGGCAAAGAAGAACCGGAAAGCGATGCGCAGTCCAAGACTCCAACGATGCGGCTCCGGCGTGACTTGGCCTCGCGCGACTTCCTGCTCCAACTGCTGAGCGCTCTCTAGAGTCACTGACGTCCCTGTTGCCACAATGTCCCCTCGGATCGGCACTGGCCTCCGCGCCGTTTCAGGCCCTGGCCGAAGGCCAAGATACACCCCGCAGGTTCCCAAGGCAATCGGTACTGGTCATTTGAACGCCTCGCAACCGCAGTCATTCCCGCGAAGGCGGGAATCCATTGCAGAAGTCCTTGTAAAAAGAAGGTGTCAAGAAAGTGGATTCCCGCCTTCGCGGGAATGACTGCGCCCCGGAGGGTTCCGCCCAGCGAATGACACCAGTACCCGCCAGC
>DATJYK010000104.1:0-6078 GCA_035578005.1 Terriglobia bacterium
ACTAGATGATGCCGCCGTTAACGCGGATCGTCTGACCGTTGATCCAATGGCCCTCGGGCCGGCATAGGAGCGCGACCATCGACACGATGTCCTCGGGCTGACCGAGCCGTTCGAGCGGCACTGAGTGGGCGAGCCTGTCAAGGAGCTCCTGGTCCTTGCCCTCGAGGAACATGTCAGTAGCAGTCGGTCCCGGCGCAATCGCGTTGACGGTGACGTCGCGGCCTCGCAGCTCGTGCGCGAGGATGAACGTCATTGCCTCGACTGCCGCTTTGCTAGCCGCATAGCCGGTGTAGGTCGGCAGCACGCGGCCGAGCACCGAGGAGGAAAAGTTGACGATCGTCCCGCCCGGTCGCAAGCGGCGGGCTGCCTGCTGATCGACTACGAATGTCCCGCGCAGGTTTGTGTGGAACATCCGATCGAGGACGTCCAGGTCGAAGTCGACCAAAGGTGCCAGCGACATCTGCCCGGCAGCGTGGACGACCGCGTCAATGCCGCCGAAGCGCTCCTCGGTCGCGTCGAAGGCGGCAGCCATCGTTACTTCGTCACCGACGTCCGCGTCGAAGGCCGCAGCCTCGACACCATTCGCAGCAGCCGCTTCAACTGCTTCATCTGCGGCCGCACGGTTGTTGGCGTAGACGACCGCGATGCTGAAGCCGTCACGACTGAGGCGGTCGACGACTGCGCGCCCGATGCCGCGCGAGCCGCCCGTGATCAGAGCTATGCGGGGTTTGGATTGATCCATGATTCCTCCAAGGGGCAAGTGGTGGGGTTGGTTCGTCGCCAGCGGCCTGCAGGCGGAGGTGCGAGACGCCTGGAGACAGTCGACAACCCGGCGCGAAAGTTGGCGGAAGAGCCGCCTTCGTCGCATCCGTCTTGACCTATTCGACTGGCGTCCTGAGTCAATGGGCACCGACGACGTCGAGCCTCGGTTCTGCGGATTCGCGGGGTGCTGCGCGGCCGGGAAGCCAAAGAACGTTCGTTCTTATCAGCGCGACAACGGCGATCTCGTGGACGAGGAAGCGCCTCCTAGATATCCACGGCTCGGATGGCCGGACCCGACGGCCATGGGTCGAGGCTGTCGCCCAGTTCTCCATTGCCACGCGCTGTATCGGATTGCCCGTCGAGTCCAGCGATCGCGCCGAGGAGTCTGAGCGATGCTTCGTCGGGCCCGCCTGGTTCCGCGTGGAAGAGGAACAGCGTCTGGTCGGGGCACGCGTTGACGGTAAACGTTTCGTAGTCGAGAGTGATTAGGCCGACGAACGGATTGTTGTAGCGCTTGTGCCCGCTAATGCGGGCCCCCACGTCCTGACGCGCCCAGATTTGGCGGAAGTCATCGCTCTTCAGGGATAGCTCGCCTACGAGCTCGATGAAGTGGGGATCGTCTGGAGTCGTGCCAGCGGCCGCGCGCAACCCGGCCACCGCACCTTCGGCGATCTCATGCCAGTCCAGGTAATACTCTCGGCCCTCGGGATCCAGGAAGGTATGGAACAGCAGGTTGCGTCCCGGGATGAACCCAGGATTGAGGACTTGTGCGAGGGCGTTGGCACTCAGCACATCGCGGTAGCGCCCGACGATGACAGCGGGCCGGTCCGTCCAGCCTTCCACGATGTGCTGGAGCTGAGGCGACACCAGCTCGTCGAGCGACTTGGTGCGCGGCGGCGTCTGGGCTGCCTGGGCGAGCCGATGCATGTACGTCATCGCTGGCTCGTCCAGACCCAGTGCTCGGCCAATCGCATCGAGCACCTGCGGCGATGGGTTGCGGTCGCGTCCCTGCTCGAGCCGGGTGTAGTAGGGACTGCTGACGCCGGCGACCATCGCAAGTTCCTCGCGCCGTAGACCGGACACCCGGCGTAGCCCCACGTCTGGGATGCCTGCATCGTCGGGAGTCAGCCGCTCGCGTCTACCGCGAAGAAACTCTCCAAGGGCGTTGCTGCTCATCGGACACCCCCGAACGGCCCGACATCGGTGGTCCCGCCGCGACCAGCGGCATTCACTAGATCGATCCGTACCGGTGCTCCGGCGAAGGCGCCGTCTTCGTCAAGGCTGCCGATGGTCAGGTGTTGTGGCAAGCGCATAGATATAACCCTAGCCCCGTAGTCGCGGGGTTACATGACCCGGAGGGGGTCACTCAGCGGAAGTCCAGCACACGGCGCGCCGTTCTCCTCCGACGATCGCGCAAGGCCGCTATCTGTCCTGACTGGGAGTCGCATCTCATGCGTGGATGGTCCCCAGCCCGAGCCCGCCATCGACGACCAGAATCTCGCCCGTGGTCCATTCCGCGCGGGTTAGATACGCGACTGCCTCCGCGGCGTAACGAGTCGTGCCTTCGAAGTCCAAGGCCTGCTCTGAGAGCAGCGAGCTGGCACGTTGGCGCGCCGCTGCGTCTCGACGATACCGGCTCGCTGATTAGTCTCGGTCAGGATCGAGCCTGGCCGTAGGCAGTTGACTCGCACGCCCTTCGGTCCACGCTCTGCGGCGAACGCTCTGGCAAGCGTCTCTTGCGCTGCCTTGGTTGCCGCATATGGCGAGGCACTCGGAAACGCACGCTGGACGTGCGCAGAACCGAAGAAGACGATCGCGCCCTTGCTCTGAACGATGGCCGGCAGGGCGGCGCGCGTCATCATCATCGTCGATATGCCGTTGGTCTGGAACAGCGCCTGCAGTCCGGCCTCGTCCAGGTTTTCGATCGGGCTGCGATAGATGTTGCCGGCGCAATGCACCAAGGCATCGACGCCACCACCGTGCTCTGCCGCACCGGCGACCATCGCTTCGCGGTCGGTGGCGTCATCGATGCTTCCGGCGACCCATGCACATCTCTCGCCTATGGCCTCTGCGACTTCCTGCAGCCTCTCCTCGCGCCGGCCCGGTGATCGTCACCTTCGCACCTAACTCAGCAAGGTAGGCGGCGGTCCCTGCTCCGATGCCGGAACCGCCGCCCGTGATGAGGACCGAGAGTTCGTCTGCGCTTCGCATAAGTCACCTCACGGGACTTCGTCGTTTTGCCGGTCTCTCTGATCCGGTCTCAGCGGTGCAGGACGCCTTCCTTGGCGTAGATCGCGAGTGCCGGCGTCATCTGAGCCACATCTGCGAGCGCTGCGTCGATCGCCTCGAGGGTGTCGGCCGAAAGCTCGACGCCAGATGCCTTCGCGTTCGCGTACACCTGCTCTGGGCGTGATGCACCCGTCAGGGCGGCAGCCAGCTCGGACCGCCTGAGTACCCACGCGAGTGCCATCTCGGCCATGGTGAGCCCGGCGCCGTCGGCAATCGGACGCAGTCCCTGGACAGCTTCGATCGCACGCTCGCTGGCAATCAAGCCCATCGAAACGTTCATTGCGTCGTTTGCTGCACGCGAGTCGGATGCGGGAGCCTCGCCGGGCGCATACTTTCCGGTAAGCACGCCCTGTGCGAGCGGTGACCAGACCGCCTGCGAGATCCCGTTTGCTGCGCACAGCGGGAAGACCTCCGCCTCGGGCGCCCGCCAGAGCATCGAGTACTGCGGCTGCGACGCGACGAAGAAGTCGGGGCCCGCAAGATCGATGCCAGCCTGGATCTGCTCCGGGGTCCACTCGCTAAAGCCGAAGTAGCGGGCCTTGCCAGAGTTCCGAATCTCCTTTAGGGCGTCGATCGTCTCTTCAATCGGAGTCTGGGTGTCGAATCGATGGATGTAGTACAGATCTACGTAGTCCGTCTTCAGTCGCTCGAGCGAGGCGTCGATCGCCTTGCGAATGTAGGCCCCCGACTGTCCCTGCTCCGGGGGCGTGAGCTCTCCCCAGACCTTGGTTGCGATGACGTAGGAATCGCGAGGGTGGGCGCTGAGGATTTCGCCCCACGCTGCCTCCGCGGCGCCGTTGCCATAGACCTCGGCGGTATCGAAGAAGTTGATGCCCGACTCGAACGCTGCTTCGGTGCAATCTCGCGTCCTGTCTGCCTCTACGCCACCGGCGTAGGTAAGCCATGAGCCGAGGGCAATTTCGGACACGTCGATGTCAGAGCTGCCCAGCTTTCTGTAACGCACGGTGACCTCCAAAATGGTGGTGATATGACAGTCCGGACGAAGTTCCACAGTCCGGTCAGTCAGACGATATGAGCACTCTTGCGTCGTTAGGTGACCCTGTCAGGATCAGTGGCAATGCGGCCAATGCGCATCGACGCGATGCTCTGGGCGCACCTTTGGGGAATGCCCGGCGCCCAACTTTCCTGGGCCAATGCAGGGCGTCATCGGAAGCGTCCTTGCGTCAGAAATCGGACCGGTGAGGACCGTTGTGAAACCAACCCCGCGAGGGTTAGTCAGACCTCCCACGCCGGCAAGGTCACCTACGGCCGGCACGGTGTGCGGCACTCGGATGCACCTCATTGCCCGACGCGCCGGTCGCGCCTGACGAGCACCTCTTTGCGGAAGGATCCGTTCACATGGATGTCGTCCTCAACCATCTCCTATTCGAGGAACCGGTCGCGCACCGTTGCTGATCCACAGCTGAGCCTCGGCGACCCTCGTCGACCCCCTTCCCGCTCAGACGCCGAGGAGGCGCGGAGTTACTGGGCAGCGAATCAGGTGCCTGTGGTGATCGTTGCGCGCTGCTTGAAGTAATGGCCCTGCTCGAGGTCGGCGATGAGGCCGGGCTGGGTCGGCTGCCAGTCGAGCAGCTCGCGTGTGAGCGTGCTCGAGCCCGGTCCGTCGGCGCCGATGAACTGGGCGAGCGCGCCGAAGTGCTCGCCGGCTTCGTCGGGGGAGATACTCGCGACGGGGATCTCGAGGTGGCGTCCGATCACTTCGGCGATCTCGCGGAAAGGCACGCCTTCGTCGTCGACGCCGTGCAGGGTCGAGCCCGCGGGGGCGTGCTCGAGTGCGAGCCGGAAGAGGCGTGCGGCGTCGAGTCGGTGCACGGCCGGCCAGCGGTTCAACCCATCGCCGATGTAGGCGGAGACGCCTCTGTCGCGGGCGATCCCGACGATGATCGGTAGGAAGCCGTTGTCGCCGTCGCCGTGCACGGTCGTGGCGAGGCGCACGATCGCCGAGCGGACGCTGCGGGAGGCGAAGGTGAGCGTCACCTCGGCGTTCTCGCGCCGTGCCCGCGTCGGTTCAGCGACGGCGGAGAGGTCGTGGCCGTCATGCTCGGTCGCGACCCTGCCCGGTGCGAGTCCGAGCAGGCCGGAGGCAATGAGGAACGGCCGCCCCGAGTCGACGAGGGCGTCTCCCAGAGTCTCGATCGCGTCGCGGTCGGCCGCTGCGGCCCCCGCCAGGTCGCCGGCGTAGACGAGGTCGTGCTTGAAGGCAAGGTGGATCACGCCGTCCGAGTCCTCCGCGGCGGAGTGGAGGAGATCGAGGTCGTCGAGATCGCCGCGCACGATCTCCGCGCCGGCAGCGGCGAGCGCTGCTGCGGAGTTGTCGGAGCGCGCAAGCCCGACGACTTCGTGGCCTGCCGCGATCAGCTCGGGCACGACGGCGGAGCCGATCCAACCCGATGCCCCGGTGACGAAAACACGCATGAGAACCTCCCACTAGACAGTGATGTCATAAGCTGACATCACTGTAGCAAAGCTATGACAGTCGCTGCCGTCACTAGGATGAGGCCGATGACGAGGTGGGAACCGAACGCACGCGCCCGGCTCGCGCAGGCGGCGATGGATCTCTACCGCGAGCAGGGCTTCAACCAGACGACCGTGGCCGAGATCGCCGAACGGGCCGGGCTCACCGAGCGCACCTTCTTCCGCCACTACGCCGACAAGCGCGAAGTGCTCTTCGGCGGCGCCGACGACATGAAAGACGCCCTCCTCGCGGGGGTCGCCAACGCGGCCGAATCTGCTGACCCACTCACGGCCGCCGCCGCGGGCTTCCTCGCCGTCGGAGCGGCCCTCGAGGAACAGCGCGGCCGGGAGCTCGCAGGACAGCGCCAGCGCCTTATCGCCGCGAACGCTGAGCTTCGCGAGCGAGAGCTGATCAAGCTTGCATCCTGGGCGTCCAGCGTCGCCGAAACACTCCACAGCCGGGGCGTCGAGGAACCCGTGGCGACACTGGCCGCCGAAGTGGCGCTCGCTGTCTTCCGCACCTCCTTCGAATACTGGACGGAGACGGCCGAC
>DATJYK010000105.1:0-1723 GCA_035578005.1 Terriglobia bacterium
CAGCGGTTCTCATTTTGGCGTTGATCATGGCGGCTGGGGCTGCATGGCTTGGAAAGCGAGGGTTTTGAGGAGGTCTTCCCAGGAGGGGAAGAGGATGAAGACGGTGAGGGATCGCAGGTGATTGAAGAAGCGGATTCGCGCGCCCGAGGCCTTGAGGGCGAGGTTCCAGGCTTCATCGGCGAGCTCGGCGGCGGCATGGATGGCGAAGGCGAGGAGATTGAGGCTGGCCAGCATCGAGGAGAGATGGTTCTTTCCGTGGCCAAAGTTGTGTTCGAGATTGTATCCCTTCGTTTTGAGCACGTTGAAGGTTTCGTTCTCGATTTTCCACCTCGCCCGCCCTGCGTCGGCCATGCTCTCGACCCGGCTCGCGTCGACGGGTAGGTCGCTGACGAAACTGTTGCGGTAGGTGATCTCGCCCTTGGCGTTGCGGATGGTCAGTTCCAGCCAGTTGACCATGAGCGCGTCCTCGCCATCGCGGATCGGGACGGCGTTCAACCAGCGCCAGGCATGGGTGGCCCGCTGTTTGCCGCGCTTGACCGGCTTCGACAGGGAGGCCATCTCGACGCCGGTCAGGTATTCATACAACGTTTTGTGGCTGTCGGGTTTGCAGACGAACAGAAAATGTCCGCCGCTCGCCAGGATCGCCTCGCACAGAGGCTGATGGGCATAGAGGTCGTCGCCGAGATAAACGGGATCGAACCTTCTGTAGCGTTCGCCATGGGCGAGGAGCCATCGGCGCGCGGCGCGGCTTTCACAATCCTGCTTGTCGCGGCCGTCTTGTGGCCGCACGAACTCCGGCGGCAGGGGCAGCGCCAGATTGCGTCCGGGCGTGACGACGCTGGCGGCGAGCATCGTATGATAAAATTCGGTCACGCCATTGGCGCGTTTGCGCGTCGAACAGTGGCGACACGACAGCTTGTTCGAACAAAAGTATTCCGTTCCGTCGAGCGCGATCAGCAAGCGCCCGTCGAGACGGGTCAAGGGCGCCAGCGCGCCGGCCCGCTCCACCGCCGCGAGCGCTTCGTCGAACAACCCGTCGAGGCTCGCGGGCTCGACGAAATCCAGCATGTCCCGGATGTGATTGTCGCTGGGTATGGACTGCATGCCAAACAGCGTCTCGCAATTGGAGCGCCCATGCCCAGCCCCGGCGCGAAGCTGATTTTGGTGGGAAAGAAACGACGGGCTCTGCATGAAAAATGCGGAAAACGCCGCCATGCCGATATCGGCCATCGTCCAATGCGAATTCTTGCCCTGCCGCTTGTCCGCCAAGCCGGCGCAGGTCGTTCGAACCCCTCCAAGCAAATCCGTCAAAACCGTCACACAGAGCTTGAATCAGAAATCGATTCAGCGCGATAGACCCAAGCCAAAAAAATCCCGCAATCTCAAAATGAGAATAGCTGGCAGCTTCACCTGTCCCATCGGCGAATCCTTGGCGATTCCGCGACCGGCCTCCAGCTTGGTGGTGACAAGAGTCTGACACTTGTTATCGTTATGTGCTGCACCTTATTGGTGTACTCGGACAACCACTTTGTGAAAGCAAAGCAACGATCGACCAAATTAGGCCAATTCCGGAGTCAACCGACAGAATGGGCCAGTGTGAGAGCTCACGCGGCGCCGAAGGCGTTGATCTGTGAAGCCGCAGAGCGTCGCGACTTCGCGCTAGGGACGCCTGTTTCCGAGCGCCCCCAGCACAGATCCGGACGAGCGGAATTCCCGCATCCGC
>DATJYK010000106.1:0-11356 GCA_035578005.1 Terriglobia bacterium
TACCCAGCCTGCGTGTGCCCCTGTCAACGCCTCGCCCGCATCCTTACGGCTGCTGGCGCATGACTCGGGGTCAGGGTGGATCGCTACTCCTTTCCTGTGAGGCTCTTTCATCCTCAACTCCAGGTCGGTTTATCCCGGCGCTTTCTCTAGGTTCGTTTTCGAACGCCAATTTGGCCCCTTTTTGACCATTATCCATATTTGAATCTGCGGGTTAGGTGTTTTGGGTTCGTTTTTTCGACTCGTTTGGCAAATAGGCCCCCAGATCGCCATTAACATCCGCCGCAACAACACGATACAAGTTTGGGTTCGTTTTGCGCGATAGGGTGACCTCCCGGGGGGGGTGCTTTGGTTGGCAGCAAACCAGGCTTCCCCCCCCCGACTTCTCGCACCCCATAGCCCTGAGGGGCACTGAGGAGTGCTCGCGGGCTCCGACCTCCAAAGACCTTCGACCTGCCCTGACTTGAACCATGGCGACTGCTCCCACTTTCACTCCATCAGAAGACCGAAGGCGAGTAAAGGTATAGATCATTGCAAACGTTGCGAACGTTCCTAACAAACGGAACAATGTTTACAAAAGGAGGAAATCGCTTCCCCTGATCAGGACGGCCTACTTGAATCGTTCTCCGGGACGGTAAGTGCGGCGAGCTTGGCGTTTGCGGTCGGCGCTCCAGGCGAAACGTGGGCGTTCGACGGTTACGGAAAGAGGAAACTCCTGGCAGCGCCTGCGAATAACTTCGTGTTCCCCAGGGCTGAGACCGAGTCCCACCGCCACGACCTCATCGATTTCCTCCATGATCGCAAGTACTCGATCCTGCGTTTTCTTCAAGCCCGACTCAAAGTCGCGGATCACTGCTGCCAGACGCGCACGCGCTCCGGGGTCCGCCGGAAGGGGTAGATTCTCGATGGCCTCGCGGTCGAACTCTTCCTGCTCCGAAGCCAGGAGCGCCACCGGGAGAAGAGTCATCACGTCGGCGGAGGCATTGGACAGCTCGTACCCAGGAAGCGTGCTTCCATCCACTTGCGCCGCCGCAAGGTCTTCGCGATAAAGCGGGATGGCATCGTGAGGTGCTTGCACCCCCAGAAAACCTGCCTTCGTCAGATCGGCTACGGTGGAGATCTCGTCGGCGTAGGCCTCCACCGCGCTCTTCCGCACAGTCGCAGAAAGCTGAGTGGCTTCAAACGCCAGGTCGTGAAGCTTTCTCGACGTCTGCGGTGTAAGCGCCGGCATACGTAGCGCCTTAATTGCGCGCGGGAACCACGTGGTCCGGCGGCGCAGCAGGATAGCAGAGCGCAGCGTGAGAAAGGCATAGTACCGCGAGACGCGCGAATTGATGATCGCTGCCAGGCAGTAGGCACTGAACTTTTTCGGAACCACCACGATCACGCTATTGTTGGCCACTACCGAGAGAGGATCGGCAACCGCCGCCGCCAAAGTAACGTAAATCTCAGGTATGAGGCAGCAGAGTACATCGCTTGGAGACCCGGTTGCGAGTTTGTGCGGCGTCTTGTAATCCTGTCGGCCAAGCCCGGTGTCGTCCGTGAGTCCGCGGTTCGCTTGGTAGAAATCGAGTTCTCCCCAAATCGAAGCGTCCTCGGCACTCTGAATCTTCCCTAGGTCAGCGTACTCATCGACTTCGTCTGAAACGCGAAACGCCCCGATATGCTGGCCCTTAACAAATGGCGCCTCGTTATTTTCGGCCTTACGATCAATCGGGCGGAGAAACTTAGCGTTGTTTCCGGCTTTGACCGCGAACCCACAGCGAGCCACATCTTCGGCTTCAAACGTCGGGCGCGACCTAAGTTTCTCCAGAATGGGCAGGTCAGCCGCGGCAACCTCCAGGCACCAATCCCCGAACGGACTCAGGGTCGTCCAGTCGGAAAAAGGCAGGTACGACGATTTTGAGGCCAGAAATGGGGGATCGTTGAGGCAGCGGCGAACCTCCGCCAGGCTCGACAGCCCGCGCACAAGCTTGAGACGGTGGTCAATGGCGGGCGCCTTCTTTCTAATGAAGATCAGCATGGGAACAATATCAGCACCAGGAAAAACTTCTTTGGCGCACCATTCAAGCGATACCAGTTCCGTGATCTCGTATTCCTTCAGAACGTTGCGAAGGTAGGCCGCCATCTGGGTATTGGCCACTCCGACAGGCGCTACCATCCCAATTCGGGCGTCTTCCGTCGCCAAGTACTTTACGGCCACGTAAAGGAAGAACACCGAAAGGTCCGTATTGCGAATGGCGAGGGAGGGAAACAGGCTGCGCAAAACTGCACGGTCGGGCTCCGGCAGCCGCTCGTTGCGAACAAACGGCGGATTTCCCACGATGTAGTGGAACCGTTCAATTTCTTCAGGGGCCAAGTCCTTCGAATCGGCCGCGAGGTCCGCTTCGCTGGAATCCGGCACCCCAAAGGTGAGCGAGTTCCGGACGCCGACATCAAACGGTGCAATCTCGTACTCGGGATTCGTCGACTTGGCCGCAAGATAGACATCGAGAATGGTAAACACTAAGCTTAGGTGGGACAGAAAGGCAGAAAAGGGGTTAATGTCCTGTCCGCGGACAGAGTTTCGAATTAGATCGATCTTGTTCTGGGCGGAGAGATGCGCCCCAGCGCGCAAGAGGGGTTGCACAGCACGAACGCCAAAAGTGAATGATCCGCAAGAGGGATCGAGAATGCGCTTCTGCATGATGTCGGGGTCGCTGGCATAACCGCACTCCGAGAGGATGAAGTCCACCACCTCGACGGGCGTATAGTATTCACCCAGGCGCCGCCGCTCTATTCGCGGGCGAAAATACTGGTAGATGGAGCCAAGCACGTCGCGGTTGATCTCGCGGAAGTTGAAGGCATTCAGACGGAACAGGATACGTTCCAGAATGTCGTGAAGCTTTCCATCTGACTTTCCAAACCAGTCGAAAACCGTCGGCTCAAAAAGGCCCAGGTAGATATGCCGGACGTCTTTGAAAGCGACCTCCAAGAGGTCTTGGTAGTGCTCTTTGATGTTCTCAACGAAGCTGCGCCAGACGGCGATACCGGAATTTGAAATTTTACGCGTCGTCAGGCCGGTATCTTCGCAGATGCGCACAAAGAAAAGGCGGCTGAGGGCCACATAGGCGGTGTTGGTGCAGAAAATGTCCTCGAAATTCTCTTCCTTTTCAGTACCGGCGTAGGTCTGATCGTGCCTGAAGCGATCATAATCGCGTTCGAAGATTTGAAAGGCGAGCTCGTGCCGGGCGCGGAGCGTGAGCATCCGATACCGGAGCCTTGCCCTGGCTTTCACGGCGCCGGAACCGGCGTCGTCAAACCTTTGCTGAAGATCGGCAACGGCTTTCTGAGCCTCTTCGTATTCGGCGCGGAGCTGGCCGAACCGAAAGCTGCAATACTCCTTTAGCTTTTCAATCGCTTGCTCGAAGACGGAGTGTAGCTGCGGCAGCGTCTCGGGTGTCAGCCGAATATGGCCGCTTTTCAGTTTGCCTTCCCGGAAGGCCTCGAACTGCCGCCGCTCAAGCGACGCGGCGTAGCTCACCAGATGGAGGCGCTCGCGAAAAACTACGCCACTCAACGGAAATTGCCTTCCCGACTTCGGGTCAAGCAAGGCGTCGTCTTCAATATGAAGCGCCTCGACAATTTGTCCGTCCAGATCGCAAACATAGAACGTGTACGGGGCGCAGAGCATCACGTAATACGTCTCAGGGCCGATGTAGCCGTGCTCCAGAACCTGCTCGTGCCAGATTCTTGCTCTTCGAGCGTCGGCGCGGATTTCCGCGTCGTCGAGCTTGGCTTCGACGACCACCCACTCCGAGCCATCCTCCTGCGAATAAAGCCGTACATCCGGGATGCCGTGTTTACCCGATTTGTTGATCACTCGTTGTTTGGGCGGATAGCCCAGAAGTGCGCCGAAAACGTGGGTTGCGAGCGGCGTATAGAAGCCAATCTCGCTTTCCACGGACTTGACTTCTGTCATGTAGCTCTTGAGGGACATACGTCACGTGAAGGACAATTCATGTTAGGCGGGACTCCGCCCGCGAGCAAGATGAACTTTGGCAGTGACCGTGGCGACGGCGCGTTCGGGTCCGCGGCTTTTCGACAAGCACAGAAGAGGAAACCTGCGCGTGACCTGGCGGCCGGGAAGTGTAGCAAAAAGCTGGGCAGGAAGGTGAGAAATGGCAGCTCTCGACAGGTCACAATGCCAGCAGGTTCAAGCGGTTCTGGAATTTACACATCGCAGAGCACGGAAGCACCGGCCCCCCCATCCGTAGATGCGCATTCTGTTCGCGGGTGACGCCTATGTCGAGGCGCGCGACTGACTTTTGGCCACAAAATCAAGCACCGCTGCGATCTGCTCCCGCGTCACGTCGAATTGCTCCATCGCTGGCTTTAGCGCCGTCCCAAAAACTTTTCCAGCGTTTCGATTTCGGGTTCGGCGAGATCCAGGTATCTCTTGGTGCTCTTGGCGTCCTGATTTTGAAAGGCCGATTGCGCCTTGCCCATGTAAGTATCCATGCGCTGCTCGGCCGCCGAGATGTCTCCTCGCAGGTTCAGGCCTTGCTGGCTCTGTTCGCGCCTTATGGTTTCCACACTGTCCTTGGCGGCTGCGGCACGGCTGGTGAGCTGGTCCATCTGATGTTCCAGTTCATCCATTACCGCCGAATCCGCTGCCGTGGCTTGACTGCCGGCACCGCCGGCTTGCTGCACCCCTGCTTGCGATTGTCCGGATTGTGTTGAGCCGGCAGAGGATGGAGTGGAAGGCTGCTCGCTTGCCTGAACCTGGTTGCCTGAGGATCGCCCTTGCGAAGGCGAGTTGGAAGGGTGGTGCTGCCCGCTGTTCTCCGTCGCGGTTGCCTTGGCCTGCCCATGTCCGGAGTCGCCAGACGGCGCATTTGCCGCCGAAGCGGAATTCGAGTCTGAACTGGACGGCGGGGTGGACGGCTGACTTTCAACGGCGTTTGCCGCTGGCTGTTGCGAGCTCGTCGCAGTCGCGGTCGCGCTTGAACCCGAGTTGGTCGGCGGTTGGCTTCCATCCCCACCGGCATTAGCCGGACTGGCGGGCGCGCTGGTTGCGGGACTGGCCGGCTGCTGTGTGCTCTGAGACGCTTGTCCGCTGGCCCGAGCTTTCTCCCATCGCGGCACGTACACACCGGCAGCTACTAGCACCGCCAAGACCACAAGTGCGCCCAGCGTCATATAAAAACCCCGATAACCCCCTGGTTTGGCAGAGTCGGGGAGAGGCTGCGGCACCCCCTGAGGCCCCGGTTGCGCGACGGCAGGTGCTGTGCCAGATATTGTACTGGGCGGCGTCCCTATGGCCGCCGGAACGGGCGCCTCAGCTTGCGCCTGAACAGATGGCTGAACAGGGGCCGCTGCCGGTTCGGCCACTGGGCTTGCGGCGCTCCGAGGCGGAAGGTGGTCTTGAAAAACCGCCGTGGCCCCGACCGCAGGGGGTGGCGAAACCGGCGCCACGGCAACGTCACTGCGTTTTCGCAAGCCTTCTGCCACGTTCTTAAGGGCGTTGCGGAAGGCGTCCGCTGATTGGAAGCGCTGTGCCGGGTCCTTGGCCAAGCCCATCAAGATGACTTCGTTCAACGTGAACGGCAAGCTGGGTTGCAACTCGATGGGAGGTGTGGGCGCCTGTTGAAGGTGGGCCGACATCAGCGAATAGTTGCTGTCCGCTTGGAACGGCTTGCGGCCGGTGACCAGCTCGTAAAGCGACACGGCCACGGAATACAAGTCCGAACGGGCGTCAACGCCCTCGCCCTTCACCTGTTCGGGCGACATGTAGTACAGCGAGCCCAGGGTGGTTCCCGTCATGGTCGTACCGCGGTCCTGGCCTGAGCGCGCGATACCGAAATCCATGAGCTTTACCAGGCCTTGCGGCGTCAGCATCATGTTGGCGGGCTTGATGTCGCGATGAATGACGTGCTGCCGGTGGGCGTAACTCAAGGCCACCAGCACCTGGTCAATGTAGTCCACCGCGTCGGCGGGCGGAATGGGCCCCTGCTCCACTCGAGCAGCCAGCGTGGTGCCCTCCACGAACTCCATGATCATCACCAGTTGATTGCCAAGGGTGAGAGCGGTGCGCAGGGAGGCGATGTTGGGATGATTCAGGCTGGCCAGCAGCTTGATCTCGCGAAGAAAGCGGTCTGCCAGCTCTTTTTGGCCGGCGAGGTCCGGCAGAAGGATCTTCATAGCCTCGATGCGGTCCGAAATAACGTTCCGCACCTTGAAGACCTTGCCCATGCCACCGGCGCCGAGCACCCCAAGGATTTCATAGTCGCCGATGCGGTGGACCGTCTCTTCCGGGCTCATGGATGCACCTTCCCGTTCCGTTCAACTGGCTGCGGAGGCGGCTGATTTATTGGCTTTTGGCAACGTCACCGACCTTGGGCGGAGTGCTGCCATTGAAGGTGGCCGTGGCCGAACCATCGTCCACTTCAGTAACGGTCGCCGTTCCAAGTTCGCTGGTTATGGTTTTGATCACAGCTCCCGTAGTGGGATCCTTCACATCTTTCACCTTGCGGGAGATGTTGATTTGGTCTCCAACCTTGACGCCCGACTTGCTTCCGACGTTTAGAACCAGCGTATTGCCGGTGACGTCCGCAACCAGACCTGAGTAGGACGCCTTGACCGTGGGAAGGGAGCTTGCTTTGTCATCAAGCTGCTGACCCATGTTAGCGACGGCTGCATTCACCGCTTCACCGAGAATCGTGTTGGCAAAATTACTGCTGCCCATATCCAAAGCACCACCGCCGCCGCCGCCCCCGCCGCCCCCGGCGCCACCCACTGCGAATCCACTGCGCTTGGACTCTCCGGTTCCCGTAACCACGGCGAGAATTTCGGCGGTGTCCGCATCCACCATCTTGGCGGTCACATTCACCACGGCCTTGGAGTCATTCTTGTGCAGTCCGCCAAGGCCGAACTTTCCTAGACCGTAGGCCCCCGCCCCGGCCCCGACGTGTTTGTCATCGCGCCCAAACTGGGTAATGCTGCCGACAATGATGCAACTCACGCCCAGGATATGACCGATCTTGGCCGCGGTGGCGGGGTCCACTCGGTCGCTGTTCGAGAAGTTTTGCTCTTTCAGGATCTTGTCCATGGTGTTGCGGTCAACCACCCGGTATTTGCCGTCTTGAACAAGCTTTTCCTCGAGCAGGAGCGAAATGCCCTTGCCCACGTCCTGGTCGGTGCCAAAGTAAGCTTGTACGGCGTTTCTCACCGTGCCGTAATCAAAATCCAGGACGGCTACCCTTTTTTTATCCTGGGCAAAGGCCGTAGAACCGAGAAAGACGAAAACCATTAACACGCGAAAAGTTCGAGACATCGGCGGTCCTCCCCTTACTGTTTGTCGGATTCGGCTGGAGGCTGAAACTCCCAACATTGCTCCAGCATCAGCGCATCATAAATCGGTGCCGGAAGAAAAGCAACGCATCGCGCAAGAGCAAGCAAAAGAGTGAGTGCGACCGGACGACTTCTGGCCACGTTAGAGGATGGTGGTAAGATAAGGCATGAGTTTGATGCAGCTCACCATTCCTATTCCAGAGTCTCAAGAGGCCGTGCATCTGCCGGCGAACACAGTAGACTGGACGGAAGACGAATTCTTCGACTTTTGCCAGATAAACCGTGATCTGCGTATCGAACGCTCGGCAAGAGGAGAGATCATCGTGATGTCGCCGGCCGGAGGCTACTCGGGGTACCAGAGTGGCGAGGCGTTCAGTCAGTTGAGAGCGTGGGCCGCCCAGGACGGAACCGGCGTTGCGTTTGACTCCAGCACAGGGTTCCGGCTGCCGAATGGTGGGATGCGCGCGCCCGATGCGGCTTGGGCGAGGCTTTCGCGCCTGAAGAAACTCAGCCGCAAGCAGAAAGAGAAGTTTATCCCGCTTTGTCCCGATTTCGTGATCGAGGTGGCCTCTCCAACCGATACCCTTGCGAGACTCCGAGAGAAGATGGAGGAATATCGGCAGGCCGGCTTGCGCCTCGGCTGGTTGATCCTCCCGGCATCGAAGCAGGTAGAGGTTTACACGCCTACGGGAGTGCAGTTCCTAACCTCACCTGAAACCTTGAGCGGCGATCCAGAGCTGCCTGGCTTAAGTCTCACCTTAGCGCCTATTTGGAACCCTCCGTTCTAGTCTCTGGTCGCTATGTAAGGTTGCATCCAGGCCCGGTAGTCACATCAGGGTGCCAATATCGCGGCAACTGACATAAAAGATGGCAGTTATGCAGGTAACGACCCCGACCGTTTCTGCGTCTAAACGAGTGAGCCTGGTGGGGGGAAGCGGGCCGGGTGAAGGGAGACAACTCCTATGCGAAAATTCTTGAAAATGCCTTTGATTGCTATACTTGCGCTTGCAGGATTTCTAGTATTTACCCCTCCTACCGCTTCGGCACAGGGGTGGCATCGAGGACGCGTCATCGTTACAGGCCGATTCTATGGAGGCGGCTGGTACGGTCCTGGATGGGGTTGGTATGGCCCCAGGTGGTATGGACCCGCATGGTACGGCGCGTGGGGCTGGGGGCCTGGATATTACGTGCCAAACACAGGCAAGGTTAAGATTGTGACGCCGGATAAGAACGCCTCGGTTTATGTCGATGGCGGATACGCAGGTCCGGTGGCGAAGCTGAAGAAGTTCTCACTACGGCCCGGTAACCACGAGATTGCGTTGCGTGATCCGGATGGGCGTACGTTTTATCAGGAACGAGTCCAGGTGATTCCGGGTAAGACCACCGAGATTCACGCCAATTACCAACGGGGTTGATCGCCCCTCGCAGTCTTTGAATGAGCCGGCGGCAGCGTTGCGGCGCTGCCGCCGTTCTGTTTTTGGACGACGTTCGTTAGGCTGACCCTCGGGGGGCCTTGGTCGGGGCAAGCCCCGGCCCTACAGCGGATCGCTGAAAATCTCAGCTAACGTCAGTGAGAATCCCGGCAATATCTTGGGCTCTTCAAATTTGCCACCTTCCTGGGCGCTTCGGACTTCAGGTTCGAGCCTGCTTGCCGTGTAGCGATAGGCAAGCTGCGTACTCGGGTACAAAAGCCACACGACTTCTACGCCAGCCGCGAGAGATTGCGATACCTTCAAGAGCAGGTCGGCGGCGCGATCATTCTTCGAGACAATCTCGATCACAAGGTCGGGGTCGACCGGTAGTGGGACCTGAGCGAGGTCTATGCCCTCCAAGCGGCCAGCGCTGATAAAGGCCACGTCAGGCCTGCGGACTGTGTCCTCCGCCAGCTTCACGTCAGTTTCGCTGGTCACGCGGCCCAATTTGTGACTTTTGACGAACGTTTTGAGCTGATGAGTAAGCTCGTCACGCAAGTCATTGTGGAAGAAATCGGCGGACGGCGTCACGACCAGTTCCCCCTCGCTCAGTTCATATCGCACGCCCGCAGGTTCTTCCAGGGCCGCGTAGTCCGCGATTGTCAGCAGCGCTTTGGTAGCCATAGGCAGACTCTCCACCGCTGACTTGAGGTTAGCACGAGTCAAATCACTCGCTAAGTATCTTCCAACCGTGAGCTCTTGATGGAACGCGTCCAGGTGATTCCGGGTAAGACGACCGAGATTCACGCCAATTACCAACGGGGTTGATCGCCCCTCGCAGTCTTTGAATGAGCCGGCGGCAGCGTTGCGGCGCTGCCGCGTTTTGTTAACTGGCGGATTGGAAGATGTCGGCCAGCGCCAGCGAGAATCCCGGCAACAGTTCAGGCTCTTCAAACCTACCGTCATCTTGGGTGCTGCGAACTTCAGGTTCAAGCCTGCCGGCCGTGTAGCGATACGCGAGCCTGGTGATGGGGTAGAGAAGCCACACGGCTTGCACGCCAGCCGCGAGATATTGCGAGACTTTCAGGAGGAGATCGGCAGCGCGATCATTCCTAGAGACAATCTCGATCACAAGGTCTGGAGCCACCGGCAGCGGCACCTGATCGAGGTCGACACCCTCGAGACGGCCAACACGATAAAAAGCCACGTCCGGCCGTCGGACGACATCTTCCGCCAGTTTCACGTCAGTCTCGCTGGTGACGTCGCCGAGTTTGTGGCTTGTGACGTGAGCATCCAGCAGGCTGATGAACCTGTCGCACAATCGATTGTGAAAGAAACTGGCAGATGGCGTCACGATCAGCTCCCCCTCGTTCAGCTCGTATCGCACGCCCGCAGGTTCTTCCAAGGCCGTGTAGTCCGCGATTGTCAGCAGCGCTTTGGTAGCCATAGGCAGACTCTCCACCGCTGACTTGAGGTTACCACGAGTGAGATCGCTCCACATCCCTCAGCCTTCTTAGTTAGGAGCTGCAAACGCGTAAGAAGGCTCTAATCATAGACTTTTGGCACAGGGCAAGACTTTCCTAGTTGCTTCGCTGTCAACAACTTGCCTATATGCGTCAAGTTCTTGGCAAACGGGTTGCTTTAGCTGGTTAGGGCGGCTCCGTCCCGTTTTTCGCAAATGCCTATTGACGCCACAACGCTCGCAACACAGGCTGTTCAGCAGCCGAACCAGCAGCAGACCACGACCCAGCCGGCTCACCACTCCAAGTCTTCTTTTTGGCACGAGTTAATCTCGCAAATCGCCTCAGTGGCCGGCGTCAATCCGAAGCTCGCCGTGAGCGTGGCTAAACAGGAATCCGGCCTAAACCCGCAGGCCGTAAACTCGTCGAGCGGCGCTATAGGCATGATGCAACTGATGCCTGGAACTGCGGCAGCCCTCGGTGTGAATCCCCATGACGTGACGCAGAACATTCAGGGCGGTATCCACTATCTGCGAGAGCAGCTCGCCAACTTCGGTGATGAGGCCAAGGCGCTGGCGGCATACAATTGGGGCCCGCAGCATGTCGTACAGGCTGTGGAACGCTGGGGAGCAAACTGGCTGAGCCACGCGCCCGCCGAAACCCAGCATTATGTGAGCTCGATCATGGCAAATGCGGGAATCGGCGCATCTTCGGCGCTGACCGCGGCGGCACTCAACGCAAGTCCATCGTCAGCAGCGAGCTCTTCTCCATCGACAAGCCATCTCAGCCCAACCGTAGCGGCCGAAGTGGCCAATCTGCGCTCCGCCCTCGACGCCTATCTCTTGACCGAAGTCCTCAGTTAGCTCTACCGTTGCGCCACCCATCTGTGAGCGTGGCCTGATGCCGGCAATCAGGCCGACCCACTACCAGACACTGATCAAGGTCTTCACGCAAGAAGGCTTCAGCTTCAGTCGGCAGCGCGGCGACCACCTCATCTAGACCAAGCCTTGCCATCACCCCCCCCTCGTGATCCCAACGTACAAAGCGGTGACAGTGTTCATCATCAAGAATCTTCTCCGCAGCGCAGACATGACTCGTGAGCAATATTTGCAGCTTCTGCGCGGCTTGTAGCCCGGAGCCCTGTGGTCAGAAGGT
>DATJYK010000107.1:0-1482 GCA_035578005.1 Terriglobia bacterium
CTAGGAGATTGTCGGAGTTTGCGCCGAAGTTGGTCATCCGGGCGGGCACGTTGGGCGTTAATGAATCAGCCAGTTCACTGAGAGCCCATAGATGAGTCGCTTCGTGCCCGTTGATCGTCAGACCGGCTATCTGTTGCCGCCGTCGGTGGAGGACTGGTTGCCGGAAGACCACTTGGCGCGGTTCGTGGTGGAAGTCATCGCGCAGATGGACCTCTCGGAGCTGAGCAGAGCGTATGCGGGACGAGGCATGGCGGCGCATCATCCCGAGGTGCTGCTGGGTTTGCTGGTGTACGGGTATGCGACGGGCGTGTTCTCGAGCCGCAAGCTCGAGCGGGCGACCTATGACTCGGTGGCATTCCGCTACATTGCGGCGAACACGCATCCGGACCATGACACGCTGGCCACCTTCCGCAAGCGGTTTGCGAGCCAGATCGAGAAGCTGTTCGTGCAGGTGCTGCTGGTCGCGCAAGAGATGAAGCTGGTCAAGCTGGGCCGGATTGCGCTGGACGGCACCAAGGTCAAGGCGAACGCAAGCAAGCATCGCGCGCTGTCGTACGGGCACATCGGCCGGATCGAGGCGCAGTTGCATGAAGAAGTACAGCAGTTGATGGAAATGGCCGAGAACGCGGACCGTAACGGTGTGCCGGACGGGATGGATGTGCCGGCGGAGCTCGCGCGACGCGAAGCGCGGCTCAAGGCGTTGGCCGAAGCGAAGGCGAAGATCGAGGCGCGGGCGCAGGAACGGTTCGAGCAGGAACAGCAGGAGTACGAAGCCAAGGTGGCGCGTCGCGAGGCGCAGCGCAAAGATGGCAAGAAGCCGCGGGGCAAGGACCCGAAGCCGCCGCAAGGCGGTGCCAAGGCATGCGACCAGATCAACCTGACGGACGAAGAGTCGCGCATTATGCCGGTGTCCAGTGGCGGCTTCGAGCAAGGCTACAACGCGCAGGCGGCGGTGGATGTCGAGACGATGTTGATCGTGGGCACGACGGTGACACAGCACTGCAACGACAAGCGCCAGATCGCACCGATGGTCGATGTGATGGGGGCGCTGCCCGGGCAATTGGGCCAGCCTGAGGTGTTGCTGGCGGATGCGGGCTACTTCAGTGCAGCCAACGTCGCCACCTGCGAGGCAGCGCACATCACCCCGCTGATCGCGATCCGGCGCGACGCCCATCATCTGCCGCTGATGGAGCGCTTCGCTGACGATCCGGCGCAGCCTGAGAGTACCGACCCGATCATCAGGATGACACACCAACTCAAGACGAAGGCAGGGCGCGCACTGTACGGCTTGCGCAAGAACACGGTTGAACCGGTGTTCGGCATCATCAAGCACGTGATGGGATTCCGGCAGTTCTCGCTGCGCGGGTTGTCCAACGTCACGGCGGAATGGTTGCTTGTCGCGCTGGCGTGGAACATCAAGCGGATGAGCGTGTTACGAGGCGCGTAGGACGACAAGGGGGCGCTTTGCGCGCCCCCAACCCC
>DATJYK010000108.1:0-25162 GCA_035578005.1 Terriglobia bacterium
CAAGAGTCCGTCATTATAAGTCGAGACGTGGCCACCGCCAAATTGGCGTTTCACGTCCCCGACGCAGCCTGGGCAGGCTGACGTTTTCGATTGACTTGGGTGCTGAAGAGTCCTCTCACGCGACGCGGGGCCCGTTCAGTCCTCACGCGTCGCGGAACCAACGGTAGCCGTGGCGCTGCTCCTCGTCGGCGGCTTTCAGGAGCGCGATGGCGCGCGCGCGGCGGTAATTGGCAGTGGCAACAATGATGAGGTTCAAGAGCGCCATGGGCGCAACATAGGAGCCCGCGAAGGAAGGACTCTCCACCGAAGCGTTGAAGCACTCGTGGGCGAAGCGGCGCAACGGTGAAAGGTAGGTGTCCGAAATGGCGACGCAATAAGCGCCGCGCTGCCGCGCTTCCTGCAGTCCCTCCACGGTCTGGCGGAGGCCGCGCCGGAAACTGATGGCCAGCACCACATCCAGCCGGCCGACCACTTGCACCCGATGAGCCGTACTTCCTGGGCTGATCGCGCTCGACACGGGCAGGCCAAGGATGGTGAGGTTCCATTCCAGAAAGCCCACGAGCGTAGACGCCATGTCTCCGCCCAGAAGCAAGATCCGCCGGGCCTGGTACAGCCGTTGCGCGAGCCGGACGATCCGCCTGAAATCCAGAGAGTGCCCGAGGCTCTGCAGGTTTTTGAGGTCCAGATCGAGCGAAGAACGAAGGTGGGTAGGAATGTCGGAATTGGGCCCGCCGGTTTGCATCAGGTCAAGAGGCGTGGCCAACACGATGGAGAGCTCATGGAGGTACTGGCGGAATTCGGAGTAGCTCCCAAAGCCCATACCCCGCACGATGCGCACCATGGTGGAAGGGTCTAGCTGCAGCCGGCGGCTGAGACCGCGGAGGCTCTCCAACACGAACTCCCGCGGCTGCTCGAGCACAGGACGAATCACTTCTTGCCGCTTGGGGCTCAGCTTGCCGACAAGGACATCGAACGCCTGCCCTAAAGGCAGGTGCTGCCGGCTGGAACGGGTTTTTCCGTTGCGATTCATGTCTCACTAATAGAGCAAACCTCGGTTAGCGTCAATCAGATTTCAACATTTGTTTCATTCTTACTCGCGCAGGGGTTGCAGCAGCTTTGTTTATCGCAAAATGACCCCGGAACTAGATAAATTCGGCTTATGATCGATATTCCTAAAATCGGCCTTGACATTGCGCCCGCGGATGATTAGCGTAGTGCGGTGAACATTACATCGAGCACACCAACAAGTGTGCCTCCTGGGGAATAGCACCTTCAGGCTGGCCCGCGGGTCCGGAGCCTGGAACCGGACTCGCGGAGCCAGCCGGCGTTCCACCTGTCCAAGTTGTACGGCACTGCGGTTGTCGGGGTCACTCTTTACCTGGAGGAGTCAATGAAAAGCAAAGGCGCTCTGCGAACGCCCTGGCGGATTGTTGTCGGCGTGCTCTTGCTGCTAAGTAGTAGTGCCGCACTGCGGGCACAGCTCAACCACGGCATCGTCGAAGGGACCGTTACCGACCCGGCCGGCGCCGCGGTGGCGAATGCCTCAGTGACGGTCACTTCTCTAGACACGGGTGTCTCAACTCCAACCAAAACCAACAGCACCGGCTACTACCGCGCGGTGGATTTGGTGCCCGGCAGGTATCGGGTTCACGTCGAAGCGCCGGGGTTCGAGCCCCTCGATATGGTGGACGTTCAGGTTCCGGCGGGGCAACAGGTCAAGGTTGACGGCCAGTTAAAGGTGGGCAGTACCCGCCAAACAGTTGAGGTGAGCGCCTCGGCGGCGCTCGTGGAGACTGCGCCCTCCAACAGTTCGACCAGCGTAGAATCGCAAATCATCCAGGACATGCCCCTGCAAGGTCGCGACTTGCAGCAGTTGATCTATTTGCTTCCCGGCGTTCAAAGTGACGCCGGGCCGCCAGGCAGCAATTTCGGGTTCAACAGCCAATATTCGATTTTTCCTGACCCAACCTACGTCCAGGGGTCGGACGTATCGGTAAACGGAGGGCAGGGCGGCGCCAACGCCTGGTATCTCGACGGCAGCTTGAACGTTTCCACGCTCTCAGAAAACATCAACGTCAATCCTTCACCTGACGCAGTGTCAGAGTTCCAGGCTATTACCAGCAACCTTGCCGCCGAATACGGACGCACCGGCGGCGGCGTGTTCAACGTCGTCCTGAAGTCAGGTACGAACAAGCTCCACGGCAGCGTGTACGACTACCTTCGAAACAGCGCGCTGGATGCGAGAAACCCGTTTACTTCAGTTGACGCCAACGGAAAACTCATTCCCAGCCGGCGCCTGCAATTCACGGACTTCGGAGGAACCATCGGCGGTCCGGTTGTGATACCGCACATTTACAACGGGCGTGACAAGACCTTCTTCTTTTTCTCCCTCGACAAAACCATCCTGCATTTGAACGGCACCGACGTATTTACCGTTCCGACGGCGCAGATGCGCGCGGGTGATTTCAGCGAAGACCCCAACGCCGCTGCGTTCGGCATCTGGAATCCGTGGAGCACGACGGGCCCCGACGCCAACGGTCAGTTTCAACGCACCGCCTTTGGGACTCCATTGGTGCCGAACGGCTGCTTGAATACTGTCGTTGAAACCGGCGGGCACACTTGTGCCTTTAGTACGCAACTTCCCTCGAACATGCTCAATTCCATCGCCCAGTACTTTATCGCTTCCTATCCACTGCCGAATTTCGCCAACCCCAACACCAATTGCCCGGCAGGCGACGGGGGCGCCCTCATCTGTGACAACTTTCTGGGGAACCTCGGCGTCAGCCAGAACCCGTTGAACGTGTCGATCAAGGTCGATCATCAGTGGAGCGAAAAGAGTAAGTATTTCGTGGAGTGGTTGTTCAATCCTGGCAGTTACGGCATTTTCAAGGTGCCCTGGACCGGCGCCACATTCCCTTCGGTGGGCTTCGGCGCGTCGTTTCCGGTGGACTTCGCGAACCAAGTGGCTACCGTGGGCAACACCTACGTCTTTAGCCCGACTCTTGTTAACGAGTTCCGGGCTAGCTTCAGCCGCCAGTACATGAACAGCCACCCTTCCACGGGAGCCTTCCCCGACAGCGTCACCGATTTTTCCGGCGTCCAGAAGGTATTGGAACCCGCCCAGATTTATCTAGGCCCTGGCGTTCCCGATCCCCAGTGGTTTGTGAATATGCCGGAAGGCAGGGAGTCAGTTTTCGGGAATCCCGGGTTTTTGAACATGATGAGGGCCGGCGAGGCCTACACCATTCTCGACAACGTCACCAAGACGATCGGCCGGCACACGCTCATGACCGGATTCATGTTCCGCGACGAGCACGATGGCCGGCTCATTTACGACCCTACCTCGATTAATTTTGATGGCACCCTGATGACGGACCCGATCACCGGTCTCGGAGGCTTCGGCCTGGAACAGTTTCTGCTCGGCGCCCCGACGCCGGGCGCCACCCAAACCGGCCTCACCGGCCAGCCCTATCAAACCGACCACTATTGGGGGTTTTTCGTTCAGGACGATTTTCGGGTGAAGCCAAACTTCACCCTTAACGTGGGAGTTCGTTACGACATCCCGGGTTTTTGGAGAACCCGCCAGCAGCCGATGTCAAATTTCTGCCTCGGCTGTGTTGATTCCGCAACGGGGATGCCGGGCGAGATGGTTTACTCCGGCTCTCCTCAATTGCCGGCTGGAAGCAACATCTTCCCCGCGAACAAGAAGGACTTCGCTCCCCGACTTAATTTCTCCTGGAACCCAAGGGGCGATGCCAAGACCGTGATCCGCGGAGGCTTTGATTTGTTTTACACCAACGCCGTCAACGCCTTGAACAACAATGGTCAGGGCGTGGCGCCGGGGCCGCTGTGGCAGACATTCTCCTCTTGGCCAGGGAGCTGGAATCCTGAGCAATGTGCGCCGTTTCTGGGGGCGTGTGCGCCGTGGGAACTGGGTAATCCGCAAGCCCCTACAGGCGAGCTGACGCAGCCTCCGATTCCCGCTGATAACCTCTCCCCCGCTCAGCACAAGGTTCCCGGCTACGGAAACTCACTGCAGTTCTACGCGCCGCCTCCGCACGTGGACCCGATGCTCCAGATGTGGAACCTGGACGTCCAGCGGCAACTTCCGGGCAACATGCTCGTGGAAGTCGGATACGTGGGCACCCACGGCACTCACCTGGCCGGAGACACGTTCCGGAACTTCAACTATGTTCCCACGGCGGACAAGTTGAAGTATCAGCATCAACTCAGTGCGGAGGTACCGATCAGCGACTACTTCTCGGGCAACACGCTGGCACTCATGGAACAGACTTGGGGCAGTACGGAACTTCCCTTGAAAGCCATGCTGCTGCCCTATCCGTTGTTCGGTAGCGTCTTTTCCCAAACGGTACTAGACGCGGAATCGTCATACAACGCCGTGCACTTCAAGGTGCAGAAGCGCTTTACGCACGGGCTGAACTTCATCAGTATCTACACCATCTCGAAGGAGATCGATAGTTGCACCGAAGCCCAGCTTGCCTCCCAGCTCTTTGATCCCATCCATTCCGGATACGCCGGAAACATCGGTGGGCGAATTGGAGCCCAAGGCGGCGGCTTCGCTTCGGGTTCCTCGGGAGTTTTCGGTACCGGCTGCCAGAACGAGGACAATCGACGCGCCGACCGGACCATCTCAATTGTCGACATGCCTCAGCAGTTTAATTTTGCCGGCACCTACGAACTACCTTTCGGCAAGGGCCGGACCTACCTCAACCAGGGCGGCGTTCTGAACGCGCTGCTGGGGGGTTGGGTACTGACGGGGAATTTTAACGCCGCCAGCGGCACGCCGCTTTCAGTCAGTGGCCCGTGCAACGCCATCACCTGCCGTCCTGACCTCGTTGGCAATCCTTCGCTCAGCCACAACCGGCCGAAAGCGGAACGAATCAACGACTGGATCAATGGAAACGCCTTTCTGCCACCTTACGGAGCAGATCAGTCTTTCTGGCAGAATCCAACGTCGACCGATCCGCGGTACTGGCAGTTTGGAAACGCCGGGCTTTATCTGCCGGGTCTCCGAGGGCCGGGCTTCTGGAATATCGATACCTCGCTTTCCAAGCAGTTTCACTTTGGCGAAACCAAGTACCTGCAGTTCCGCTGGGAACTCTACAACGCCCTCAATCACCAGAATCTGGGGCTGCCCAATACAAACTTCTGCCTGCCTCCGGGCCCGGATGGCGAAACCGACACGGTGCACCAGGCGGGTTGTTCGTTCGGCAAGATCACAAACATTCAGACTGACCCGCGCGCCATGCAGTTCAGCCTGAAGTTCGCGTTCTAGCCAAGGGTTGGTTGGAGGTGTCTTAGGAATTAGGAGACTTGCCGGTGACAAGACGTTTCACGTTTACCCGAGTGTGGCTCATTGCACTGGCAGTCTCCATCTTCACTGGCCCGGTGCGCGGACAGGGGCTCCCCCGGACGGACTTTAGTTCCCTGCTCGACAAGACGGACGCTATGATTCCGATGCGGGACGGCGTCCGCCTGCATACCGAAATATACCGTCCCAAAAACAACGAGGAGGCGTTGCCGTTCCTGCTCGAGCGTACTCCCTACGGTACCCATGACGACGATCATGGATACGCCAGGGCATTAAATTTTTACAAAGAGCTCATCCAGGACGGATACATCGTCGTCATCCAGGACATCCGCGGGCGCTTCAAGTCCGAGGGCCAGTTCGTGATGTTGCGCAACCCGCGCGAGAAGAACGACCAGAAGGCCATCGATGAGAGCACGGACACCTACGACACGGTCGACTGGTTGCTGAAAAATGTGCCTCGTAACAATGGACGCGTCGGCGTGCTCGGTATTTCGTACGGCGGCTGGCTGACTGTCGAAGCGATGATCGATCCCCATCCGGCGATCAAAGCCGTCTCCGAGCAGGCCTCGCCCATTGACATGTTCCTGGGCGACGATTTTCATCACAACGGCGCCTTCCGGCTGTCCTACGGGATGGAGTACGTGGCGGCAATGGAAGAGTCGAATGGCATCACGCCTTTCAAGTTTGATAAGTACGATCACTACCAATGGTATCTGGACCTGGGCGCCTTATCGAATGTCAATCAGAATTACGCGCATGGGAAGCTGCCCACTTGGAATGCGTTTGTCGAACATCCCAATTACGATGGCTACTGGAAGAAGCAGTCCGTTTCCACCTATCTCGGTGCACCCAAGGTCCCGAACCTCAACGTTGCCGGATGGTGGGATCAGGAAGACTTTTACGGTCCGGTGACCATCTACGAGATCGAGGAAAAGCAGGACCGTCAGCACCGGAACTACCTCGCCGTCGGACCGTGGAACCACGGTGGCTGGGCCTTCAGCGACACCAACGGAAGAAAGCTCGGGCCATTGGACTTCGGCAGCGAAACCAGCAAGTATTTTCGTGAGCACATCCAGGCGCCTTGGTTCGCATACTGGCTCAAAGACCAGGGAAGTGCACCCCCCGAGGCCGTCGCATTCCAAAGCGGTACCAACACGTGGAAGTCTTACGACTCCTGGCCGCCGCGCACCGGAATCACGAATCGCAAGCTTTACTTGGGCAGCAACGCCAAGCTTTCTTTCGACCCTCCCACAAAGGACGAGGAATTTGACAGTTATACTTCTGACCCTGCCAATCCGGTTCCCTATATGCCGCGCCCCATCGATGGATCGGGCTGGACCACCTGGCTGGTACAAGACCAGCGCTTCGTTGAATACCGGCCGGACGTCCTGACCTGGAAAACTGCCGTTTTGACAAAAGATGTGACGGTGGCAGGCGACATCGTCGCGGACTTGTTTGCCTCCACGACGGGCACGGACAGCGACTGGGCGGTGAAACTCATCGACGTTTACCCCGAAGAGTACCAGCCCGATCCGAAAATGGGTGGCTACGAGTTGATCATCGCTGACGAGGTATTTCGCGGGCGATTCCGCAGGAGTTTCGAGACCCCGGAGCCCATCGTGCCCGGGCAGGTCGCCGAGTATAAGATCGATCTTCACACCAACAACCATTGCTTCTTAAAGGGTCATCGCATTATGGTTCAGGTTCAGAGCACCTGGTTTCCGTTGATCGACCGCAACCCACAGAAGTTTGTGCCGAACATTTTCAATGCAACCGATTCTGACTATCAGAAGGCCACACAGCGGGTATATCGTTCTGGGCGCTTTCCCTCCCATGTGGACCTTCCGATCGCGTCCCAGTGAGCACCGCAACGCGATCCGCCGTGCGCCTGGCTCGTCCCAAATGTAATCCGCAAGATTCGATTGTCGAGAGGGAGGGTAGTACCGTGAGAAACCTGCCGGTTAAACGCAGAAAGTGGCTGGTAACGCTCCTCTTGTTTGGCGCAGCAGTTTCGTGGCGCCCCATGTGGCAACGCGCGCAGGAGTCCAAGGTGGACCCTTCGCAGATCTTTGACAAGCAGGACGTGATGATCGCGATGCGCGACGGCGTCAAGCTGCACACCGAGATCTACGTTCCCAAGCAGGCTGAAGGTCCGTTGCCGTTTGTTTTCGAGCGAACCCCCTACGGTCTGCACGACGACGAAAAAGGATTCACCACCAAATTCGGTATTTACCAAGAGATGATTCCAGAGAACTTCATTTTTGTCTTTCAGGATATTCGGGGCCGTTACGGTTCCGAGGGCACGTTTGTAATGTTCCGCGACCCGCGCGATAAAAGCGACCCGAACGCCATCGATGAGGGTACCGACACCAACGATACGGTCCAGTGGCTGCTCAAGAACGTACCCAATAACAATGGAAAGGTGGGAATTCTCGGCATTTCATACGGCGGTTGGCTTACAACCATGGCACTGCTTGACCCCGACCCCGCCATCAAGGCTGCTTCCGAACAGGCCTCGCCCGCAGACCAGTTCCTGGGCGACGACTTTCATCACAATGGCGCTTTCCGTCTGAGTTACGGATTCGAGTACTCCACCGAAATGGAGACTGGCAAGGAGAATTACTCCTTCGACTTCGATCTCTTCGATACCTACGATTGGTACTTGAATAAGTTGGGGCCGATCAGCACGGGCAACGCAGAATATCTGCACGGGCGGGTGCCAACGTGGAACAACTTCATTGATCACCCCAACTACGATGAGTTCTGGCAGAAGCAGGCCTTCGCGCCTTACCTGAAGAACCTGAAGCTGAAGGTGCCCAATCTGAACGTCACCGGCTGGTGGGATCAGGAAGATTTCTACGGGCCGAATAAGATTTATGAACTCCTCGAGAAGAACGATAGCGATCACATGAACTACCTCGTTGCCGGTCCGTGGAATCACGGTGGCTGGGCCGGCAGGGACGGCAGCCATCTTGGCAAGATCCAATTTGGAAGCGACACCAGCCACTACTTCCGGCAAAACATCGAATTGCCCTGGTTTACATACTGGCTGAAGGGCAAAGGTGAACTTCCGTTGAACGAAGCGCTCACCTTCGAGACAGGATCGAACAAGTGGATGAAATACGATCAGTGGCCACCCCGCGAGGGCGTCTCCGATAAGAAGCTCTACTTACATAGCGGCAGCCAGCTCTCCTTCGATCCGCCCACCGACGCCGGTTCGAATTCGTATGACAGCTACCTTTCCGATCCTGCGCACCCGGTGCCGTACCGCCACCGGCCTGTGAGCCGGACCTATGGTGTCGTACCAGGTTGGGGCACCTGGCTGGTTGAGGATCAGCGCTTCGTCTACCTGCGCCCAGACGTAGCCGCCTGGCAAACGCCGGTGCTGGATCACGACGTTACCGTCACGGGGAGCATCGTAGCTCACCTGTTCGCTTCCACCACGGGCTCTGATTCCGACTGGATCGTTAAGCTCATCGACGTTTACCCCCAAGAGTATCCGAGTGATCCTGCGATGGGCGGCTATCAGATGATGGTGGCAGACGAGGTGTTTCGCGGCCGTTTTCGCAAGAGCTTCGAGCATCCGGAGGCGATTACGCCGGGAGACGTGACAGCGTATACTGTCGATCTCCACACCAACGACCACACTTTTCTGAAGGGCCACCAGATAATGGTGCAGGTGCAGAGCACCTGGTTCCCCGTGATCGACCGAAATCCGCAGAAGTTTGTGCCCAACATTTACAAAGCCAGCGCGTCCGACTATGAGACGGCCACTCAGCGCGTGTACCATTCCAAGGAGTTTCCGTCTTACGTCGAGCTGCCGGTAAAAACGGAATGAGAAAGTATTTGAGCGTTACCAAGTGGGGCAGCAAGCCCGGCGCACACGTCATTCCCGCGTAGGCGGGAATCCATCAAGCACTATTGGCCTGTCTATCACCAACAGTATGGATTCCCGCCTACGCGGGAATGACGTGCGCGCCGGGCTTGCTACTCTATTTCGTGAAACTCAAGCAGAAGACGCTCTCGCTGAGGGAAGTTGATGGCAGTTGCGCGAAGGAAGTTTCGAAGCGTTAGGCTGGCACTGGCTGCTGCGTGCGTGGCAGCGGCGACGGTCGCTTCGGCCCATTTTGGCCTTGGGCTCTTGCTGGGACGGCAGCTTGGCTCCCCCAACATTGAGCCGCGAGCTGACTATCGCGAGGTTGTCGATGCTTTAACGCCTCTCATCGAGCACGAGCTCAAAGAAAAAGGCATTCCCTCCATTTCCGTGGCGCTGGTGGACAATCAACAGATTGTCTGGGCGCAAGGGTTCGGGTTCGCCGATCCGGCTTCCAAGGTGCCCGCGACCGCGACCACTGTCTACCGAGTAGGCTCGGTATCCAAGCTCTTCACGGATATCGGCGTCATGCGACTGGTCGAGCGGGGGAAGCTGAATCTTGACGCTCCGGTCACTGATTACGTCCCTGACTTTCACCCTCAGAATCCATTTGGTAAACCGATCACTCTCCGCGAACTGATGTCACATCGCTCTGGCTTGGTGCGCGAACCGCCGGTGGGCCACTACTTCGACTCGCACCCACCAGGCTTGACGGACGTCGTCCGGAGTCTTAACGAGACAACTCTGATCTACCCGCCGGGAACTCACACCAAATACTCGAATGCGGGGATTACGGTGGTGGGCTACGTCCTCCAGCAAAAGGCTGGCCAACCTTTTGCGCCTTACCTCAAAACAGCGGTGCTGGAGCCGATGGGACTCCACACCAGCGGATTTGAGCCCACTCCCGATCTCACTCGCAATCTGGCGAAGGCGAGTATTTGGACGTACGACGGCCGCCTCTTTCCCGCGCCCACATTTGAGATTGGTATCTTCCCTGCAGGCAGCCTGTACACCACAGTTACGGACCTTGGCAAGTTCGAGACTGTTCTCTTCGCCGGCGGCCGCGGTCCGGGCGGCCAAGTTCTGGGCCCGTCCACCCTGCAAGACATGTGGACTCCCCAGTTCGCGAGCACTGACGAACGCTTCGGGCTTGGGTTTGCGCTCGGCAAGCTTGACGGCCATCGGCAAGTCGGGCACGACGGCGCCATCTATGGTTTTGCAACCTCGCTCAACGCCCTACCCGATGACAAACTGGGCGGCGTCGCTGTGGCGACTCTGGATAGCTCCAACGCCATCACAGATCACATCGTTAATGAGTCGCTTCGTCTTATGCTGGCGGCGCGCGAACACCAAGCCCTGCCGAAGGTCGAACTGACCACCGCAGTTGACCCGAGCTTGGCGCGCCGCGTCGCCGGACGCTACGGCACCGGTGCTGACGCGGTGGAACTCAAGGAACACGAGGACCGCCTATTCATGCTGCCGTTGCGCGGTGGCTCTCAAGTGGAGTTGCGCTCCCTCGGCGACCACCTGGTGGTGGATGACCGGCTCGAGTACGGAACTCCGGTCGCCGTGTTGAATGGTGCCATTCGAGTCGATTCGAAGGAACTTGCTGCCGTCGCGGTTCCGCGTCCGGCGGCCATGCGACCGGAGTGGCGGGATCTGATTGGAGAATACGGCTGGGATTACGACACGCTCTACATCCTGGAGAAGGACGGACGCCTCACCGCATTGATTGAGTGGTATGAATACGCGCCGCTCGCTCAGGTGTCGAGGAATGTATTTCAGTTTCCCGACTACGGTCTCTACGATCATGAACGCGCCACCTTCGAACGCGACCCGCAGGGCGCCGTCACCGGCGTCAAGATCGGTTGGGTTGAATTCAAGCGCCGGCCGGGCGGGAATATCGCCGGCGGCGTATTCCACGTTAAGCCGCTGAAGCCGGTGGCCGAGCTGCGGCGCGACGCGCTGGCCGTTCAGCCGCCGAAGGAATCTGGTGACTTTCTCAAGCCAGACCTCGTGGAACTGGTGAAGCTTGACCCCACCATCAAGCTGGACATTCGTTACGCCAGCGCGCGAAATTTCCTCAGCACGCCGATGTACCGCCAGGCGCGGGCCTTCATGCAGCGCCCGGCCGCCGAAGCCGTCGTGCGCGCCAATCAGAAGCTGCATCATCTAGGTTACGGCCTCCTGATCCACGACGCCTACCGTCCCTGGTACGTCACCAAGATGTTCTGGGATGCTGTTCCCGACGCGGACCACATCTTTGTAGCCGACCCCTCTCAAGGGTCGCGCCACAATCGCGGCTGCGCCGTCGATCTCACAGTCTTTGATCTGAAAACCGGCGCAGAGGTGCCGATGGTGAGTGGCTATGATGAGATGACGGAGCGCGCTTACCCCTTCTATCCCGGCGGGACTTCACTGGAACGCTGGGATCGCAAGTTGCTTCGGAACGCCATGGAGGACGAAGGCTTCACGGTTTACGAAGACGAATGGTGGCACTTCGATTACAAGGACTGGCGCAAGTATCCCATTCTAAATGTTCCGTTCGAACAGATTCATTAGCTCAGGGTGGCCGCCAGACGCGTGGCACGCGCGCTGCCGGAGCCGGCCGGACTCAATCAAGGCGGAGCGCCCGGGCCTTCCGCACCCAGGTTCTGAAGAAGGACGTCGCGCATCATCTCCTTTTCGCGCTCGTCCTCGCTCGCTTTCATTTGCTGGAAGTGCTGACGGGCCTCTGTGGCCTGCTCCCTTTTTCCCATGCGGTCAGCCACCGTCGCAAGGTGATACCAGCCTTCGGAGAGGCCGGGCGCGAGCCGCACTGCAGTTTGGAAATCTGAAAGAGCGCCGGCAAGATCGTTCTGTTCCTCGCGCGCTTTTCCGGAGGCGACGTAGCACAGCGCGCATGCTGGCAAAGCCTTCTCGGCAGCGCCGAGGTCGCTTAGAATTCTTGCATATTCGCCGCCGTGCTGCTTTAGAAGTGCAGCGGCGTCCAAGTAGTAGAGGTAGGGATTGGGGTCGGGGAGCGCGAGCCCGTCCGACGCGACGCGGCGCGCTGCGTCGAGATTGCCGTCAAAATATAACGTGAACCCCAGCAGGAGCCGGGCCGGCGAGAAATCCGGCTCGGCTGCCACAAGGCGGCGAGCGGCATCGACGGACTGGCTGGTTCGTCCACCCAGAAACTGGGCGAGCGCCAGACCCAGCAGCAGGTAAGGTGAGCGCGGATTCGATTTCAGGCCCCGAGCAAAAACGCTCTCAGACTTGGTATAAGCGTGCGCTCGCAGGTAAAGCAGGCCGAGATCAAGGGCGTAATTCTCCTGGCCGGGCTGTTTCGCGAAAGCGGCCGAAAGATCTTGCTCTGCCTGAGGGCCCTCGCCCAGTGCGGCTCTAATCTTGCCGCGCAAATACAGCCTTGCTGTCACGTCCTCTTCCGAAGCGTGCGGCGCCTGTTCGATGGCTTCAAGCGCCGGGTGGAGTTGACCCTCGGCCAGTTCCGACAGTGCCAGGTTGTAATGACCTTCGAACAGATCCGGCCGGTCGTTCACCACCCGCGTGAAAGCACGTGAAGCCTCGGAATAGAGGCCCTTCTGCGCGAACGCAATTCCCACACGCAGAACCAAGGTAGAATCGGCCTGCGGTTGGGCGAGTAACTGATCGAGATCAGCCGACGCCTGTTTGTTTGCTCCCTGCTCGAGCGCTAAGGTGATCGCGTTCTCGATGGGCTCCGGCGAAGCTTGCTGCAACACTTTAGCAGACTCAGGCCGGAACATGATGAGGAGTGCGACCGCAACGAGTGCCGTCCGCGCCGCGTCCTCCTTTCGCTTATCATGCCTAAGGTGGGATTTCATCCGGCCACCGACGCTCATGAAAGGCATTATGCCATGATGGCACCGGGACACCCGTGATGCATCTATTCCTGACTTTGATCCTGGCCATCAGCGCGGTTCAGAACCCGCCAACAGTCGGAAGCGTGGCCAAGGAGAAGCCCAGCGTGCAGGCTCACGTGGGCAAGGGCTACGAATTTGAAAAAGACGAGCTCTTCTTCAAAGCCGCAGAAGAGTTCGAGCAGGCCCTGGCGCTGGCGCCGGAGCTTTCCCGCGTGCGATATCAACTCGGGGTCTGCTACTTTTCCTTGGGTCGTGACGATGATGCCCGCCGTGAGTTTCTGCGGGTGCGCTCCGAGACCAGCGACGATCCGAGCGTGGTCTACATGATCGCCCGGCTTGACCTTGCCGCACATCGTTTGGACGCCGCCATCCACGGATTTGAGAGCATTGTGGCCAAACCTCCTTTTCCCGATACGGCCTACTATCTGGGCTCGGCTTATCTTGAGAGCGGCCGGCTCACTGACGCGGAGAAGTGGCTCAAGGCGGCCCAGCCGCTTAATCCTCGCGATTTCCGCATACCTGACCATCTGGCCCGCGTCCACCAGCGCGAAGGGCGCGCCGCAGAAGCCGAGAAAGAGTACGCGCTCTCGGCGCAGCTTCGCCTGAACTACAATCAGGCCGCGGCCGAGGCTATTGAGTGCAGCCAGGCTCTCGAAAAAGACGAGTCGGATGGCGCTTCTGACCCGTGCGCCAAGCTCTTCCGGCCCGATGATCCGGACCGGTTGACGCTGCTGGGCATGACTTACGGCCAGCACGGCCGGTACGACAAGGCCGTGCAGCCGCTTGAACGCGCCGCGGCGCTCGATCCGGATTCCTATGAGATCGAGCACAATCTTGGACTCACCTATTTCCGGTTGCAGCGTTACAGCGACGCTCGCGCGCCGCTCGAACGGGCAGTTGCCTTGCGCCCGGACTTTTTTGAGTCCAATGCTCTGCTGGGCGCAACGCTGTTTATGATGCGCCAGGATTCCGAAGCCTATCGGGTGCTTCAGCACGCTCACCGGCTCAACCCCGCCGACGCTGATACAGTGGACCTGCTGTTCAAAGTCGCCTCGGTGTTAGGGGCAAAAAGCTTCGAGGCCAAGAACTACCACGTGGCTCTGACGTACTTGCGAGTGGCCAGGGATTTGAAGCCCGATGACCCGCTAGTGCACGCGCGTCTCGCGGAAGCATACGGCCAAGCGGGTAACGCGCAGCAAGCGCAGGCGGAAAAGCAAATGGCCCGGCAACTGGCATCACGGCAGTAGTGAAAGTTCGGCGACACGGTGCTGGGAGCGCGGGCGTCTCGCCCGCTGTTATTTTGAATGACGCTGCGGGCGGGACGCCCGCGCTCCCAGGTCATTAAGCTCTGTCGGCTATGCATAACTCAGTTTCCACAACCGGGGAAAACCCGACCGCGGCGTCCGGCTCGCATGCGGTTGTTACGCTGCCGCGCGCGGTCGGATCCTTGGCCTCCACGGCCATCGTGGTAGGCACCATCATCGGCTCCGGAGTGTTTCTCGTTCCCCACAATGTGGCACTGCGGGTTGGAAGCGTACGCAGCCTCTTCCTGGTCTGGATTGTCGGTGGCGCCTTGTCCTTGGCGGGCGCGCTGTCGCTGGCAGAGCTCGGCGCTGCCATTCCCGAAGCCGGCGGCGTTTATGTCTACCTCCGCGAGGCCTACGGAAAGCTCGTCGCTTTTCTTTACGGATGGGGCATGCTGTTGGTGATGCACTCCGGCTCTGCGGCCACGCTGGCCGTCGCCTTCGGCATCTACAGCTCCTCCTTCCTGCCGCTTACCCCTGTTGAGCAAAAGCTAGCGGCCTCAGCGGTGATTGCCATCGTCACGCTGATCAACATCCTGGGCGTTCGAGGCGGTGCGGCCGTCCAGACGTTATTCACGTTTGCAAAACTCGGCGGCCTCGCCATCATCATCGGGTTTGCGATTTTCGCCCGCCACGTTGTCACGGCCACTGCTTCCATGCCGCTTCCGACACCGCACACCACGCTGAATTCCTTTGGTGTGGCGCTCATCGGAGTCCTCTGGGCTTACGAAGGCTGGCACATGCTTTCTTACTCGGCGGGTGAGGTAAAGAACCCGTCGCGTGTCCTGCCGCGCAGCTACCTGCTGGGAACACTCACGGTGGTGGTGGCTTACCTGGCCGCCAACGCCGCTTATTTGCGCGTGCTGCCCCTTCCCGCGCTGGCCCAATATCAGAAAGTGGCAGCCGAGGCCATGCAGCGACTGGCTGGCCCTTGGGGCTCGGCGTTTGTTTCCGGACTGATTCTCTGCTCCATCTTCGGAGCGCTGAACGGCACTATTCTGACGGGGCCGCGGGCCTATTTCGCCATGTCCCGCGATCGCGTGTTTTTCGACTTCGCCGGGCGCATCGATCCCAAGTATATGACTCCGGCCTTGGCCATCCTGCTTCAGGGCGCGTGGTCCATCGTCTTGGCAGTGAGCGGCAGTTACGAGCAGCTTTACACCTACGTCATCTTTGCCGGATGGCTCTTTTACGGTGCGGCGGCGATGGCCGTTGTGATTTTGCGGCGCCGCCGGCCCGAGCTCCCTCGACCTTACAAAGTGTGGGGTTACCCCGTCGTCCCGGTGCTCTTCACGCTTGCGGCGCTCACGATCGTGATCAACACGCTGGTGAGCAAGCCGCGCGAGTCCGCAATCGGTCTTGCGTTCGTGCTGACCGGAATCCCGGTATTCTTTCTCTGGAGGAAACTTAAAAGAGCGCCGATTGGCAATTGATGATTGCCGATTACCGGCCAACCGAGAGACCTCGTCATGCCCGCCACCGCCATTATCATTCGCCCGCTCAAGGATCACGCCGAGTTTCGCCAGTGTGAGCGCCTCCAGAAGGAAGTCTGGGGCACCGTTGCGGCTTCGGGTGAAGTTCTGTTTGTGACCCAGAAGAATGGCGGGATGATATTGGGCGCGTTCGCGGGGAAGCATGTTGTGGGTTTCATCTACGCGTTCCTCGGACGGCGCAAGGGCCGCCTGATTCACTGGTCGCACATGATGGGAGTGGAGGCAGCTTATCGCGACCGGCACTTGGGCTACCGAATGAAGCTTGTCCATCGCGAGCATGCGCTGCGGCAGGGGCTTCATTCCATTGCCTGGACGTACGATCCCTTGCAAAGCCGCAACGCCGTGTTGAACCTGGCGCGCCTGGGCGCGGAAGTGGACGAGTACCTGCCCGACTGCTACGGCCACTTTCCCAGCGCCATTGAGAAGGGCCTTCCCAGTGACCGTCTGGTGGCGAACTGGCGAATTTCGAGCCGCCGCGTGGAGAGAAGACTGAGCGGCGAAGAACAGGCCTCCAACCGGATTGACTTGCCGCGGGTGAATGAGACCGTCACCGATTCTCGCGGCCTGCTGACGAATCGGCGTCTTCACTTGAGCCTCACGGATTCGCGATTGCTGCTTGAGATCCCCACGAATACCGACGAAATGAGGGCGCTCAATATGAAGCTCGCCTTGCGCTGGCGCGTGGAAGCAGGACGCCTGTTTCAGCACTACTTTGGTCTCGGATATCATGTGCAGGACTTCATAGCGCCTACGACGAATGGTGATCACCGAGCCCTCTACTTGCTCTCGCGAGCGAAGGGCCGCTAGCTAAACGATCGCCTCACCCCGTACTCAGGTGTCCTCGAAGTGATTCACCGCCTCGGATTTTTGACGGCTTTGCGTCCACTACACGCACCGGCATCTAACTGAAGTTTTCGGTCTTCTCGTGGCCTTAACAGCCTAATTTTTCAATCAGTTGACGGCTTTGCAAGAATAACACCCATGTTTTGAGTAAGTTGACGGCTTCCGAAATCACGGTCCTTTGTTTTCATACACCTGACGGTTTCGTTTCGTAATTTTCCGTGTTTAATTTAGTAACTCTTGAGTAAACATGTCATGCGAGAAAACCTTACCCTGGTGGCCCGGACACGAGGTCTTTTCCCCACGCCGTGCTCCCGGCTCTGATGAAGCTTCCCGCGCGCGTCCATCGTTGGGGCCGTCGCCGCCAGCGTGGCCAGCACTGGAAGCTCGCCGGCTTCGACGTGACTGAACTTTGCCGTTTTCTTCCGGATTTTCGTGGTCATAACCGCTACCTTCGCTCGCGGGACCGCAAGAAGGCGCCTACCCTGCCGTAGACGATGTTTACAAATATAGAATTACACTACGATATAAGATAGGGCGGGGAGGAGGGGTTGTCAAGCGGGTTGGACGGGTGGTACCGGTGTCATCTGAACGCCCCGGACGCAGATAGGGGCCCGGGTGGCGCACAGTAGAGATGTGCGGTTTCGAGGGCGATCAAACCACGTAACTCGCAGATCTTCGATCTGCGCCAGCCGGCGGGTGCGCAGTCATTCCCGCGAAGGCGGGAATCCATTTCCCTGATATGTTTTCTTCAAAGGACTTCGCAATGGATTCCCGCCTTCGCGGGAATGACTGCCGCACCCGCCGGCTGGCGCAGACGCTTTCAGCCCCGCGGTTTTTAGAATTCTACGCAGGGATTTCGAAACGTTAGCTCACGTCATTCGCCTGGCTTATACTCAGTGTGGGTCAAGAAGGCGGTTGCATCGAAACAACTGCAGAGGCCCAGCAGCCCTCCAACGTCCGGTTTGGAGAACCGCAGCTTTCGATCCACTCGAGGTGAAGATGGTAAATCGGTCGTGGTCGGTAAGAGTCGCACTAGCTCTGGCGGTGCTTGGGCTAACGGTTTCGATGCCAGGAGGGCTTGCAGCGACCGCTGCCAAGCCGCAAGATCCCCAGGAACCACCCGGCGGCCAAACCCCGCCCACGCTCGTTCCGCGCCCAGCCGGAGCAATTGCTTCCGCCGACGTCGATCGAGGTGGATTGCGCGACATCATCAACGGGCTTGTGGCGTGCGGTACCCGAAACTCACTGTCGTCGTGGACTGATCCTAAGCGTGGGATCGGCTGCGGGCGAGATCACATCGTGTCGCGGCTCGAAGACATTTCGAAGACGACGGGCGGCCAACTCCAAGTAAACGTGGATCGCTTTCAGGCCACGTCGCCTCGCACATCAAGTCAGCCAGTGCCGCTTGAGAACGTGGTTGCCGTCCTGCCGGGCACCGACCCGGCACTTGCCAAGACGGCATTCGTGGTTTCCGGCCATTTTGATTCGATGCCCTCGAACGTGATGGATGCAACCTCTGACGCCCCCGGAGCTGACGACGACGCGTCGGGCACCGCTGTCTCCATGGAGTGCGCCCGGCTGCTTTCCAGCCGCCGGCCGCCCGCAGGCTATCGAGCCACGCTGGTGTTCGCGGCGGTCTCGGGAGAGGAGCAGGGGTTGCTCGGTGGCACTCGCCTGCTCGAATACTTGCGGCAACAGGGCTACACCGTCGGTGGAATGCTCGACAATGACATCGTGGGCGCCGACTTTGCGGCGGGCGCGCCGCATCGAATTCGCGTCTTCTCGGGTGGAGGCCCGGACGGCGTCGACAGCGCTTCGCGGGAACTGGCACGCACCGTGGAGGAGATTAACTCCGCGCAGGCCGTGCGCCTTATTTTCCGCGTAGATCGCCTGGGCCGTGGCGGCGACCATATGCCCTTTGTCGAAGCGGGGCTTCCGGCCGTACGCTTCACCGAACCTCTCGAGGACTACCACCATGAACACCAGACCCCGCGCGTCGAGAACGGTGTGCAGTACGGCGACTTGCCGCAGTACCTCAACTTCGACTTCCTCGCCAGCGTGGTGCGTGACAACGCCGAGGCGCTGCGCGAACTGGCGCTGGCTCCCGCGCCGCCGGAAGAGGTCACTCTCTCCGGCGCAGTCTCGCCCAGTGCCGTTGTGACTTGGCGCGCGCCGAACGATGCTGATCGCGCGGGCTTCGAAGTCCTGTGGCGCGAAACCACCGCGCCGCGCTGGTCTGTGTATGACTTTGTGACCGAGGGCAGTGAGCGCGTGTTGGAGGGCGTTTCCACGGATAATCATTTCTTCGCCGTGCGAGCGGTGGGTACGAACGGCGCACGGTCGATTGCCATACCGGCGCTGCCGAAACGCCGAAGCCGCCCGCCTGCGCCACCCGCGGGCGTCCAAAGCAAACCCGGCGCCTGACTCCCGCTCTCTCAAGAGCCGCGCCGTTACGCCCACCCGCAATGCGTTACTATTTCCAAAAGGCAGCCATCCTGATCGGCGTTTGGGGAGCGCTGCTGACGCTTCACGCACCGTTTCTGCGGCTGCCTTACTATTGGGACGAAGCTGGCTATTACATTCCAGCCGCGCTCGACTTCTTTCGTCGCGGACTCCTGATCCCCACCAGCACATTGCCCAGCGGTCATACTCCGCTGGTAATGATTTACCTCGCGCTTGCGTGGCAGGTCTTTGGATTCTCTCCGCTGGTCACACGCGCAGCCATGCTCATGCTTGCGGCTGCCACTTTGCTTGCCACCGCGTCGCTGGCCGACGTCGTATTCGGCGAACGTCCCACCGCACGGGCAGCAGTATGTGTTAGTGCTGCGCTTCTGGCTTTGGCTCCGATCTACTTCGCCCAAAGCTCGTCGGTGTTCCTCGACCTTCCGGTCGCACTCTTTACGGCGCTCGCTCTTGTTGCCCTCCTTCGCGAGCGCTGGGCGATGTTCGGGGCGATGGCTTCGTGTGCGGTCTTGAGCAAGGAGACAGCGATTATCCTGGCGCCGGTGGCTTATCTCTTTCTGGTGGTGGATGCGAAGCGAACGCAGCGTAGTATTCCACCTTCAGCTTGGTTCTGGCTTACTTCGCCTTGTCTCGTGCTCGCAGCGTGGGCATCTTACTATCATCATCGCACCGGCTTCTGGACGGGCAACGCCACTTACCTGCAGTACAACCTATACTCCACGCTCGACCCTGTGCGCATCCTGCTCTGCTTTGCACGGCGGCTACATGAAGTGTTCATCGCTGGCTTCAACTGGATCGTGGCCGCCGCGGCGCTGGCCGCCGCATGGTGGACGCGCAAAGCGATGCGCCTGCAAAAGCCGACTTTGATCGAACGCAGGTTTCGGCTGTTGACGGCCTTGCTGACAGCCGCTTACTTGCTGTTGCTCAGCGCCGTCGGCGGAGCTGTGCTGCCGCGCTACACGCTTCCACTCTATCCGCCACTCATCGTGCTCGCGCTCTCCTACATCTGGCGGTTGCCGCAACGCGCGGCCTACGCATGCTGCCTCGCCGCCGCAGTGTGCTTCGTGGGCTCGTGGTTCCTGAATCCTCCTTACCCGTTCCCCTTCGAGGATAACCTCGCCTACGCCGACTTCATCCGGCTGCACCAGCAAGGCGCGCAGTTTCTCGCCTCTCTGCCGGAGCAAGACAGCCTCGAACATAACAGCTCGCCGCGCATCCTCACGGCCTGGCCGGCGACGAACGAGCTTGAGACGCCTGATCTTGGTTACGTAACTCAGCCGTTAAACGTCGTCCCAGTGGAAGGCTTCTCGGCCCAAGATTTCGAGAGCGTTCAGCCGGGGTCGTTTGATGTCCTTTACTCCTACTCGCGCAAATGGGAGCCGCCGAACAACTGGCTCGTAAGATTTCCGTGGCTTGAGCGGCTGGAATCCCGATACTTCGATTACTCTCCCCAGATGCCGGAGGACAAACTGCAAGCGCGCTTTCACCTCAGGCGCCTCGCGCGTTGGGAACGCCGGGGACAGTGGGTTGCCATCTACCAGGCCGAACCTTCGCCGTGAACGAATGGCGGGGGCTCCCGCTTGTCGAGAGGCTCTTAATGTAGCCTCCACCTTTCAGTAATCCTGCGGGTCGTCGCTGGTGGCGCGGTTCGCAGCGGGCGTCCCACCGGGCGCATGCGTGCTGACGGGACGTTCAGGCACCGTGCCGCCGGCACGCTCTGCAACCTTCAGGGTTCCGAGACTCGCAACGTAGCTCTTAATGCCACGGTAGAGGCCTTCGGCGATCTGCTGCCGGTAGTCCGCGTGGCCCAGCAGGCGCTCATCACGCGGGTTGGTGAGGAAGGAAATCTCGGCCAGAATCGACGGCATATTGGCGCCGATCAGCACCACGAAGGGCGCTTTCTTGAGACCGCGGTCCGGCTGACGGTTGCCGTTGCGGATGGTGGTCAGCTCGAGCGAGTGGTCAACCTGGCCGGCAAACTCGCTGGACTCCTCAACCTTTTCGCTCAGAGCGATCTTTTTCACGAGGCTCTGGAGCTGATTGACAGACTCCTGTGAGGTGGCGTTTTCCCGCGCCGCCACTTCGAGGCTACCCGGGTCAGAGGTGAGGCTCAGATAATACACTTCGATGCCGCGGGCGCTCTCGTCCTTGCTGGCGTTGGCGTGGATGGAGATGAAAAGGTCGGCGCCGCGTCGGTTGGCGATCGCCGTCCGCTCCTCCAAAGGAATGAAGGTGTCGTCCGTGCGGGTCATAATCACTTCGCTGCCCATGCGCTGCTCGATGAGCTTCCGCAGGCGCAGGGCCACGTCCAGCACCACGTTCTTTTCCTCGAGGCCTTCCGGTCCAATAGTTCCGGTGTCGTGGCCGCCGTGGCCGGGATCAATCACGATGCGCGCGATCTTAAGACCCAAGGCGCGCGTGAGCGTGGTGGAGCCGGACGAGGCCGGTGCGGTAGGTTCCGTGCGCACGACGGCTGACGAGGCGCTATGGCCCGCTGCGATGCCCGAAGCCCGCTCGTCGCCCTTTCCGGCGGTGCCAACTACCGGCGCAGGCCCTGCACTCCGCCGCCCGGCGGCTGCGTCAGGAAGGTCATATTCCTTCACGGTACTATCCGGGTCCCGGATGGGTTTGATGCGCGAGGGACTCGGCGCCCCCAAGGTCTGTGAGGCTGTTGTGGAGGCGGAAGGAGCAGCCTCTGCAATGACGCCCGGAGCCCGTTGCGACGTCCGCGTCGAAGACGGTGAGCGTTCAATCCGCGCGTCGGCGGTGGAAACGGAACGCGCCGGCGACCCGGCCAGGGCGGGTTGCGCGGGCCCATGAACGTCAATGATCAGCCGATACGGGTTGGGCAGCGTGAAAGTGGAGTATTCTCCCAGGCCGGAGACATCCAGCACCACGCGCGCGGTGTCGGGCTTGAACTGCGCCACTCGAACGTGCTGCAGATAGCCGTTCCCGACGTTGAAATCCTTGCCCGCGAGGGGCCGGCCCACGCGGGTGCCCGGTAGATCAAAGACGAGGCGGTCCGGATGGCTCAGCCGTTGCGTTTCAACCTTGGCTTCGTCTCCCAGCGTGATCACCACGCGGGTATAGTCTGAGCCCTCCCAGTAATGGACGTCATTCACGGGAATAAGCTGCCCCGGCGTTTCGGAACGGCCCGCAGGCTGCAGGTCTGCGGCCTCCGCCGCGTGCTCACGCTCACCGGCGCGCTCCGCCGGGCGGCCGTTCAGCTCCTTCAGACGCAGTTTCGCCTCCTGAACCTTGGGCGCGTAGGGATAAGTACTCACGTACCGCGTGTAAGCCTTGGCCGCCTGGCCGGGGTCCTCGAGGTCAACGCGGTAGATCTCGCCCGCGTTGAATAGGGCGTTGCGCGCTACCGATGCCCCTGGATACTGGTCCGCCAGGAACTGGTAAGTGGCGGCCGCGCTCTCGTAATAACTGCGGCTGGAAAAGACGCCGCCCATCTCGCGATAAAGGGTCGCCTCGGCCGCGATGGCCGCGGGTGTGCCGGGGTAGGCCGGGTCCGTACGGTAAACCAGATCGAACGCATGCACCAGCTTGAGATAATCCTTGGCGGTATGGGCCGTGCGAGACTGCCCGGTTTGCGCGTCGAAGGCGGCGCGCATGTGAACGGCGTGGTCATAGGCTTGGGCGGCGCGCTCACGCTTGCTGGCGGCATGGGCCGCAGACGGCTGCCACCCGAGCGTGACGAGGACGGCCAGCAAGAGCGGCGCTCGCAGCACTCCCGCACGCATCCGGGCGTCCCGGGGGCTGCGCCGCACGCGCTCTGGAGTGCGGCGGCTTGCCGACGGCATTCTGTTATCGAGCACTATAGGTCACCCCCGGCGCACGTCGTAGGTGTAGATTGGCGCTTGGCCGACAGGGTTGTACAACCTCGCCCGAGGGCGGACGCGTAGTGCGAAAGGATCCGAAGCTGATGATTGAGATGGGTCCAACATCGCCGCGAACGCCGAGACCGAACGAGAGTATGGCCCTAAAGTCAGGCCTCTGTTCATCAAGCTCCCGGCGCCGTTTGACCGGCGCTAGGGAACTCATCCCCTCTCGTACTTCCTCTTCACCGTGAACCCTGACGCGAAGACATTCTCCGCGCGGGCTTGGCGCCACGGCGTGCCCAGGCGGGCACGAGAAAAAGCATTATACCACTATGTCAACCGGTTGAGCCTCGGAAATACTGATTCGTGGTGATGTGATTTGCTCCCGACCGCCGCTCTTCGAAGCGCAGTCATTCCCGCGAAGGCGGGAATCCATTGCAGACGTCCCTAGAAAAAGGGGCTATGAAGGAAGTGGATTCCCGCCTTCGCGGGAATGACTGCGCTTCGAAAGGTTCAGTCAGGAACGGTGGCGCTGCTAACGTTGCTGACTCCCGCCTGCTCTTTCTGGCGCAGCGACTCAAGAATGGGATGCGGCTCCAGAAAGATCTCCATGTCAGTGCCGCGCCACCTCGCCCGCACCTTCCGAAATTCTTCCTCCCATTCCGGATGGCAGCGGCCCTGTTTATCCAGGCAGAACCTCAGCCGTTCCCACAACCGCGGACGCGCCAGCCGATAGACCCGGCAGCGCAGCGCATCCTCCAGCTCGCCGTTGCCAAGTCTGAACGGCTCGAGCCCCAGAAGCACCGCCTTGCATCGCTGATCGGTCTCGAGCCGCCTCCATTGGGCGTAAAACACAAGGCCGATGCGCCGGTAATGGTCGTGGACGTTGATCCTGGTACATGGCCAGGGCAAGGCACTGTTAGTATAAGGGTAACAGTTTGTCACAATCCTTGTGCGCTTCGTGAGTCTCGCTGTCCCAGTGCCTGATTCTAAAGCACATTCCAGCTTTGTTCGTATCGACTCCCGGCGGCGCCACTCCCGCTGAGACACCCAAATCCAGTTCGCCAAGCGGTCCGCGTGGCGGCCGGATTGGTCGCCAGATGGGCCACCCGGCCTGGCAAAGGTCTTCGAAAGCCGCTCTCGGATGCGGCAGTAAAGCGCCTCGCCATCCCGGTAGCCTGCCCGGGCCAACCGTTCCCTCAGCGCCACCGCCCTCCGGCCGTGCTTCAGAGCATTGAGGGCCACGCGAGCCTTACCGCACTCAGTACGAGGACCCGTCGATTTCAAGGCGTTGGCCCGGCGGGCAGCAAGGGAGGCGGGTGTAAGACAAGGCAGTTTGCGCAAAGGCATACGCAGCCCCCTCCCGGCCCGAATCAGTAGTCGCACACGCACGGGGAGTACCCCAGGTGACTTAACTGTATAGTCATAAACCCGTCCTGTCAAGGTGTGCTCTAGCGCGATTTGGCGAACAAATTGGAAGGCAGGGGTAGTGAGGCGGTCGAAGCGAAACTTGTACAATCCATGAAGACTTGTATAATCCACAGATGCAGGGAATACGCTGGAGCACAATTGCGCTGGGCTCGCTGTTGCTCTTGGCCAGCTCAAAAGGAGGACAGGAAGTGCAATCTCCGCAACCTGAAGAGTCGAAGTTCTGGGCTTTCTATGATGGCCTGCCGCCAGACGCTCGAGAGCGAGCCAGGACGACCAATATCGCTTGTTGGGCCGTCAGACCTTCCTTGTACTGTCCAATGAACTGCTTCCAGCTATTCATTTGCACGGTGGCTGAGGTACTCCAGGTTTAGCCTCGCAAGCTGCATCGCTCTGGCATACGGCATGGCCATGTCGGAAACTGCCTCGCAACTCACCAACTCGATGCCTTCCCAGGCGCCCTTCGGGTCGAAGCAACGCTTACGAAACTCTTCAAAGATGGCAGTCGCCGCTCTTGTGGCCGACTTCTCAGCTGCTCCTGGATCTTCGCCGGTATAATAGAGAACATAAATACTGAGTATGTACGGGTCATTGGCCCGTCTCTCGACGAGTTCACCCTCATCAACGTCGAAGAGTATCGCAACCAAGTGTTCACCATGTGGCTCAATGATCTTTGCGATTCGCCTGTCGAGGGAAGCGCCTCGAAGACGA
>DATJYK010000109.1:0-1590 GCA_035578005.1 Terriglobia bacterium
AGCGCCTATGACGATGTGCCGATCGCACCCGCGCTCAAGCCGCGCCACCCCAATGGCCATGTTGATTGGCGCGAGGAGGGGGCGGTCACTCCTGTAAAGCAGCAGGGACAATGCGGTTCCGAATGGGCATTCAGCGCGGCCGGCGCCCTGGAGTCGTGGAAGGCGATCGCGTTCGGAACCCTGCCGCAGTTGTCAGAACAGCAATTGGTTGATTGCGCCAAGGCGGCGAGCGGATGCAACGGTGGCTTGCCGGTGGTCGGCTTACTGTATGCGATGAACAATGGTCTCTGCGCCAACAGTGACTACCCATACAAGGCTCGCACCGAGACGTGCCGAACCACCTGCAAGTCCGTGCTCAAGGAACCGTCCAAAATCCTGCGCGTACCTCCCGGCGACGAGCAGTCGCTTGCTGCATACGTGGAGCGACAACCGGTTTCGGTAGTTTTCAACGGTAGTTGGCTCCAAACTTACCGGAGAGGGATTTTCGATGGGACTTGTACCATCGGGGCGAACGGGACGTCTTTCGCGGCGCTGATCGTCGGCTTCGGTGAGGAGGGCGGCAAGCCATACTGGCTCGTGAAAAATTCGTGGGGAGTTCACTGGGGCGAAGGCGGTTATTTCAAGATCATCCGCGGCAAGAACAGATGCGGCATCGCGAACGAGGCCACGTTTCCGCAGTAACTAATTCATAACACGACGCACGGTTCCGTCATTCCTGGAGCAACGAAGAGTCTCGGCGGCCTCGCGAAGATTCACGGATGATTCGGACCGGCAGCGGACTCTCGACGTCGCGGTTGAGATCCTTCACTTCGTTCAGCGACTGTGTTGGAAGTCAAGGTGGTGAAGGGGATCCCAGGATGAAGAGTCGCGAACGATGGCGTTGAGGAGGATGAGGAGTTTGCGCATGCAGGCGACCAGCGCGAGCTTCTTGCTCTTGCCGCGCTCCAGCAGCGCTCGATAGAAAGTCCGCAGCACCGGGTTGTGGCGCACCGCGCTGAGGGTTGCCATGTAGAGCATGGTTCGAACCCGGCCCCGGCCGCCCCAGATCATGCGGCGGCCTTTGAACTTGCCGCTTTCATGAGGATACGGCGCGACTCCCACCAGCGCGGCAATCTGCCGCCGTCCGAGCTGCCCGAGCTCCGGTAGCTCGGCAATAAGGGTAAAGCTCAGCTGCGGTCCCACTCCCGGTACCGCTTCCAGCCTGGTGGCCTTGGCCTGCTGGGCCGGAGAGTTGGTGAGCAACTCCTTGAGTTCCCCTTCTACTTGCACCACCGCACGCTTGAGCCCTTTGATGGTTTGCACGATGTTCTTGCGCACCACTTTCGCTGCGCGCTGGCGCCGGTTGGTCTCGGCCACCAGCATTCCAATCAGCTGTCGGCGCCGCACCACCAGCGCCCTAAGCTCCACCTCCGCTTCCTCCCGTAGTCGCAGTGCCACCAAGCGTCGGTTGCTGTGGTTGGACTGTGCGAACTGCGCCAACACCACCGCGTCGAGCCGGTCGGTCTTCCCCAAGGTTCCCAGCGAACGCGCGAACTCTCGCACCTGGCGCGGGTTTACTACCGCTACCAGCAGCCCCGCCGCGTGTAATTC
>DATJYK010000110.1:0-3172 GCA_035578005.1 Terriglobia bacterium
CGGTCAAGCGCAAGAGCGTCGAGCCCATGGCGGCGCATCTGTCGCCGGACCGGGTGTGTTCGGAACACCAGCGTCTGCATCACTTCGTGGCCGATGCACCATGGTCGGATCAGGCGGTACTGGATTCGGTGCGCGGTTACGCACTTGAGCGCGTTAGCCGGCGCGCCGGTTCGCCTGAGGCGCTTCTCATTGACGACACGGGCCATCCGAAGAAGGGTAAGCTAGAGAGCGTCAAGCAGCACGGCCGGTCAACGACAACTATTTTGGCCGGTCAACGGGGTAGTTGTCGTTGTATCAGGTCATATTTGACGTTGCTCCTTCGTAGTTGTCGTTGCGTGATCGTTGAGGTTGACGCTCATCGTTACTGCGCAACGTTGCCGTCGTCAGGCAACTGGCCGCTGAACGGATTGGCAGGGTTGTCGTCGTGTAATTGACGCCGCCGTGCATTCTGTTTGTCGCCGGCCTTGCGGCGGCGGTAGCTTTCGACGTTGAGTTCGAAGATCGTCGAGTGATGCACAAGCCGGTCGATGGCGGCGACCGTCATGCCGGGGTCGGGGAACACGTCATTCCAGCCCGAGAACGGTTGGTTTGCAGTTATCAGAAGACTTTTTCGCTCATACCTCTCGGCAATCAGCTCGAACAGAACGCTGGTCTCGGCCTGGTCCTTGCGGGCATACGACAGGTCGTCGAGGATGATCAAATCGAAGCGATCGAGCTTGGCCAGCGCGGAAGGCAACTGCAGGCTCTGGCGCGCGGCCTGCAGCTTCTGGACGAGCTCGCTGGTACGCGTGAACAGCACGCGGTAGCCGACGTCGATCAATGCATGACCAATAGCCGATCCCAGGTGGCTTTTTCCGACCCCAGGCGGGCCGAACAGGAGAACCGTGGCGCCTTTCTCCAGCCATGACTCTCCGGTGGCCAGCGCCGTGACATGCGCTTTTGAGACCATCGGCACGGCGCCGAAGTCGAAGGCGGCGAGCGTCTTGGTCGGGTCCAGATGCGACTCGGTACGGTGCCGCTCGATGCGTCGTTTGGCGCGTTCGGCCAGCTCGTGCTCTAGCAGTGCGCCGAGCAGGCGTGCGGCCGGCCAGGCTTCCTTGTCCGAACGCTCGGCGAACTCGGGCCACAACCTGCCGATCGTTGGCAAACGCAGCTCGTTGAGCATCAGGGCCAGGCGGCCACCATCATGCGCGGGCACGTTCATGCTGCCACCTTCTCGAGCAGTTCGTCATAGACGGCAACGGGCGGCATCTGAACTTCGACATCGGGGCACTGGGCCTCACGGGGTGCGTACTGTTCACGCAGCGCCTTGAGATCGGGAAGCTCGCCGGTTTCCAGCAACACATCAAGCTGCGCGGCCAGTACGGCCTCCACGCCGTGCAGGCCTGCAAGCTCTAGCAGGCCGACCATCGTCTTGCATGCGTCGCGCTGAGACAGGCGCGCATCGAGTTGTTCCCAGGTTCTGCGGTACGCCTCGCGCGGGAACAGGGCGTCACGAAACGCGAGCCCCTTGAATGCCTGGGGTTTGCGCTTCAGGGAGTCAATGAAGTGGCGGTAATCAAGCGCGTGGCGGTTGTCGTGCGCACGTGAGCCCCGAGCGGTGCTGTGCACCAGTACGCCGGACAGGTAACAGTCGAGCCGGTCGCCGTAGACGCGCACCTTCAGCCGGTGACCAATCAGGCGCGACGGCGCACTGTAGAGGATGCCCCGCACCGTGAACGTGCTGCAGCGGGTCACAGGAGCCTCCTCCTCGGCGAAGTCAGTGGTACGGTACTCCGGCAGATCCTGAAGCTGCTGGCGCTCGATACGGAACGCGGCGGCGCAGCGCCGGTTTCGGCGCAGCACCTGTTCGCGGATGAATTCGTCGTAGGCGGCACGGTCAACGAAGTCGCGGTGGCCACGCAGCATCAGGGCTTGATCGACTGCGTCCTTGAGATACCGGTGCGAGGATTCGACGCTTCCGTTCTCGTGACCCAGGCCGCGATTGTTGCGCGTGCCCTGCATCTCGTAGTGATCGAGCAGCGCCTTGTAACGGGTCGTGAAGTCCTCCTTCTCACTCAGGTTCTTGAAGGCGGCAGAGAGGCTGTCGGTGCGATGCTCGCGCGGGCAACCTCCCGCCTGCCACAGAGCATTCTGCAAGCCGTTGGCGAGGGCTTCGAAGCTCTCGCCGCCCTCGACCACGCAGGCGTACTCCCAGCGCGAGAATGCCAGTACGAAGTGATACAGCCGGTGCTCGAACGGTGCGCCGCCGATCGTCACGCACAGCTTGCTCATATCGGTGAAGTCGGACAGCCCGCGCACGCCGGGCTGATGCTCCTGGGGGAAGAAGATCTCCTGGCTGGGACCTTCGAGCGCCCGCCATTGAGAAATGCGTCGTTCCAGCGTGCGACGCATGCTGTCGGGATAGCGACCCGGGTGATCATCCTGCAGCTTGCGCAGGATCGTGATGCCCATCAGATGGGGGGCATTGCGCAGCAACGGCACGACCTCGCTGTCCCAGACATCGGCAAACGGATCGGGACGGGTGCGCCAGGAGCGCCGCGGCTTCTGGGATGGCAACGTCGCGTCACGCTCGATGCGGCGTGCGCTGCGTACGCTTATTCCTGCCTTCGCGGCCGCGAGTTCCTGCGGATGGTGTTTGCGCTTGTTCATGTAGAGGCGAACCTGTTGGTCGGTGATGCGGGTTCCAGACATGTGCTGACCGCTTCCTCTTTAAGAATCGATCAGCCATCCTATTGCCCCGCCGACGCGGCGCCGCCGGTGGTTCGTCGTCTCCGGCGGCTACGCCGCCTCCGACTCCTCACCACCGGCCAAAACAAACGTCAACGACCGGCCAACATAATTGTCGCCCCCCACCGCAGGACAACAGTCGGGTGACGCTGAATTTCGAGTCAATTCCAGGAACGCAAACGGCAAAGCGTCTCGCCGTTGACCCCGACTACGAAGTGCGGGACGGCGGCGCGCACTTCCTTACCGCCCCGCAATATCGCCCGAGTCTAGTGCGAGGCATGCGCTTTCTCGAGGAAGTTCCAGCGCTGCCGGGCACCTACCGGCTGACTCCCGCGGGCGAGGCATTGGCGGACGCCTACGAGGAAGCGATTGAGCATCACGAACGCCGGGACTGGTTGGCAAGCGTTACGCAGGTCACCATCCGGCGCGATGACATGCTTCT
>DATJYK010000111.1:0-30616 GCA_035578005.1 Terriglobia bacterium
CCTCGCCCGCATCCTTACGGCTGCTGGCGCATGACTCGGGGTCAGGGTGGATCGCTACTCCTTTCCTGTGAGGCTCTTTCATCCTCAACTCCAGGTCGGTTTATCCCGGCGCTTTCTTTAGGTTCGTTTTCGAACGCCAATTTTACCCCTTTTTGACTCCTATCCGTATTTGAATCTGCGTGTTAGCGTTTTGGGTTCGTTTTTTTAAACTCGCCTGTGAATATCTCACGTTTTTTCGTTGTAACACGCATACAATCATTGTGTTACAGTTTTGGGTTCGTTTTGTTGTATGTACCACCCCCCCGGCCACCCCCTGGAGAAGGGCCCCATTTTCCACCCCCCTGAGGGTCATAACTCGGGTTCGTTTCTTGAGTTCGTTGGGTTCGTTTCGTGATTTTGGGCGTTTTTTCCCCCGAAACTCAGGTTCGTTTAGGTTCGTTTTCGAACGCCAAATTGTCCCCTTTTTGACCCTTATCCACCTTTGAATCTGAGGGTTAGTGTCTTGGGTTCGTTTTTTGGACTCGTTTAGCAAATAGGCCACCCGAATCGCCTCTAACATAGGCTGCCACAACATGATACAGGTTTGGGTTCGTCGGCGCGCATAGGTGGTACCCCCGGGGGGTGCTAGTTCGCGCACCCCAGGGGACTGAGGGGTGGCTGCCGGCTCCGACTTCAAAAACTTGCTCCGTTCAGATCCCGCTCCGATTAGACGTCTGGGCCCCCAAGAAACCGTGCATTTCGTACGGCGGGGCTGAAAGAGTCTGTCCCTTGGGGCCCTTGGCCCGCGCCCGGGCCCTACGAGGCGACGACGGCCGCATTTTCGACCCTGTGTGCTGTAGCGGCGATCTCTGATCGCCGAAATTACTGATTCTAAAAGGCGGCGGTCGGAGACCGCCGCTACAGCACTAGTTTTCACACAAACTCTGAAAGCCTCGCCCTTCCCCTGCGCGGCCCAAGGTGGTATCAGCGGTCGCTGATGGTCTCGTCCAAGCTCAGGATGGCGTTGCCCACTGTCGTCCAGGCGGCGAGTTCGCTGCCGCTAATCTTCGGATCCGATCGCGTTGCCCCCACGCTCAACAGCTTCAGAGCCGCAGCGCGGTCCTGCCGGTATTCCGCGATCTCTTGGGCCGCAAGTTGAGAGAGAACATCGCGCTCCCGCGGCTTCGGGTAGCGAGATGTGGCCAGGCGAAACATGTAGTCGATGCGTTGAGCGGGCTCGTGGCCTGCCTGCAGAATCGCCCGCTGCGCCAGGAACCGGCCGGCCTCGACGTATGTCGGGTCATTCATCAGCACCAGCGCCTGCAGGGGCGTGTTGGTGAGCTGCCGACGCGCGGTGCATTTTTCGCGATCGGGCGCGTCAAAGGTGGTGAGCGCGGGAGGCGGAGCCGTGCGCTTCCAGATGGTATACATGCTGCGGCGATAGAGATCCGCGCCTTTGCCCTCCGTATAGGACTGGCCGGTAAAGCCCTGGCCAAAGGCCAGCTCCTCCCAAATTCCCTTGGGCTGGTAAGGATAAACGCTGGGTCCGCCGATCTTCAGGTTTAGGAGGCCGCTTGCCGCCAATGCGTTATCGCGAATCTCCTCCGCCGAAAGCCGGAAGCGCGGGCCACGCGCCAGCAGGCGATTTTCGGGATCGCGTTCTTCAAGCTCGGGCGTCACGCGCGACGACTGGCGATACGTCGCCGAGGTCACAATCAGGCGCTGCATGGCTTTCATGTCCCAGCCCTTACTTATGAACTCGGTGGCCAGCCAATCGAGCAACGGCTGATTGCTGGGCGCCTCGCCCTGGGAGCCGAAATCCTCAGAGGTCTTCACCAGCCCGACACCGAAGTCCTCCTGCCAGAAATGATTCACTGCCACGCGAGCCGTGAGCGGGTTGCGGGGGTCAAGAATCCACTTGGCCAGTGTCAGGCGATTGGCGGGGCCGGGCGGCAGCGGCGGCAGGAAAGAAGGCACTCCCGGTGTGACCTTCTCGCCGGGATTGTCATACTGCCCGCGGCCCAGCACGAAGGTGTCGCGCGGATGCTTCATTTCCGCCATCACCATGGTGGTGGGGATTTCGTCCTGGAGCTTATCCTTGGCGGCACGCAGGTCCTTGAGCTGTTTGTAAAGGCGGCGATCGTTTTCCGGCGCCGCAACCGTGAGGTAGTATTCGCTCAAGCGCCGCTGATGATCCTTGAGCAAATTTGCGGCCTTCACGTCCGGCGGCTCAGCCTTTTCCAACTCGCCGATGTCAGCTTCGGCAGGCGGCTTTTCCGGCTGCAGACTTGCGATTTCCGTGGCGGGCTTGCCCTCAAGGTCAGCCAACAGCGTGCGTGCCGGGAACTCGACCGCCAGATTGTGAACGTCACCAGCCGCCAGCATTCGATTGTAGATTCGGAAGTCATCCACCTGGCCGGTGTAGGGCCGCCCGAGCGTCTTGCTGCCGATGGAGAGTACCGCCTGAGTGCGGAAGCTACCGCTGAGGTGGTCTTTCACGGCGACTGTCTCAATGGGCTTCCCATCCAGATACAGCCTTACTCCCGCCGCTTTGCCCGAGCCGTCGTAATTCACCACCAAATGGCGCAGCGAGGTGAGATTCAAGCTCTCGAAGGCCTGCGCTCCCAGCACGCGATCCTTCGTCTGAATCTCGATGGCCTCATCCGGCCACGCGTGAGCAAGGCGCACCACTACGCGGAAATCGCGCTTGAAGACGGCGCTGAACTTGGCATCTTCGAGCGAGATCTCGTAGCCGCGCCAGTGTTCTGCGGCGTCACGCTTTTCGAGCAGGTTGAGAGGCTGCGAGCCGGAAGGGTTCACCCAGAGCGCCAAGGCAAAGGGCCGAGTACCGTCGAAATCTCCGGCGCCGGGGAAATCCACCTCGACTTGTCCGCCGAAATCCGCGCCCTGCCGCACGGCGCCGTCGTCGTAGGTGACATCGCCGCGCGCGGTCTTGGCATCGCTGCTGTGCCCGGAGGATTCCTTGAGATTCCCGTCGAACTCGTAAGCGGCCTCTAGACCCGCGCTGGGTGGCTCCGGCATGCTCTCGAGACGTCCCGTGCGCCACTGGTTTTCGAGCGTCACCATGTCCTTCTCAGGAATCTGGTTGAGCGTGCTGGTGATCTTGGCCTTGAGGTCATCCATTTGACGCTGCTGCTCGGGCGAGGGCAGCTCGATCACTGGGTCAGGGTTGCCGTAAATCCCGTCGAGGCCGCGCTCGGGAACGGTATTGAAAAAGGCGGTAAATCGATAAAAATCCTTCTGCTTGATGGGATCAAACTTGTGGTCGTGGCAGCGGGCGCAGCCCATGGTGAGGCCGAGCCAGGCGGTGGACGTAGTGCTCGCGCGATCCACGACGTACTCCACGTGGTATTCGGCCGGAATGGCGCCGCCTTCGAAGTTGATCTCATGATTCCGGTTGAAGCCGCTGGCAATCTTGTCATCTACCGTCGCGTTGGGCAGCAGGTCGCCCGCGAGCTGCTTGATGGTGAATTGGTCAAAGGGCATGTTCTGGTTGAAGGCGTCAATCACCCAGTCGCGATAGTGCGACATGTAGCGTAAGTTATCGATATGGTAGCCGGTGCTGTCCGCGTAGCGAGCCAGGTCAAGCCAAGGCACGGCCATGCGCTCGCCGTAGTGAGGCGAAGCCAGCAACTGGTCCACGCGCTTTTCGTAGGCATCCGGCGATTTGTCAGCCAGGAAGGAATCGAGCTCGGCCGGGGTGGGCGGGAGCCCGGTGAGATCGAACGTCACCCGCCGCAAGAGTGAGGCTTTGTCAGTTTCGGGCGACGGCTTCAGGCCTTCGTGCTCCAGGCGCGCCAGAACAAAATTGTCGATCGGGTTTCGCACCCACGACTTATCCTGCGCTTCTGGAATCGCGGGGCGCTTGGGAGCGATCCAAGCCCAATGCGTCTCCCACTTCGCACCCTGGTCGATCCATTCCTTGATGGTTTCGATCTGTTGAGGCGTCGGCCTTCGGGTGGCGTAAGGCGGAGGCATGCGAACCGCAGCATCGCTGGCGCTGATCTTCTGGTAGAGCTTGCTCTGCGCGGAGTTGCCGGGAACGATGATCTTGTAACCTCCGCGGTCTACGAACAGGCCTTCGGTTTCATCCAGCCGCAGGTTGGCCATCCGCTGCTTTTCGTCAGGTCCGTGGCAGGCAAAGCAATTGTCTGCGAGAATGGGCCGGATTTCGCGATCGAAATCAACCTTGTGGGCCGGTTGTGCCTGCGGCGGCGACGCCTTTTGGAAACTGGGCGCCAGGCCGAGGAGAGTGCACGCGAGTAGTACGATGGAAGCGCGTTTCATAGTCTAGGCAAGGCCTCCGCCAAGCACGTAGGGCCGGGGCTTGCCCCGGCCAAGGCCGACCGAAAGGTCGGCCCTAGGGTCGCCAGGTTCCGTCGGCCGTCCCATACGGACTGGCCACCACCACGACGTAGCCGTCCGGGTCTTTCATCCAGCATTCCCAGTGATTGGGACCGCCGTCAGGATCGGGTGGGTTTCGGTGCTTGGGCATGATGATCTCGACGTTCATTTCCGTGGAGCGCTGCAGGACCGCATCAAAATCGTCTACCTCAAACCACAGCAATAGGCCGTTTCCGTACGGCTTGTCACTGCGATCGCCGATCCGGCCGTGGTCGTGCTCCACCTCGAACCTGTGTAACTGAAGAATGATCTGGCCGTCCGAAACCAACTGCTCATATTCCTTACCGCCATGATTGCTTCGCAAGCCCAGCAGACGCTGATACCAACGGCTGCTGGCTTCTACATCGGTGACGGCGATGAGAGGTTGCGGACGCACTGCATTATCGTAACACAAGGGGAAGCCGAGAATTGCGCGGGGTTCTGGCCCGTGGCTGTGCCCTGGAGTCTGTACATTTGAGGCCCGAAGGGCCGCACCAACAAAGCCCTGGGCAACGCCCAGGGAAATGAGATGGCGCGCCAAACGCCGAGCCCTGAAAGGGCGGTCCCAGCGCACCGTTCAGTCCCACAGGTAGCGCTCGTCATATTCGACTTCGTAGGCCTTCAAAAACGGCCGATACTCCTCCTCGAAACTCGTCGCCCGGCGGTGCGCCTCTTTCTGCTCGATGTACCTTACGACGCCGTCCACCTCGCCGGGGCTTACCGAGAACCCTCCGTGGCCGCTTTGCGAATGGAACCCGCCCAACCCTCGCACGCTTCACATTACCGGAATTTTCCCTGGGCGTTGCCCAGGGCTTTGTTGGTGCGGCCCTTCGGGCCTCAAAATGAACGAACCCTATTAATAGCGCACAGCAAAGTGTGGCTGCGTCACTACTTTTTCTGCAGTAGCAGCGCCCAGTCCTCGCGGCCGGGAGCCTCGGGCGAGGTCCAGGTCGGACCTTCTGCGTCCGGCAGAGGAATCTTCTCTCCCGTGAAAGCGCTGAACCAGTACGCCTGGTAACGTCCCGGCTCAAGCTTCACGGCCACTTTGCCGCCCTCTGGGAGATAGACGGCGTAGACGGCTCCGGGCTGGGCGAGGCAATAGTCGCCGTTATCCACCAGCTCGTCGTGCGGCTCCGTCTTCCACCACTCAAAGCTGGTGAAGAAATCCACCATGTGACCGTAGCCCAGGAACATGGTCATGGTATCGTCGCCGCGGCCGTTCATCCAACCGCCGCCGGTATCCGGCCAGATGTTGGTCCCTCGGCGAGCAGTCTCGCCGGCCGTCTGATATCCGCCTGCCATCACGATGTCCCAAGCCGTGCGCCGCAGCGTATCCGCAGACTCTGACCCGGGGCCTTTGGCCCACAGCGGGTAGTGGTCCTCGTAACCATATTCTTCATTGGTCTGAGGAATGATGCGGCCCGTCGCCTGTTGCTGCTTGCGCTCGCTCAACATGAAGGCGTGCTGGGTGCGCGACCATTCCTGAAACGAAGTGAAGTCAAACCAGGCGGAGGCGCGGTCCTGGTGGACATTATCGACGGGGTGGCTGGTAGCCAGGTGGCGATAGGGGTCCCACTGCTTGATGAGCGTTCCAGTTTCGTGCGTCCACTGGTCATCACGAAAGAAATTGAGGTCGTCGCCGAGGTCCCAGGTGATGTTTGAAAAGGCGCCAAAGCGGTCGATGGCGTAATGGATGAAGCGATGCTCGTCCTCGCTGCCGGCGCCGGGATGTACCCGGCCGTCATTCATATCGAGCACGAGCGAGAAGATCATGTCCCGGTCGCGGGCGAACCGCAGGGCGCGGTCAAACTTCTGCCAGTAGGCCACGTGGAAGCGGTGGTAGTCAAAGCCGGGATGGTAGATGTCCTCGGCCTTTTGCGCGGGCCAGGGAGTGAGATAGAAGGTCCAGTTCTCGCCCACCATCACGGGCTCGCCGTAATAGAGGTTGGTGCGGCCGGCGATGGTCACCCGCATGCGATTGATCTTGAGGCGGTGCAGCCTCTCGATGCTGTAGTCGATGGTGCGGTCATCTTTCCACCCGATCAGCCAGTACGCCGTAGTGCCGTTGAAGAAGTAGTGCTCTCCGGTGCCCTCCCAAATGAAATGCCACGGATATTGCGGATCAACGCGGATGGGCCCGCGCCGGTGGCCGTCGTTGGCATGGAAGGTGCCTGTGGAGGTCTTCTCAAAGCTGCCTTGCCGGAACACCACCGAGTATTTGTATTCCCCTGCCGTCGAGGGCATGAAGCGAATGCGGTAGACGCTGCCGTCTTCGGCATCGCAGAAGCCTTCGACGGCCCATTTCTTGCTGCCGTCGGCGGTCTCGAACGATCCCGTGAGCGTGGCATCGGTGAAAGGATCGGCGGCATCCGGTGACGTCACCGCTGCCGTGACCTCGACGAAGTCATAGGCGTCGACAGAGCTCGCGGATTGCGAGAAGGCGACGGCCGCAGGGTCCGCGCTGGCCACGGCAGGAGCGAGGACGCCGGCAGCGAGCCTTGCAACCAGGGCGATTGCAGCCAACCCAAGGCGTGAACTATTCATAATCTTACCCGTAAAGCCGATTTAGTTCGGAAACGCAAGGGAATGCACGACCATATACTTCACAAAGCCACGCAAAAACTGCGTGACCTTTACTATCGGAACGACAACCACGAGAAAAATGCCCCCGCAACAGCCAACCATAAAATTCCTGGCAGCGCAAAGCCGATTACCCAAGCCGCGACTACAGCTAGAGCGACTCCGACAACGCCGAGCAAGCGTAATCGATTGTCGAGAGCACCCGAAGGGTAGAGGCGTCTATATTCCGTGAGCAAGCGTCGCCCTTTGAAGTAGTGCCAGCCAAGCGCAGAGAAGTGCTTTTCGCGAGGTAGCTTTAAGTTAACTTGATCGACCATCTCAAAACAAAGGTAGGCGTAATACAGGCCGCATGCTCCAGAGACGGCCACAAAGATCATTAGGGCGACGACTTGGCGTGCACTCATGTATTGGACCTGCGTTTGTGCAATATATAACCGCCAATTTTGACGCCTTGTCTAAGCCGATTCTGGGTGCAGTAGATCGCCAGGCACAGTCGTGCGCGAGATCGGAAACGCAAAGATCCACGCCAGCCAACCTCTAAACCGGCGGTCAGCCTCGCGACGGGTAAACACCCTGCAGGGCGATATAGTAGCTCCCCTGGCCGGTGAGCGGCACCTTACTCCGTAAGTCCGGCAAGGCGAATGTGGTTGTTCCGTCGCCGCCAAAGCCGGTGCCGATCAGGGTGAACAGCGCCTGGTTCTGCATGATCTGCAACAATGAGCCATCGCAGAGCGCCCACTGCACCGGAGCAAAGTTATAGGGAAGCAGCCTGATCTCACCAATGAATGGGTCCATGTATTCCTCCTGGTCTGGCTTCTTAAGATCGCTGTGGGAAAACACCCTGCAGGGCGATACAGTAGCTCCCCTGGCCGGTGAGCGGCACCTTACTCCGTAAGTCCGGCAAGGCGAATGTGGTTTTTCCGTCGCCGCCAAAGCTGGTGCCGATCAGCGCGAACAGCGCCGTATACATCGCGATCTGCAACAGTGAGCCATCGCAGAGTCTCCACCGCTCCGGAACAAAGTTATAGGGAAACAGCCTGATCTCGCCAAGAAATGGTTCCATGCATTCCTCCTGGTTTGCCTCTTGAATATCTCGAAGCGCGATTTCGTCCGATCGACGTTGTTAGAAGCCGTTTTTAGTTCGTGCAATGTTCGTAGATCGTGGATCGTAGTTCGTTGTCCGTGAAACCGACCTCTCAATCACTCGAATCACTTCGATAACTTTCGACGAACGACGATCCACGATCTACGAACCATGAGCCGTGCGGCTGCGAGCGGTGCGGACGGCCTCGACGTACTTTCGCGCCGCGCCCACAATCTCGTCCAGTTTGCCCGCTCGCAGATGCGCCAGATTCACCAGTTCCCCGCCCACAGCCACCGCTGAGGCGCCAGCCGCGATAAACTCGGCTGCGTTTTCCAGGTTGACGCCGCCGGTGGGAACCATGTCAATGTGCGGGTAAGGTCCCTTGAGCGCCTTGATGTACTTTGGCCCGCCCGCCGGCCCGCAGGGGAATATTTTCACCATGTCCGCGCCCGCTTCCCAGGCGGCGAGGACTTCAGTGGGTGTAAGCGCGCCTGGAAAACAAGCTTTACTGTACCGCCGCGCCATCTCGATGATCGGCGCCTTGAGCCCCGGCGTGACGATGAACTCCGCGCCCGCGAGAAGGGCCGCGCGGCAGCTCTGCTCGTCGAGAATAGTGCCGGCGCCTAACAGCACCCGCTCACCGAACTTATCCGCAACTTTCTCGATCACGTGGATGGCTCCGGGCACCGTCATGGTGATCTCCGCGATGCCGACGCCGCCTTCAATGAGGGCCTCAGCCGCGCGCCAGGCATCGTCGGGCGAAGAGGTGCGGATGATCGGCACCAAGCCAACCTCACGAATGAGGGCTAAGGCCTTATCTCTTGTCCATGACATGTAGTTCTCCGCTGTGCTTGACCAGTTGAAAGTCGAAAGTTGAAGGTCGAAAGTAAGAAGTTCGAGCCCGGTTCACCTTCGACCTTGAACTTTCGACTTTTGACGGTCTCAGTTCTCACCGCGCCACCCTGAGGCTGGCTCCTTTCAGCAAGCTCTCGACCTCTGCCAGCGAACTCCAGTTGAAATCCCCCGGGATCGTATGTTTGAGGGCGCTGAACGCGGTGCCATAGCGAACCGCATCGGCCCACGACTCTTTCGCCAAGTAGCCGTAAATAAAACCGGCGCTGAACGAGTCGCCGCCGCCAAGGCGGTCGACGATTTCCAGCTCATACTTTACGTCGTCAAAGAACTTGCCCTCCGCATAGGCGATCGCGGTCCAGGTATTGCGCCACACCAGAGGATTCTCTCGCAAAGTGATGGCCACCGCCCGGAATTTGAATTTCTCCTGCAGCCGCTGAGCGATTTCCCGATAGGGCTCGGCAGAAACTTGCGTGAAGTCTTCGCGGCGCTCCTGCTTTTCAGCGCGAATTTTGAACACTACGTTGGTGTCTTCTTCAGTGGTAATCAGAACATCGACAAACTCCATCATCGGTTCCTGAACGGCCTGGGCCTTATCGGGCTTCCATAATTTGCCTCTGTAGTTCAGGTCATAGCTCACGGGTACACCGGCCGCCTTGGCAGCCTTAAGCGCCTCCAAGGTTACAGCCGCTGCCGAGTCGCTCAGAGCCGGCGTAATGCCGCTGGTGTGGAACCATCGCGCGTTGCCGAAAATCTCTTTCCAGTTCACCTCACCCGGCTTGATGGCGCTGATGGCGGTATTGGCGCGATCGTATAGTACTGCACTGGCGCGCGGCGCGGCGCCGAATTCCAGAAAGTAGACCCCCTGGCGTCCGTCGTCCGACCATACCACTCGTGAAGTATCCACGCCCGCCTGCCGGGCGCGATTTTCTACCGCTCGTCCCAGCGCACTCTTCGGTAAGCGGGAAATCCAGGTGCTGGTAAGGCCAAGCCGGCAGACTCCGGCAGCGACGTTGAGTTCACCTCCGCCGACGTTCACGTCGAGCGACGTGGCCTGCTCAATGCGCTGGAAGTGCGGTGGCGAAAGGCGAACCATCGCTTCGCCAAAGGTTACGACATCCCACATGAGTGGCTCCTGAAGGGTCCGTCACTTTACGTTCGATGGTGCAGATCAAAGACGTGACAGCGTATCACAGGGAGGGCTCCAATAATGTCCAAGGCACGAAGATTTGAGATTCTCAGATTTCAGATTTGAAATTCTACAGGTGCCGCCTACCTCCCGGGCGGTTACGCTTGCCCAAGCAATCGCCCGAGTTCACAGGCGCTGGTCGATTGCCGATTCCGAACCCAGCCGGCTACGCCAGTTGCCCAAGCAATTCACTCAGGTCCACGGGACTGGTCGATTCGGTGCCGCGAGGCAGCGAGGGTCCAATGGCTAGCGCCTCACGATGGCCCTCAAACCAAACCAGGAATCCAGAACGGTCCGCACCCGAAAGCCTTTGCTGATTCAGCCAGGTGTAGTACGCGCCCATATCGGCATCGATCAGCGAGCCCGCCGGGTCAAGCTCCGGATTTTGCCGCTTTCCCGACAGCAGCTCATTCATGGGGCGCTGGCGCTGACGCGGCGCGAAGCGCGCCAGCAGAGTCAGGGGACGAGCCCGCCGAAGAGCTTCACGCGCCGACCACTGAACAAAGGTGGTGCTGAAAATCTGGGTCCCCGAACCTTCAGCGAGCACGCTCACCTGAAAGTGATTCAGCACCGAGTGCTCCGTTCCCGCGCTCAGCCCCACCTCTTCCGGGCGCATCTGAGACATCATCGAGTGTAGCGCCTCCGGTCCCCCGATTCCGGACTGTATGGCCTTCTCCATCTTGTTGAGCAAAGCTGTTCGCACCGGCGCAAGCGTCTCGTAGGACGTCCGGGTCACGCCCGGCGTGGGCGCCGCTGCCTCCTCTCCACCGTCGATGTACCAGTGCGCGTAGGGCGCCGGGTGGGCGCTGGCTCGCGTGGCCACGGCGCCGAGAAGCTTCTCAAAACCGTTTCCGGGCTTTACCTGGCTGAAATAAGCACCGTGCTTTCGCAGCTTGCGAAAGAGCGGATACTGGGTTTCCGCCACGCCCTGCCCTACCACCATCAGGCCCAGTCGCGGCACCGGCAGAGGCTCTGGCGGCGCAGCGGCATCGACTTTGTTGATATAGCCGTCGGCTGTGACGTGGAATGCGTCGATCTGGTGGCTTGCCCAAAGGTGGGCGGTGAGGCGCTGCGAATACAGCTCAGGGGAGCTCACCCAGTCGAAGCGCTCGAGCTCTTCTGACAGGCGCACGCTCTCAAAGCCCGCCAGAACCGCCTTCAGTTGCTCGGGCGATAGTGACGCCAGGTAACTGAGTTGCCGGTCCAGATCCTCACGCTCGGCCGGGAACTTCCAGTCATAAGCGATGACTTCGCGCAACAGTAGCGCCACAAAAACCGCCGGCAGCTTCTGGAGCAACGTGAGGTGGTCAATTACAAGTTTCTGCGCCTGCGGAGGGTAGCCGCTAAACTGCCCAGCCTGGAGCTCGCTCGCAACCATGGCAACTATGCCACCTCCGGCAGGGGGTGGCCTTGGGAGAATCGGGCGGAAAATCCGAGCAGACTGCCCAGGGTGGGCACCAAGTCCAGAGGCTGAACCGCGCGATCCACTACCACGTTCTCACGAACGCCAGGACCCATCACCATCATCCAGGTGGTTCGGGAGAGCGCATCCCCGGTGCGATGGTGCTGGAACCCGTTGCCGGCGGAATCAAGATCGGAGTCGCGGCCGAAGTCAGGCAGGATGAACATGGTGGTCTTGCCCGCGTACTCGGGATTGCTCTCGACGGCTTTCCAGATCTCGGCGCAGAGGCGGTCAGTCCGCTGGATAGCCTCGACGTAGAGCGAATAGCATCCTGCGTGCGCCACGTCCATATCGTGAAGCGTGATCCAGAGCAGGCTGGGCGCGAGCTGATGCATCAGCTCCTTCGCCACATAAACTGAGAGCTCGTCGGGGCTCGCCAGGTTGCGCGCGTGGGTGGTGAAATCGGTTACCGACAGCTTGAGGAGGTCAGCGAGGTGCTGCAGCTCAAATTCGTTGCCGCTGATTTCCGGCGTGTAGAGCGGCGTCTCGTAATTATCGTGCAACAGGTGCTCGTATTCCACGCTTGGGCCTGACGAGAGCGCCGCCGTCAGCAGACGTTTGGGCAGCACCACACCCGCGCCGTGCCCGTAGGATCGCTCGCCGCTTTCGCCGATGCGGTTGAAACCGTTGCTGGGCGCCACCACCCAGGTGTCAGTCGCGGGCCGTTTCAGATCGCGGCGGAAGTACTCGAACACCGTGGGATGGTCGGGAGGGACCGCCGCAAAGTTGTTGAAGGTCTCATAGACGCCCGTCGCCAGGCTGGCGGTGGCGACGTAGTGGCCCAGAATGCCCCGGTTCACCACCTGAGTGAAGAAGGTTGAGCGAGGAATGAGCTCGGTGAGGAGATGAGGGATGTTCTCCTGCCCCTCGGGCATGAAAGTCTCTTCATCGCGAGCGCCGCCGCCGAAGGTCACCACCAGCACCTTGCGGTCGCGAGGCGTGGCGAGCGCGCGCAAGGGAGCGAGGCTGAACAGTGCGGTAGCGGCTCCGGCGCCAGTGACGGCTCGCAGAAAATCGCGACGGTTGCGCGAGACCGCCTCGACGGCTTGGCGAGGGCTCAACCTGTTCCGCAATGACATGTAGCCCGGCATGGTTTCGCTTCATTCACCTCTCGAATTACGCAACAGCTAGCCTTCCTGCTGTTCGAACAGACGCATCACCGTCTTCATCTGCTCCCGCTGCTCATCGAAGTAATGCCTCTGCACGACCTGAAACTCCCTCGTGGCGAGGATAGTCTCTCGCAGCAGCCTCGCATTCTCGAGCATCAATTCCCTGAGCTCATCCATCGAAGACTCCTTCGCTCCAGCGCTCTGAGGCTGATTATGAAACTCGGGCCAACCCCGGTCAAGCCGCTGAAGACCCATTCATTCGCGAAAAAGCGGAATCTAGTCGTATGACTCATAAGTGCCGCTGTATTCCCCCTCACCCCCCGGCCCCTCTCCCCCAAGGGGGCGAGGGGAGGATCTCAGTCGAGAAAGGGCTCATTCAACTGAAGTATCCAACCACCTGACGTATCCAACCACCTGAACCATCTAAACTAAGCCCCGCGGGATATACTCCTCCCCTCGCCCCCTTGGGGGAGAGGGGCCGGGGGGTGAGGGGGAATGCAGCAATATCTGTGAACAAGACAACCAGTTGCTCGACGTCGCATCCTCAAGGACATGGATTCCCGCGTTAGCGCCGACAGTTGCGAATGCGACTCACGGCCCGGACGGTCCAGACTGGGCCGCCTTAGCGGAGAGAACAAACTGCTTCAACTCCGCCCGCTGCTTGTCCGTCTCTGCCAACTGACGCTCGTAGAGCCGCTGATGGAGTTGCAATTCCTTCTGCGCCAAGTCCTTCTGGCCCAGATGAACGTAAGCCTGCCCCAGCCTGAAGTGCGCGTCAGCGAGGTCAGGAGAGAGCTTGATGGCCTCCTGATACTCGGGCACCGCCTGGCTGTATTCCTTACGCTGGGAGTAGAGGTTCCCAAGCTGCAGGTGCGCCTGGCTGGAGGAGGGATCGAGCGCGATAGACTTCTTCAACAGTGACTCGATCTGGTCAAGGTAAGCCGAGCTCGTTTCGGAGCGCTTTCCCTTCCACAGGCTCACCGCGTAATCCAAAACAGCCTGCCCATCGTTGGGACGAAGTTCGGCAAAACGCCGAAAGCACTGGATGACCTCGTCGGCCTGGTTCGGCGACTGGTCATAGGCTTTGGTCAAGAAATAGTACGTGTTCGGGTCCGCCGGGGCCAGTTCTGTCGCGCGCACCAACGATTTCACGGCATCGTCGTAACGGCCTTGCAGATAATAGGCCATGCCGAGTCCCACCGCCAGCCGGGAAGACTTCGGGTACCGCTGGAGCCCCGCCGAGAAAACCTGGATGGCGGGTCCCCAGGTTTGGTGTAGCAGAAGTTCACCGCCCCAGTCGAAGATGTTCGATTCGCTCGGGTCCGCGTGCGCTGCCTTTTCATACTCGTTTTCGGCGACGATGTAATTCCCGGATTCTTCTTCAACGTCGGCCAGCAGGTCATGCAGTTCTGCCGTGTCTTTCAGCTTCAGCAACTCCCGGATCTGGCCCTCGGCCTCGCGCAAACGCCGCGTTTTTTCGTAGGCCAGAGCGAGGTCGTAGCCGTTGTCGTAAGCGGCAGGATTGGCCTTCTGAGCGCGTTCCAGGTGAGGAATGGCGCCGGCAATGTCGCCCTTGGCGATGTAGAACTCGCCCAGGTTGTGGTTGGCGTCGTAGCTGGCCGGCTCAAGCTCAACCACCTTTTTGAATTCCGCCTCCGCCAGCGACATCTTTCCCACCTTGGCGAGATTCGTGGCCAGGTTGTTGCGCGCAGCTCCTGAGTCCGGCTTCAGGCGCACAGCTTCTTCGAGACGCGGGGTGGCCTTCTCGTCCTGGCCCTCCGCTGAATAGACCAGGCCCAGCAGTTCCTGAGCGTCGAAAGTGTGAGGGACGTCGCGCTCGAGCGACTCGAGCTCCTGTTGGGCTGCGGCGTAAGCGCCGGAATTGTAATGAGCCAGAGCAGACTGCAATCGCTGTTGCGGCGTATCGGCCCCTCCGCCGCTCGCCGGGGCGCACCACAACGCACTCACCACTAGAGAAGCCGCCGCCCAGCGGAACAACAACATGCCCTATATGCTAGCACCTGTCAGGAGCATCGTGAAGTATCCGGACCGGCTATCCGGACCGGCTAAGGCATTCGTCGCAGAGCGCGATGTGGAGCAGCCGGTGCGCCCGCCCCGCCCGAAGCGGGAGGTCTGCTTCAACCTGGCGGATGGAGAACACTTGAAGCTTGCAATGGCCGATGTTAAGCTGCTTCGGCATCAGCGTGACGCTTTCCGCGCGGCGGTGAATGCGGTCATGATGCCGAGGTGCTGATTTGGAGTTGCACAAACTGATTTTTAAACTTGATTATCCTAAAGCTTACGCGATCTTCACGGAGTGGGGTCAGATTCTTGGGAAGCTTGATTCGTCTGGCGTTTGGACGCAACTTGGCGAGGACATTTCGCGGAGTATCGTGGCCATGGGCGAGGACAAATCGAAGAACAAGGTCCACGTGCTAAATGTTCGCTTAAACGACATCGATGGGGTATTTGAGGGCCATCCGATTAGGTCGTACCGCGAGTTCGATGATGAATTCAGACGGGTCAGCGAAATACTGCAACTGCTGAAAGTCCAACAGTATACGAGGATCGGCGTGCGGTTCTATTTCCTTGAACCACAGGAAATGTTCGACGCGACCCGCAGACTGGTGGCAGACCAACTTCGAAGCGAATATTTGAACGAGTTCAAAGACCCGTTGGCAGATATCGGGATAGTCACCGTGCACGGAGAGGGCGATGATAAGTGGAGGTTCAGCGTTGGCCCACTCGGACGCGCCGAGTACCGCAACTGGTTCACTGCTCCGGACGAGGTGGGGTGCGATAATGCCCTGCTATTCGACATCGACTGCTATACGCAGTCTTACAAGGATTCCAAGCTTGACCTGCGAAAGCTCATAGCTCTATACTATGATAAAGCTGTAACTCAAGCAGAACGGGTGTTGGGTTTTTTGAAGCCCAAGAGCTAAAGCATGGCCGCTCTCGCGCAATCTAATGTCACGTCCCTGCCCGGTGATCTAGCGTTACGGGTGCAGACTGAGATTGCGCCAACAACATCTGAGTACCGCCAGATTGGTGCGTACGCTCCCGGCATAGCCACCGACGCGAGCACAAGCGAGCCGCCCCGAATCAGGCCCATTGGACCCGCGGAGGCTCCGTCCCCTGTGGCCGTGGCCAAACGCCAGTCGGTGAAGGGCGTGGTGGACCAGGTTGAAGGCGAACTTGCACATGTAACCCTCTTCTACGCCGGACGTCCAAACGATTTCCTTCTTGACGCCGCCGATCTTTCCGACGCGGGTGCAGGTTATCCCGGCGCGCTGTTTGAAATAACCATTCGCAGCGACCTCGGCTACTCAATTGTTCATTCCGTCGAAGAGGAAGTTGCCGCACGGAAGGCGGCTCCTCCACCGGACTTGACATTCCTGGACGAATAGAAGTGCTTATCTGGTGTTACCTTGCTGTCTGTTTGGGTGTTGAACGTCGGGCAAGGAGATTCGATCGTTGTCCGCTTCCCGGACGGCACTTGGGGAGTGATTGACAGCAACGTGCCACCAGGCGAGCGGGAGCCTCCGGCATTGGCCATTCTGCGGGAGAATGGCGTAACTGAACTCGCCTTCGTGTGTCTGACTCATCCCCACCACGATCATTATTTGGGTCTTCAGCGAATCTTGGAATCGTATGCTGGGCGGGTTGCTGAGTTCTGGACGTTCAACATCGACTCCGCGCACTTGGGAAAGTTCCTGCAGGTCCAGCACTCCAAGAACGCGACGACTCCCACCGGTCAAGCTCGCTACGGTGAGCTTCAGGCCATTTTCCGTACCTTTCGACAGATGGAGAAAACCGGAGCAACTCGTCGATTGATTGGGGGTTACAAGCTCCCACCCCACGGCGGCGTTGAGATCGACTGCTTGAGTCCCCTCTCCCAAGATATCAACCAATACCAAATGCAGCTCGCGCGGCCCGGCGCGCCCGACGCCTATCGAGCCAACGAGAACTTGCTGTCTTCGGTGCTGAGCCTTCGCTATGGTTCGTCAAGAATTGTGCTCTCGTCGGATGCCCCAACGAAAGCGTGGCCCAGAATGTGGAAAGAGGCAACAAAAAGGAAAGAAGACTTCCGTGCAGTGGCTGTCAAAGTCAGCCACCACGGCTCCAACCACGGCTTTCACGAAGAGGTGTGGAAACATATTTTGAGCGATGGGGAGACGCACGCAGCTATATCCGCCGGGGTTGGTTACGGCCATCCCCACCCGAAAGTCATCGAATCGCTGCACAACATGGGGGCTAGTCTGCATTGCACCAACTTCCCCGAATACTGCCTGCGGAGAAGACCTGCCGACCTCTCGAAGTTCGACGGTCTTCCGGAGCGATCGAAGCTCACGCTTATCATGCTCGATCAGTCCAACAATGCGCCGCTGCAGCGTTGCAACGGCCATATTCGATTTGACTTGGATGGTAATGGTGGCTGCATCGTTGACCACGAGCTAGACAGCTTCTGCCCCTTTCATCTGCCAACCGGCCAGTATCGTTCGAACCAATAAGTGCGGCTTTCCCGCAAGAACAGCTAGGGCCCGAAGCGTGAAATCAGAGTGCGCAACCACCCCTTTAGTCCCCTCCTCAGCAAGAGTTAGCAAGGAGGGGAAGCCCGGAGGGCGGGGTGGTTGCGCGTGGGCTCGTCGGTTTGAGGTCGAAGACCTCACTAGTTTCAATTGACAATCGGGCTTCCAGGCGATAGTATATAAGAGTGTAATTCTATATATGTAAACATTGTTTACGCCGCGCGGCTTTTGTCTCGCGGCAAGCGGAGGACGTCATGTCTCGGAGCAAGAAAGCCGCGAAGGGTCGGCAAAAGGCAGCACAATCCTCTACGAGCCTGGCGGGGGCCGTACTCCCGGATGGGTCCAATGGGTCCAAGCCCGCTGCTCAATCACAGAAGGACGTACCGCGCACGGCGGCCGCTCCAACAAGCGGCGAGGCATCGCCCATCGTCGATGACGCCCTGCGAGAGCCGACCGCGAGAGAACAGAAGCGGGCGGTGGGCCTGATTCGGAAGCAGACAACCCAGGCCCTGGTGGAAGCTAACCGCGCCAACAGCCTGAAGTGCACCGGGCCGGTCACGGATGTAGGCAAAATGAACGCTCGCCTGAACGGCATCAAGCACGGCCTCAGATCACTCGTCGCGGGCTTAGCCCTGCCACAATTGGGAGAGTTCTCGGGCGACCTGGACGAGATCCGGAACAGCCTCCGGAAGTGCTTTAGCCCGTACGATCATTTCGAGTACCTCTTGCTGGATCAGATGGTGGAAAATCGCTGGCGCCGCCGACGGTTGGTGCGGGCGGAATCCAGTCTGCTGGCTGCGCAGCGGCTGAAATTTGAGCTCGAATACGGGCAGAAAGTGGCCGGGGAAGGCCGCTCGCCGGACGCAATCGGTGAGGCGCGCACTGCGGCGGCCTCGGGCCTCGTTGGCCTGCCGGACTCATCCTCCAAGTTCAACCTCATCCTGCAGTGTCTGAGGGCGGCTCAGGAAGCGGTGAGGCGAGAGGGATTCGGCGAGGAAGGCATGAGGCGTCTCGAAGCTGTCTACGGGCCGGACCCGGGCTTGGCGGGCGCCGTCCTGTTAGCAAATTACCGGCAGCACCAGGAAACCGGTACCCAAGGGGTGGAGGAAGCCGCGGCGCACGCGTCAAGCGGGCAAGCGTTCCTCGACTCGCTGGCCTCCGAGATCGCTTGCTTCGAGAAGCTTCTGGAACTGCGTGAGACCACCGCGGTCAGCCTGGCCGAGGCGGACGCGGGAGCTCAGAACGCCCTTTCCGGGACCGATGCGCAAAGATTCACGCGCTATGAAACCTTCCTCGATCGCCAGTTCGAACGCCTGGTGAAACAATTTAACGAATGGCGCAGCTCCCACCTCGGCGCGACCAGCTTCATTTATAGCGGCGAGTCCGAAGGAGAGGACGCGGAGACTCTGACCGAGAAGATGAGAACAGCCGCCATCGCCAGGGACAAAGCGCTGACCCGCGCCGTGAAGGCGGCGTGGGGAAATGATTTTGTGGGAGGCCCCCCCGGCAGCGAGGGTCAATCGAAGAGAGATCGACCCAAGGAGAAACCTTAGCCGTACCGCTAGCGGAGTCAGCCGACATGTTGACGAAGAAATTCTATAATAGCGACGGGGCAAAACAAGAAAAATTACCGAGCGAAACCGTTAGGTGTATGAAAACAAAGGGCCGGGTAGTGAGAAAAGTGAGAAACCGGTTGGGGCTTCTGGCAGGGGGCGTGGAGGGAGCGGGATGCGTGAAAGTGCGCGAAGCGAGCTGGGAGCGCGGGCGTCTCGCCCGCTCTTTAGTCTTTCCCTTCGCGGACTTAAGACGCAAGGCAGGCGGGACGCCCGCACTCCCAGGGTCGCTACCGCACTACAAAGAGCGACGGTGGTTAGCGGCCGAAGCGGCCGAGCCAGATATTGAACGGCAAGAAGGGCCGCGCTAGGATGAGCAATGGAAAGGCTTCTGAGGTGTCTTGAGCAGAACCGCATCGGATGAATCCACAAATTCGGCAATTTCGGCCACCGGAACCGCACATTCTGTTGTCCCTTTTTCTGCTCCCGCTCGCTCTGGTTCTGTTTCCCGCCCCCCATCTGACTGCGCGTGGTGCGCCGCCACTTCCGTGCGGACAAGCCGCGCCGGCAGCCCCCGCTGAGCAGTATTTCGCCGAAGCCGAGACGTTGCTGCATCAGGGCGACACCGAACAGGCCTTGGCGGCGGCACAAGCGGGATTGAAACTGGCCCCCCGAAGTGTGACCGGCCTGAATCTGCTCGGACTCATTGACGGACAGAAGAAGGATTTTGCGGCCGCGGTGTCTGCGTTCCAGGCCGCGCTTAAGATCGATCCGCACTCGGCGGTGACCCACACGAATTTGGGAAACAGCTATTTTGAGCAGCACAAGCTCGATCTCGCTGAGAAGGAGTTTCAAGCCACGCTGCGCGAGCATCCGGACGACCGCGAGGCCAACTACAATCTGGGATCGTTGCTCCTGGTGAAGAAGGAGCCCAAGCTGGCGATCCCTTACTTCAGCCGCGTCAAGCCTCAGGACGCCCAAGTCCTGTTCAATTTGTCTCAGGCCTACTTCGCCTCCGGCCAGAAGTCGAAGGGCCTGGAACTTGCGAAGTCGCTCTCAGAACTCGCCAAGGACAACGTGCGCGCGCACTTTACGCTGGGGGTACTGCTGGCGTCTCAGGAGGAGTACGCGGACGCCATCCACGAGTTCGAGGCCGCGGACGCGCTCGAGCCGGGAACCTTCGAAATTCTTCACAACCTTGGCCAGGCTTACCTGAAGAGTGGGGACAATGGCCACGCCCTCGAAGTGTTGAATCGAGCTTTGAAGTTGCAGCCGGACTCGGCTGACACGCTCTATCTGATGGCGCAAGCCTACTCGAACCAGGACAAGGACCTGAATGCGCTTGATCTGCTGGTGAAAGCGCGCAAGCTGGCGCCTGCGAATACCGACGTGATCTTCCTGATGGCGCGCCTCAGCATGAAGCAGGCCTTCTACAATGATGCTATTCCGTTGCTGGAAGAGGGGCTCAAGATTTCGCCGAAGCGCGCCAACCTGCTGGCGGCGCTCGGCGAGAGCTACTTCATGGTGGGAAAGGCCCAAGAGGCGAAAGCAACCTTCCAGACGCTGATTGACGTTGACCCTTCCGCCAGCTCCTACACTTTTATGGGCCTCTGGTACCGCCACGAGGGGCAGTTTGACGAGGCGGCGAACTACTTTGAGCGGGGGCTGAAGGCCGACCCGCACAACGCCGCCTGCCTTTACAACCTGGGCTACATCGCTACGAAGCAGGGACGTTACGACGCGGGCGAGAAATACCTCAAGCAAGCGCTCGACGTTCAGCCCGATTACGCGGACGCTCTCCTGGAATTAGCCGACTTGAAGATACACCAGAAGAAGTTTGAAGAAGCCGTGCCCCTGCTCCGCAAGTGCGCTGAACTGGACCCTAATCCGGGACCGGTGTACTACAAGCTGGGAGAGGCCGAGCGAAGCCTTCACCAAATGGATGCGGCGGAGCGTGACCTGAAAGTGTTTCAGACCCTCTCCAAGAACCCGAAGCCGCTGCCCTACCCCTATCAGCACCTTTTTGATTACGTCGGCCAGCGCGCTGACCTTGCTCCTCAGCAGAAGGCTGAACTTGACCTGAACCAGTTGGAGCAGGAAACGAAGCTTCATTCGGAAAACCCCCAAAACTTCTATCTGTTGGCGGAAGCATCGTTCAAACTCGGCAAAACGGAAGAAGCCAAGCAAGCGCTGGCTGAAATGGACCGCCTGAGCCAAGGCGACTTTCGGACCAACGTGGGGGTGGGAGTGCTCTTCGCGCGCTATGGCTTGTACCCGGAGGCCATCGCGCATTTTCAACAGGCCGTTCAATCCAACCCAGGCTCGGATGACGCCTGGTACGACCTGGCCGATGCCTATTTTCGCATGCGTCAGTACCCTGAGGCCCTCACCGCGGCGCAGCACATTTCGTCCCAGGGTCAGAATGACGCCGCTTGTCTGGCTTTGCTGGCTGATGTCAAGGCCCACCTGGGACAGAATGACGAGGCTATTAAGCTGTACCAGAAGCAAATCAGCACCAACCCAGACCGGGACCAGGCTTACCTCTCGCTGGCACTGGTGTACCTTCGTTCCGGCAATGTCGCGGACGCGCGCGGCACCCTTCAACGAGGGTTGGGGCGCATTCCAGACTCGGGACAGCTTCTCTGGGGTATGGGGATTGTGTCGGCGGCCGAAGGGAACGCCGAGAGCGCGGAACAATACCTGAGGCGGTCGGTCGATTTGCTGCCGCAATGGCCGGGAAGTTATTCCGCGCTGGGCGTGCTCTACTATGAGACCGGTCAAATCGACAAGGCGCGAAAAACTCTCGAACAGTTTACGCAAAACGGCCCGGCCGGGGCGCTTGACGCCCGGCGCATTGAGCAGGTGCTTTCCGCGGCGCCCTCGCAGAGCTCCGCCGCCAGCACGCGGGAACTGGCTCCACAAGCCCGGCAACAGTTCCTGCAGTTTTCGCTGGTTCTTGCTGATCAGTTGCCGGATTGACTTGGGCGCATCGTCAGGCAAGCCGTCGCGGCGGGCGCGCCACCGCACGAGCCAAGCTTGCTCAGGCTGCGAAGGCTGCGAACCCGCAAAGGCCATCGAGCGCTGTGGGAATGCGTGGTCAAGCCGCGCTTCATTCTCTGAGAGGATCAATAATGACCTGGATTCGTACCATCCCGCTGGCCGAGGCTGACGAGAAGCTGCAGGAGGCCCTGAGGCAGAGGGAGCTGTATCCCTCAGAATACGCGGAAGTGGTGCGTGGACTTGAGGACCGCGACGCAGGCATTGTGGCGTCGCACACGCTGATCCCGGAAGCCCTGTACCACGCTTTCGCAACTTTCGGTGCGCTCATGTCGCCTGAGTTGCCGCTTAGCCGGCGCCAGCACGAGATGATCGCTACCATGGTCTCGGTCACGAACCGGTGTTTCTATTGAATCGAATCGCACGCAGAGTTTCTGCGTCGAGTCACGCTGGACGAAGAGATGGTGAGGGCGCTGAAGGCGGATTACACGAAAGCGCCCATCACCGAAGCGGAGCGTGCCATGGTGGATTACGTGGTGAAGCTCACCAAGGACGCTACTCGGATAAGCCGGGCCGACCATGAACGCCTGCGGCAAAATGGCTTTGATGACAAAGCCATCCTCCAAATCACCCTGATTGCGTCGTGGTTCAATTACATCAACCGGGTGGCTGATGCGCTGGGCGTTGGCCGGCAAGGGTGAAACCTGCTATCATGTTCCTGGATTGGCGTGAGGAAAAAGACCGGAAGAACCAACGGAAGCACGGAATCGACTTTGAGACAGCGCAACTGGTCTTCCAGGATCCTTATGCCCTCATGGAACCGGAGCGCATTGTCCGGGGTGAGCAGAGATTTGTGACTCTAGGCCTAGTCCTAGGCCAGATTCTGATAGTGGCGCACACCTATGATCAAGAGAGTGATCGTGAATCTGCCCATATCATCTCCGCGCGGAAAGCATCTCGTCACGAGAGAAAACGCTACGAAAACCAAGCTTACTAAGAAGCAAATTGAGATGCTGGAAGCCTTGGGCAGGAAGCCAGAAGAGGAGATCGACTTTTCCGACATACCCGAAGCGGAGTTTGGTTCACGATCCTTTCCGTTCAGGGACCGTCACAAGCACCTGGGAAAACAGGGTAATCTCCGCAGGCAGAGTGCCTGAATGCGGACGCCTCGCTGTCCGGCCTAATCACCTCCAGAGCGTTCGCAGGGAGTGGATCCTACTCCAAGCTCCCTGATGATTCCGATAAATCTTCTTTTGCTTTCAGTCGTCGCTGACCTGCTATAGTACCGCCATGCCGGCGGCGCCATCAGAAGCCATGAAGCCCGTTCTGTTCGGAGCTTACCAGCCAGGGCCATTCTATGACGAGATGTTCTCGGCGCCGGGAACGCCGCGTCCTCACTACGCGAAGATGTTTCAACGGCTGGCCAAATTGGCGCCCGCGCACTTCGAGGAGCGCCGCCAACTGGCTGACGTCGCTTTCCTTCTGCAAGGCATCACCTTCACGGTCTACAGCGACGGAAGGGGTACCGAACGACTGTTCCCATTCGACCTGATCCCGCGCATTCTGCCCCGTTCGGACTGGAACGTCATTGAAAAGGGGCTCGCGCAGCGCGTGGTAGCGCTCAACCTCTTCCTGCAGGACGTTTACGGGCCGCAGCGAATTCTGAAAGACCGCCAAATCCCGCGGGCGCTGGTATATTCCTGCCAGCACTTCCGGCGCGAGATGATTGGTGTTGAGGTCCCGCGCGGCATCCATACCCACATTTCCGGCATCGACCTGGTGCGCGACTCCAAGTCCGGCGAGTTCATGGTGTTGGAAGATAACGTACGCACACCGAGCGGTGTCTCCTACGTGATGGAAAACCGCCTGGTGATGACGCGGACATTCCCGGATGCGTTTCACGCCTACGAAGTCTTGCCCGTCAACCACTATCCCGCCGAACTGTGCGAGATTCTGCGCAGCCTTTCGCCGCGCGGGGGCAGCGAACCCCAAATGGTACTGCTCTCGCCCGGCATCCACAACAGCGCCTATTTCGAGCACAGCTTCCTGGCGCAGCAGATGGGCATCGAGTTGGTGGAGGGCCGCGACCTGGTGGTGGATGGCTCGGTGGTTTACATGAAAACCATCCACGGGCTCAAGCGTGTGGACGTAATGTACCGCCGCATCGACGACGAGTTTCTGGATCCTCTCACCTTCCGGCGGGATTCACTCTTGGGCGTGCCGGGACTCATGGGTGCCTACCGCGCCGGCAACATCGCCTTGGCGAACGCTGTAGGAAACGGAGTGGCGGATGACAAGGCTATTTTTAGCTACGTCCCCGCCTTCATTCGCTACTACTTGGGCGAAGAGCCCGTTCTGCAGAATGTGGAGACTTATCTTTGTTCGAATCCCAGCCATCTCAGTTACGTATTGGACCACTTGCCTGAGCTGGTGGTAAAGGCCGTCGGCGAGTCGGGAGGTTACGGCATGTTGATAGGCCCATCGGCGGACCGGGCAACTCTCGAGGAGTTCCGCAGCCGCATCCAGGCCGACCCTCGAAACTACATCGCGCAGCCGGTGATCTCACTTTCGCGCGTACCTTCGTATCACGCAGCCAGCCAGAGTATGATCGGCTGCCACGTTGACCTGCGCCCCTACTGCCTCTACAACGGCGACGAAGTGATCATCGTGCCTGGAGGGCTTACCCGCGTGGCCCTGCAGCCGGGATCGCTGGTGGTGAACTCATCGCAAGGCGGCGGAAGCAAGGACACTTGGGTGCTGCACGGAGAAGCCTGAGATGCCCGAAATGCTCTCCCGCATCGCCGACTCGCTCTTCTGGATGGCTCGATACATCGAACGGGCCGAAGATACCGCAAGGATTCTCGATGTGAACTATCACATGATGCTGGAGCAATCTCAGCAAAACCAACGCCTTCGCTGGGATCCGTTAATTGCGATGGCCGGCGAAGAAAAGCCCTTTCAGCAGTTTTACGGCGAAGCCAGCGCGCAGACGGTGTTTGAGTTTCTAGCTTTCCGTCCCGACAACCCCAGCTCCATCGCGCAGTGCATCGCCAAGGCGCGTGAAAACGCCCGCACCATCCGCGACCGTATCTCCCGCGAGATGTGGGAAGACATCAACGGCCTCTTTCACATGGTGAACCGCTTTAATCCAGCCGAGGAAATGGCCTCCGGACCGCACCGCTTCTGCGATGCCGTCAAGTTCGCCTGCCATCGCTTTCACGGCGTGACCGACGCAACTCTGCCGCACGACGACGGCTGGCAGTTCCTCCGCATCGGATGGTCGCTCGAACGGGGTGAAGGCACCGCGCGCCTGGTAGACGTCCAATATTCGAACCTCTTCGAACCCGCGTCCATGGCCGCCACGCCAGACAACCATCGCTGGATGGCCGTGTTGAGATCGGTTGGGGCGTATGAGGCTTATCACCGGCAGTACCACTCGCCCATCCAACCCGAAAAGGTGGCAGACCTGCTGATCCTGCACCCGCAGCATCCGCGCTCAGTTCGCTTCTGCGCCACGGAGGTACAGGCCGGGCTGCGCGCCATCAGCGGCACCGGTCCCGGCTCCTATGCCAACGAAGCCGAGCGGCTGACGGGCAAGATTCTGGAAGGTCTGCGTTACGACACCATTGAAGAGATCCTGCGTCAAGGTTTGCATTCATACCTCAGCGACATCCTGCGCACCTGCCGCGCCATCGGCGAGGATATCGCCAGAACCTACTTCTACTATGCGGTGGTGGCATGAATCGGTATCACCTGGTGCACGTAACGGAGTTTCACTACGACGGGCCGGTTTCCGAAAGCTACAACGAGGTGAGACTGCGCCCGGTGCACGATGAGAGGCAGAGTTGCCTCTCCTTTCGACTGACGACTTCACCCAGCTCCCAGAGCACCAGCTACCGCGACGCGTTTGACAATTGGGTGCACCAATTCAACGTTCTTCCCGAACACCGGCACTTGCGGGTGGAAGCCGAATCGGTAGTGCTGGCTCATGATCCCACTCCCAACGGGGCGAACTCGCTGGGCCTTGCCGATTTTGACGCGCTGCGCCACGAGCTGAACGAGGAGTATTTCGATTTCCTCGCGCCTACTGCATACGTCCCTCATCTGCCCGAGCTTCGCGAGTTTATGGAAACGGCGGAGGGCTTAAGTGGTGGCACTGTGGCCGGATTTGCACACGCGGCTTCAGACCTGATTCACGCGCGATTTTCCTACGTCAAGGGTGCAACTCACGTCCACTCCTCCATTAAGGACTCGCTGAGTCTGGGCGCCGGAGTGTGCCAGGATTTCGCACACCTGCTTTTGGCGGTCGTGCGCATGCGCGGCCTGCCAGGACGCTATGTCTCAGGCTATCTGGTGCCCAAACGAACGGCGCAGCCCGGCGCCAGCCTTGAAGAAGTGATCGGCGGGCAAGCTTCGCACGCCTGGACCGAGATCTACATTCCCGACGTTGGCTGGACGGCGCTCGACCCCACACTGGGCGCGCCCGTTGGTCTTCGTCACGTGCGCGTGGCGTACGGACGTGATTACGGCGACGTGGCGCCGGTGCGAGGTGTCTACAAGGGTCACGCCGGACAGCGGCTGTCGGTCGATGTGCGCGTGCGGCCCGCATTGGACGAAGTCGGTCATGAACTCTTGGAGAGAACTGCGGCTCGTCCGCCCGCCGAGCCCGCGCCTCCCGAGAGGCCGCAGCAGCCCGCTCAGCAGCAACAGCAGTAGTAAAGAGTGCCTGGGAGCGCGGGCGTCTCGCCCGCAGGCGCAGTCGAAAAGTTGAAAGTTCAAAGTCGAAAGTGAAGCACACGAGGTTTTCTGCTTTCGACCTTCGACTTTCAACTGATGCGGCGAGACGCCCACGCTCCCAGGAATCGGTGAGGAGGAAATGATGGCGAACAGAGCGCCGAATGCCGTTGAGCCTTACCTGCGTTCCCTGATGCGAATTGTCCTGGGATTCACTTTCTCTTCGCACGGACTCCAGAAGCTGCTTGGGTTCTTCGGTGGATTGGGAGGTCACGGCGGCACCGTGCATCCGTACACTCTGCTCTGGGTCGCGGGTTGCCTCGAAACCGTCGGTGGTCTCCTGATCCTGATAGGCCTCTTCACATCCCCCGCTGCGTTCATCCTGTCCGGAGAGATGGCGGTAGCGTATTTCCTGCACCATTTTCCGCACGGCTTTTGGCCCATTCTCAACGGCGGCGAACTGGCGGTTGTATACTGTTTTGTCTTCCTCTATCTTGCGGCCGCCGGACCGGGACCGCTAAGCGCCGATCGTGCGTTCCGCGGGCGGTCGTGAGCATATCTGTTGGACGCGTAGCATTACCTACATTCTCTCTGGCACCTCAATACCAAGCAGAGCAAGAGCACGTCGCAAGGTCTCGCTTGCGAGCGTCACAAGAACCAGCAGAAAAGCTCGCCGCTTGGGCTCGGGCTCCACGAGCACGCGGTAACGATGGTAAAAGTTATTGAAGGCTTGCGCGAGCCGGAAGGCGCATTTGGCAAGCACGGCGGGCTCTTCGGAGGTGACCGCCTGCTGCACAGTCATCTCAAGTTGAGCGGCGAGCAGTAGTAATTCCCAGAAGTCCTTGCCTTCGGACCCGCCCAGAAACTGGCCGAGTGCCGCAACCGGCATTTGCGCGCGCAAATACTCGGTGAGCGCGGCCGGATTCTCCCCGGCGCCCGCACACATGTCAGTCTCGAATTTGCGCAGGATATTGCGGGCCCGAACTACGCTGTATTGCAAATACGGTCCGGTTTCGCCTTCGAAAGCGAGCGCGTCCTTGAAGTCAAAAGTTATTGTGGAGCGGCGCGTGAACTTCAGCAGAAAATAGCGCAGCGCGGCCACGCCGATCATTCGCGCGCAAGCCTGCTGCTCCTCGGCGCCCGATGTCATTTGGCGCTCCTGCACTTCCGCCAGAGCCTTCGCGATGACGGCGTCAATGAGGTCATCGGCTTTCACGCCGAGGCCTCGGCGGCCGGAGATCTCCACGTAGCCCCTCTGCCGGTCCTCCGGGCCCGGCTCGATCCCGAGTGAGGCAGCGGCATCGAGGGAGAGATTCCAGAACTCGTAGGCGAAGTGGTGCATGTGGGCAGCCTGGTCGTGGTAGCCAAGCTCGCGGAAGGCTGCCGCTACGACCCGCTGCAGATACGACTGCCGGCTGTCGATCACAACGTAGGCTGCGGAGGCGCGCCCGAAGGCAGGCGCATCCGAGGGCGCAGGCGCGGTACTGGTGCGCCACAGCCGCTGTCCGCCGGAATACTCGTAGAAAGGCTCGTACCCGAAGTCGCGGCCGAGCAGCCCGAATTTCCAGAGATGATAGGCAATGTCCTTGCCGACGTAAGTGACCGTGCCGTTGGAGCGGACAATGATCTTCACGTCCTGCTCGTCGTCTTCTTGGGTCTCGGCTGCCCCGCTCTCGGACGATGGATTTTCGTGTTCGTGGGCGTCTGCCGCGTCGCCCTCGCTCGCCAGGCTCATCACCCAGCACCCTTTGTTCTTGCCTGAATCTTCGAAACGCAGGGCGCCGCGCTCCTGAAGCAGCGCGAAAGCGTACTTCCAAAAGTGCAGGCGCAGAATCTCACTCTCCTGCACCAACAGATCATAGCGGATTCCCAAGCGCTGCACGGTCTCGAGGTGCAATCGCACGATGGCAGTGGAAATCACTTCGGCCATGGTGGCCAATTCGCCGTGGCCTTCCTCGATGGCCTTAAGGGTATCAGCTCGCCGGCTGGCGAGGCGGTAATCCTGCTGGTAAGTTTGAGTCACGCGCGCATAGAGATCCCAACAGTAATAGTCGAAGCGCACCAACGGATCTTCAGCGAGGGCTCGCACATCGACCGCACTTTTCTTTTCAAGGTACACGAAGCCCACAGCAACGTCCGCCACCTGAACCCCCGTGTTATCGATGTAGTTCTGCACCTCCACTTCGCGGCCCGTGAAGCGAAGCAGCCGCGCAAAGGTGTCGCCCAGGACGGCATTTCGCAGGTGACCCACGTGTGCGGCCTTATTGGGGTTGATGCTGGTGTGCTCCACCAGAACCTTGCCCGCCTCGGGACGAAACTCGCGCCGCACTGCACGATCCTGCTCGGCCTGGTCGGCCGCAACACGGGCCTCGAACAACGACGCCGCCAACCCGGCCCGGTCCAGGTAAAGGTTGAGATAGCCTGCTCCTGCCACACTCAGTCGCTCGACGCCCTCAATGGGCAGCATGCGCGCGGCCACGGATTCCGCAATCTTGCGAGGAGGCTGACGGAGCTGCTTGGCGAGCTCAAAACAGTTTGTGATTGAGATTTCACCCAAGTCAACGTTGGGCGGAAAGCCAAGCCCTGGCGGTTCCAGGTGGATTCCAAACAACTCCTCAACCACGTCTACAAATCGCAGCCGGACTTTCTCGAGGATGTCGAGATACAAAAGACCTCCCGTTTGCCGCTCCCGCACCTGCCCGATCTCACTGCCTCATGTTGTCAGCAGGTTTTTCACGGTCGGCAGCAGTAACCCGCATTGTTGCAGAAAAACAGACCCGCCGAAAACCTCGAAGGTCCGTGGACAATCGGTGGGAAGAGTTCACGCCAGCAGTAGGCTAGTATGTAGCCTCTGGCGCCGGCGCCCTCATCCGTCTTGGGTTTGCAATGCCCGCGAATCCAGGTCCTCTCACGGTGAGGCGATGGCCCCGCTGACGAAAGGCGCAAGCGCCGGCCGCAACGATGCGCCCGGCGCCGTCAAGCCAGTCTGGCAGGTTTCACTTCTGACTTTTGAGACCAAAAATCTGCAACTGCTTGTTGCTGGCCACGAATACCTGGCCGTTTGCAACCACCGGAACCAAATTAGAATTGCCGTACACATTGGGCCAGTTGCCGGCGTTCGACTTGAAGATGGGTGACAAGGTGCTGCCACCCGCTTCCGGGTTAAACGCATACAACGTGATCGACGCCGGGTTCCGATTCGCCGGATGAGAGAGAGCCCAGATAATAGGGTTCGCTGTCCCATTCGAGGAAACGGACGTGAAAAAGCCTGGGAATTGCAGGCCTACCGTTACGGACGTCGAAGTACTCACCCTGGTGAGGGATGCTGAGGGAGAGGTCTGAAGCTTCCACACTTCGATGGCGCTTCCGCCGCTCGAAACTACGCGGGCCAGTCCGTCCCGTGGATCCACAAAGTACGACTGCCCGCACCAGCATGCACCCACGTTATAGGTTCCCAGCACGTTGTTTCGCGCCGGCGAGTAACCGCCGAGGTCATCCTCATTCATCAGGTACATACTGCCAAATTTTCCCGCGGCCACAGCCAGGTGTGGGATTTGCCCCGGCTGATCCGGCAGCACCAAGGCGCCTCCGGAGCCGAAGTCCGTGTCGCTCTGGTCGAGCGCTCCAACATTGTTGGGCGTAAACAAGTCCAGCACGCTCATTAAGTCGGGCGAGACTTTTACCACGCTCTCCTGAATGTTCGTGACGCCGTCATAAGTGGTTCCGGAATAGTCGGAATTGCCGGTTACGAAAAGGATATTCCCGGAGTCGTCCGCCGCAGGTCCATAGCCAGACATCCAGATTGACGAAAGGAAAAAGTTATTGGGCGATGACGCCTGTGTATCAAAAACTTCATTCGCGGGGAGCGGCTGCAGCGTTCCTGCGTTCCAGCCCAGTAGCCAGCCACGCGAAACGTTGGCGGCAAGGTCGCAAAAACTCCCGAAACCTGCATACACGTTCCCGTTCGCCAGCAGCAAGGCCGGCCTCTGCCGTTGCACTGAGGCGCGGAACGTATAAGTGGCTCCATTCGACAGCTTATGGGTTCCTTTTACCGCCTGAGGAGTCACTTTGTCCGCTAGGCTCCCGAGGCCCAGCGCGTGAATACGGTATCCGGGGCCGGACGGGCCGTTACTGTAGACGA
>DATJYK010000112.1:0-6203 GCA_035578005.1 Terriglobia bacterium
AGCAAGCGGGTTCTTTCGCCTTCCAGGGCAGGCAGGGTTTGAGGCATAGCCACCTCCTCTATCTGCAAGTATACACTACGCACAGATAAAGGCCACAAAAAAAAGAAACGCCAAAAAGCCCACGTCTATGTCGCGCACCCGGAGCAGACCGCTAAGTTGACCAAGCGTCTAGCGGAAGCTACACTCTACTCAAGGTGGTGCCGGATGGGACTGACCTTTGTCGAACTTGACGTAGCGAATCCCGCTAAGCCGCGGCACAAGGTGCGGCTAAAGTTTTTGGTCGACTCGGGTGCTCTCTACTCGGTGGTTCCGGCGCCTATATTGCGGCGCCTGGGCATTAAAGCCGGCAAAAGCAAGACCTTTATTCTCGCCGACGGTTCTGAGGTGAAGCGCGCTATCGGCCAAGCACTGTTTCGCATGAACGGCGATGAGGGAGCCTCTCCTGTCATTTTCGGCGAGCAGGACGACAGCGTTCTGCTAGGCAGCGTTTCGCTGGAGGCGCTGGGCTTCATGCTCGATCCTTTGAAGCGTGAACTGCGGCCCCTGCCCATGATGTTGGCTCACCACAAACCAGCCGAACGGCGCCACCGCTAGGCACAGGCCGCTAATCTGCTTCCCTGCGCCCGCCGGATAGATAGGCGCTCATCCACTCCAGAAAATTTTGTCCTCGGTATACAAAGAGACCCAACATTGTCCAGGTGCCGGCCGCAGCAGAGAAGGTCGACGGAGAACCAACAAATGTGATCGGCATCACGGTCGTGCCCTGCAGGTTTCCTGCTAGTATTTAATCTTTAAGAAGCACGTCAGCCGGGAGAAGCCGTGGCACAGACCATCAAGTGCGGGGATCAGGTCACTTGGGGCCGTGAGTCTTTACAAACCCTCTTTGACGCGTTGAAACGGCGCGGGTACACCACTCTGGGGCCTGCGCTGCGCGACGGCGCTATCGTTTACGACGAACTGGCCTCAGCCTCCGATCTGCCCGCCGGTTGGACCGACAAGCAGGACGGCGGCCGCTATCGCCTGGAGAAGCGTGGCGATGAGGCGCTGTTCGGTTACAATGTCGGGCCTCACTCCTGGAAAGAGTTTCTTCACCTTCCCGCCGTCCGGCTATGGCAAGCGGATCGCACGCGGCATACCTTTCAAGTCAAAACTGACGAACCCGAAACCCCTAAGCTGGCGTTCATCGGGGTAAGAGCCTGCGAGCTGAAAGCCATCGCCATCCAGGACAAGGTGCTTCTGGGCGGGCCGTATTCTGATCCGCTCTACCGCTCCCGGCGTGCTAAAACCTTCATTGTTGCCGTCAACTGCGGCCAGGCCGGAGGGACGTGTTTTTGCGTTTCCATGAAGACGGGTCCCAAGGCTGCCGCCGGTTTTGATATTGCGGTCACCGAAGTTCTGAAAGGCGGCATGCATTACTTCACGGCTGAAGCCGGCACGGACCTGGGAGCGGAGGTCCTGAGCGAGCTTCCCTGCGAACCGGCATCGGACGAGGAAAAGTCGGCCGCGGAAGCGGCGGTGGCCCACGCTGCGGAACAGATGGGCCGCCAGATGGACACCACGGACATCAAGGCCCTGCTGTATCGCAACTATGAGCACCCGCGCTGGGACCAGGTGGCCTCGCGCTGCCTCACCTGTGCCAACTGCACCATGGTGTGTCCTACCTGCTTTTGCACCAGCGTGGAGGACACCACCGATTTGACAGGCGAGCACGCGGAGCGCTGGCGCAAGTGGGACTCCTGCTTCGCCACCGACTTTTCCTACATTCACGGCGGCAGCGTCCGCTCCACACCGCGCTCGCGGTACCGCCAGTGGATGACCCACAAGCTTGCCACCTGGATCGACCAGTTCGGCAGCTCCGGCTGCGTGGGTTGCGGCCGCTGCATTACCTGGTGTCCGGTGGGAATTGATATCACCGAGGAAGTGCGCGCCATTCGTGAAACCGAGGCGGCGCCCCCAAAACGGGAGGATGGCCATGGAGGATCTTAAGAATATCCTCACCACGCATCCATTTTTCGCCGGCATGAGGCCGGAACATCTGCAGCTTTTGGTCGGCTGCGCGTCCAATGTCCGTTTTGACGCCGGAAAGTTCATCTTGCGGGAAGGCGAAGAAGCGAATGAGTTCTACCTGCTGCGGCACGGCAAGGTGGCGCTCGAAGTCTACGGTCCCGCGCGAGGCCCCGTCAACATTCAGACGCTGGGCGAGGGCGACATTCTGGGCTGGTCCTGGTTGGTGCCGCCCTACCGGTGGAAGTTTGACGCCCGCGTCGTCGAAATGACCCGGGCCATCGCTCTCGATGGCAAGTGTCTGCGGCAGAAATCGGAGACCGACTGCCAGTTGGGCTATGAACTCCTGAAACGATTCTCGCAGGTCATGGTGGATCATCTCCAAGCGGCGAGGTTGCAACTGCTGAATGTCTACGACGCCCATTGACGTTCCTGTCCTCACGGCTCCGGGGCCTACTCCTGGGATTGACCCGATGGTTCCGCGGCCGTACTCGGTGCGGAAGACGCAGCGGGAAACTGCGGATACATTTACCCTGGAGCTTGTGCCTCAAGACGGCGGACCCGCCATGACGTTTGCTCCAGGCCAAATCAATATGCTCTACGCTTTCGGGGTTGGAGAGGTGCCGATCTCGATCAGCGGCGATCCCGCTAAACCCGCAACCCTGGTTCATACCATCCGTGAAGTGGGGGCAGTTACTCGCGCCATGCGCAATTTGAAACCGTCCCATGGGCTGGGCGTGCGCGGACCCTACGGTAGCGGGTGGCCGGTGGCCGCAGCCCGCGGCGCGGACGTGCTGATCGTGGCCGGCGGCATTGGACTCGCCCCGTTGCGGCCCGCGCTCTACCAGTTGATCGCGGCGCGGCAAGACTACGGTAGGGTGGTGCTGCTCTACGGCACCCGCACGCCGGAAGACATTCTTTTCCGCCGCGAACTGCAACAGTGGAACTCACGGTTTGATCTCGACGTCCACGTCACGGTCGACCGGGCTACGGGCGACTGGCGAGGTAACGTGGGCGTGGTCACCTCCCTGATTCCGCGCGCACCCTTTGACCCTGAAAGCACGGTGGCTATGGTATGCGGCCCCGAAATCATGATGCGCTTCACGGTGCAGGAACTCCAAAAGCGCGGTGTGGCGCCGGAGAGCATTTATCTTTCCATGGAGCGCAACATGAAGTGCGCTGTCGGCTTCTGCGGACATTGCCAGTTCGGCCCCACTTTCATTTGCAAGGACGGCCCCATCTTTCGTTATGACCGCCTGCAGCCGCTGCTGGCGATCCGGGAGATTTGACATGGCCAAGCATCCGAAGCCAAAGCTGGCGGTTTGGAAGTTCGCTTCCTGCGATGGGTGCCAGTTGAGCCTGCTGGACTGTGAGGATGAACTCCTGGCCGTGGCGGGCGCGGTGGAAATCGCCAATTTTGCCGAAGCCTCGAGGGCTGTCATTAAGGGGCCCTACGACCTTTCGCTGGTGGAGGGATCCATCACCACGCCTCACGACGCCGAACGCATTCACCAGGTGCGGCGGGCGTCCAAGTTTCTGGTCACCATCGGAGCTTGCGCCACCTCCGGCGGCATTCAGGCGCTGCGCAATTTCAAAGACGTGCGGGAATTCACCTCGCTGGTGTACGCCACTCCCGAATATATTTCTACGCTCAACAAATCCACGGCGATCGGGGATCACGTGAAGGTGGATTACGAGCTGCACGGCTGCCCCATCAACAAGCATCAACTGCTGGAAGTGCTGAACGCTTTTCTGCATGGGCGAAAACCGAACATCCCGGCCCACAGCGTTTGTACCGAATGCAAACGCGCCGGCATCGTTTGCGTGATGGTGGCGAAAGGCACGCCCTGCCTCGGGCCTGTTACCCATGCCGGTTGCGGCGCGCTTTGCCCTTCCTACAACCGCGGCTGCTACGGATGCTTCGGTCCTAAGGAAACGCCCAACACCGTTTCCTTGGCCAAGGAATGGGCCCATTTGGGCGCCAAGCAGCCCGACTTGTTGCGCGCATTCCGCAGCTTTAACAGCAATGCTGAGGCGTTCCGCCGTGAAAGTGAAGCCCATGAAAACCAAAACGTTCAAAGTTGACATGCTGGCTCGCGTCGAAGGCGAAGGCGGCCTTTACGTGAAGCTCAAGAACAACACGGTGGCGGACGTCCAGCTCAAAATCTTTGAGCCGCCCCGCTTCTTCGAAGCATTCCTGCGTGGACGACGGTTTGAAGAAGTCCCGGATATCACTGCCCGCATCTGTGGAATCTGTCCCGTGGCTTACCAGATGAGCGCAGTGCACGCCATGGAGAACGCATTCGGGGTGAAGGTGGAGGGCCAGCTTCGCGCCCTGCGCCGGCTCCTCTATTGCGGGGAATGGATTGAAAGCCACGTGCTGCACATCTACATGCTGCACGCGCCGGATTTTCTGGGCTACCCGGACGCCATCCAGATGGCCCGGGATCATTCCGACGTGGTGCAGCGCGGCCTGCGCCTGAAGAAGACAGGCAACGAGATTGTCCGACTGGTTGGAGGACGTGAAGTTCACCCCATCAACGTTCGAGTGGGTGGATTCTACAAAGTTCCCACGCGCCGCGAACTCGAGCCTCTGGCCGAGCAGTTGAAGTGGGCCCGCGACGCGGCCTTGGAAACAGTTCGCTTCACGGCCAAGCTGCCATTTCCGGGCTTTGAGCATGATTATGTCTTCGTGGCCTTGCGTCATCCGGAAGAATACCCCTACAACGAAGGCCGCCTGGTTTCAAACCACGGGCTCGACATCAACATCGACCGCTACGATCAGCATTTCACCGAGGAGCACGTTGAGCATTCAAACGCCCTCCATTCCACGCTGAAAAATAGCGGTCCTTATTTCGTCGGTCCCTTGGCGCGCTATAACCTCAACTTCGACCGCCTCTCACCCTTGGCCCAAGAGGCCGCTCGCGAAGCAGGACTCGGAAGCGGGTGCCGGAATCCGTTCCAGAGTATCGTGGTGCGCGCGGTGGAAACCTTGTACGCCTGCGACGAGGCCTTGCGCATTATCGATCAGTACGAACCCCCAGAGGCTGCGGCTGTTGACGTTCACCCTCGCGCCGCCACGGGATACGGCTGCACCGAGGCGCCCCGCGGCATGCTCTATCATCGCTACAAAGTGAGCGACGACGGGCTGATCTTAGATGCCAAGATCGTTCCACCAACCTCGCAAAACCAGAAAGTGATCGAGCAGGATGTCACCCAGTTCGTGACCAGGTATCTCGCCTTGCCTCAGGAAGAGCTGCAATGGAAGTGCGAGCAGGCCATCCGAAACTATGATCCGTGTATTTCCTGCGCCACCCATTTCTTGAAGCTCGAAATCCAGCGTTAGGGCTCCAAATTATTCAAGGCCTCAACACAGAGTTCGCAGAGGATTCACCGAGTCTCACGGAGAAGGACAAGACAGAGCGTGGTGCACGCTCGACCTGATTTCTCTATGCGCTCCGCGAGGCCTCAGTGCTCTTTGTGTTGAGGTCTTCATAGCTTTCGGCAAAGGCCGTGCCTATTCCATGAAACCCACGACTGTGCTCATCATTGGCGTCGGCACTGCCTACCGCAACGACGATGCTGCGGGCCTAATCGTGGCCGAGCGTCTGCGTGCCCGCTTGCCCGAAGGTGCCTCCGTCATCACCCATGAAGGTGAGGGCGTATCCCTCATGGAACAAATGGCGGGTTGTGAGTCTGTCGTGGTGGTCGACGCTATGTGTTCCGGCGCTGAGCCCGGCGTCATCCGGCGCTTTAATGCCGGCACCCAATCTCCGCCGGCGCAGATGTTCCGGCACTCCACTCACGCCATTGGCATCGCGGAGGCAATCGAGCTCGGACGCACCCTTGGCAAACTCCCGCGTTGCCTCATCGTCTACGGAATCGAGGGGCGGGATTTCGACGCTGGAACGCAACTCTCACCTGCAGTCGAATCTTCAATTGAGATCGTCACGCGCCGCGTACTTGAGGAGGCCCAACGGTTGCTGGCTCCGAAAGAATAGCCGCGGGAGACCCACTTATAGGTGTCGTCCCTCTCTGACAAGTTGGCGGACAGTGACACCGGGTGCGCGACATAAAAGTGGAAGTCAGGCTGCCCGGCGGCTCTCCCAGTAATCCTCGAAGCGGCCGTTGAGACAACAGCAGCGCAGGGCCACGATGGCGTTCGCTCCTCGGACGGTCCAGAACATGCCCGAGCGTTT
>DATJYK010000113.1:0-17360 GCA_035578005.1 Terriglobia bacterium
GACCACTGAAGGCTGTTTGCGTGAGAAAAATGAGAAATTTTGCAGCGAATGGGAACCAAAGATCGGGAACGACAAACTACGAACCACGAACTACCAACTGCTGACGGCTGAAAGCTGACCGCTGAAGGCTGTTTGCGTGAGAAAAATGAGAATTTTTGCAGCGAATGGGGAAAAGGTAGTCGAATGGGTCCAGGTCACTCGGCAAAAGACGCCGTAGCAGTGGCAGTTGTGCTGAGCACGGCGGTTCTGGCCGCACAGGCTCCTCAAACGCAAGCCTCCAAGGTCTCCGAAGGGAAAACTTTATATCGTCAATACTGCGTCGCCTGCCACGGTTCCGACGCTCAGGGCACCGATCGCGGTCCAAAACTGGCCGGCAACCGGGCGCTACGCAGGCGCACCAACGTGCAACTGGGCGAAGTGATCCGCCACGGAATTTCGGAGGGAGGCATGCCCGCGTTCGCGCTTCCCTCCACCGAGATCGACGCGCTTGCCGCCTTCGTTCACTCGCTCAATTACTCGGCATCCGAAGCGGCCGTTTCCGGGAATCCCAAAGCCGGAGAGCGCTACTTTGAGGGCGCAGGACGTTGCGCGTCCTGTCACATGGTTTACGGCGGCGGAAGCCCCATCGGTCCGGATCTCTCAAATGTCGGGTCAGAAATGACGGTGGATGAGATAAAAGAAGCGCTGCTCAAGCCCAACGCTGAGATCACTCCTGGCTATGAGCTCGTCACCGTGCATTTGCGGGACGGAGCGACCCTTCGCGGCTTTGCCAGGAACCGCGGGGATTTCGACGTCGAGTTGCAGGACCTCGAAGGCAATTTCCACCTGCTGCACGAGGGCCAGTTCTTGTCGGTCACGGATGAGAAACGTTCCCCGATGCCGCCCGCAAACACCAGCCCGCAAGAATTGAAGGATCTCATTGCTTACCTGTGCCAACTGACGGGCGTGAAGCCGGGAATGGCTCCCGCCGTTCAACCCGCGAGCGGCGGAATCGATTTCTCGCGTTTGCTTCACCCGAATCCCGGCGACTGGCTGACGTATAACGGAAACTTGAACGGCAATCGTTACAGCGAGCTCAACCAGATCAATACCCGTAATGTGAACCGACTGGCGCTGAAGTGGATGTTTCCCGTTCCCAAGATCGGGTTGGAGGTGACGCCCATCGTGGCTGACGGCATCATGTATGTCACCGGACCCAACCAAGCCTATGCGCTCGATGCTCTCACTGGACGCGAGATCTGGAAGTATTCGCGCCCGATCACGCCGGGACTTTCGGGTGATGGGGCGCTCGGCACCAATCGCGGCGTGGCCATTCTGGGCGACAAGGTCTTCATGGTGACAGACAACGCGCACCTGATCGCCTTGAATCGGGTCACTGGCAGCCTGGTGTGGGACGAGACGATGCCGGACGGACCCGGCCAGTACGGCGCCACGTCGGCGCCGCTTGTGGTGAAGGATATGGTGATCACCGGAGTGGCGGGCGCGGACGAGGGCATCCGCGGTTTCCTCACCGCCTACAGGGCATCCACCGGTGAACGGCTGTGGCGCTTCTGGACGATTCCGAAGAAGGGCGAACCTGGTTCCGAAACCTGGAAAGGAAAAGAACCTGTGTGGGGAGGCGGCTCGACATGGCTTACCGGCAGTTACGACGCCGAGACGGACACACTTTTCTGGGCTACCGGCAACCCGTGGCCGGATGACGATGATCGCGAGCGAGGCGGCGATAATTTGTATACCGATTGTGTGCTTGGCCTCGACCCGGCGACCGGAAAGCTGAAGTGGCACTATCAATTTACTCCGCACGACCTCCGCGATTGGGATGCGACCGAGCCGAATGTATTGGTTGATACGGAGTACCAGGGTGAGGATCGCAAGCTGCTGCTCCATGCTGACCGGAACGGCTTCTTTTACGTGTTCGACCGTACCAACGGGAAGCTGCTTCTGGCGCGGCAACTTGCCCGGCGGTTGAATTGGGCGTCGGGCATCGGCGCCGACGGCCGCCCGCAGCTCTTGCCGGGATATGTCCCGCCACCGGGGGGTGGGGTCGGCTGCCCGGATAGCGCCACCAACTGGATGGCGACCGCTTACAGCCCGGTGACGCGGCTTTATTACGTGATGACCCACGAAGACTGCGCCTTCAATTCAGCGCCCGGCAGTTGGGTCATGAAGCATTTCGAAAAGGAACCGGCGCAAAAATACTTGCGCGCGCTGGATATCCAAACCGGCAAAGTGGTGTGGGAAGTCCCGGAGGTCGGCTCGACCTACGCGAATGATAAGAGATGGGCCGGCGTTCTCGATACGGCCGGAGGGCTGCTGTTTCACGCTTTCTTTTCCGGCTCCTTTGCGGCACTTGACGAACGAGACGGCAAGGTCTTGTGGCGTTTCGGGGCTAACCAACAGTGGAAGGCCTCGCCCATGACGTACATGGTGGATGGCCGGCAGTTCGTGGCCATCGCCGGCGGGTCGAATATCCTGTGCTTTGGTTTGTTCTGAGCGCCACCCTCGTAGGGATGGTGCGAACCGCCGGGTGAGGGTTTTCAACAACGAAGCGGTAAAGTATACTAGCCTAGCATGGTTACGGAACGTGGCGGCACCGAGGGAGAGCCTATGAGGTTGCAGGCGGTCGCGAGCGGAGTTCGATTGGTTTGGGCGCTTGCTGTGATTCTTGTGTCCGGCGGCCTTTCGGTGCACGCTGCCGGCATCGAATTCAAAGGAACGAGCGGTCCGGGTAAGGGAAAGCATGTGGTCCTGATCGCGGCCGATGACGAGTACCACTCTGAAGAAGCGCTGCCGCAGCTTGCGAAGATTCTGTCCAAGCGGCATGGGTTCACCTGCACGGTTCTGTTTGCGATCAATCCAAACGACGGCACCATCGATCCTCACGAGCGTCACAATATCCCTGGTTTAGAGGCATTGCAGAGCGCCGACCTCCTGATCTTGTTTGCGCGATTTCGAGACTTGCCGGACAGTCAAATGAAGTACATCGCCGACTATGTGGACTCCGGCCGTCCCATCATTGGGATTCGGACCGCGACCCACGCCTTCGACATCAAGCCGGGCTCCACTTATTCGCGATATTCCTTCAACAGCAGAATCCAAGGGTGGGAAGGCGGCTTCGGCCGACGAGTGCTGGGTGAGACCTGGGTGGCCCACCACGGCGACCACGGCAAGCAAAGCACGCGCGGCATCATTGTGAAGGGTGAGGAACACAACCCGATCTTGCGCGGGATTGAGGACGGCGCCATTTGGACGCCCACCGATGTTTACGAAGTCCGGCTGCCGCTGCGCGCCAACTGTCACCCTTTGATCCTCGGGGAGGCGCTCACGAACATGAATCCCAATTACCCGCCGGCGCCCGGCAAAGTGAATGATCCCATGATGCCCGTCGCCTGGACTTGCGCCTACACGGGGTCGCAAGGCCGGACGGCGCGCGTCTTCACCAGCACCATGGGCGCCGCCGATGATCTGGAAAACGAGGCGCTGCGGCGGCTGCTGGTGAACGCTACCTATTGGGCGGTGGGGCTGGAGAATAAGATCCCGCCGAAGGCAGACGTGGACCTGGTGGGCGAATATCACCCGCACCCGTTCACGTCCGACGAGCACATTAAAGGCGTGAGGCCGTCCGATCTCGTGAAGTAGCGCCTATTTCGGGCGGATCTTGTGGGTTAGGAGAAAGCACGAACACCTAAGACGACTAGGCCAGCAAGGGCTTGACCACGTTGCCGTGCACATCGGTAAGACGGAAGTTCCGGCCTTGAAACTTGTAGGTGAGCTTCGTGTGGTCGAATCCCAACAACTGGAGCATGGTGGCGTGCAGGTCGTGAACGTGAACCTGATCCTTGGTGACGTTGAAACCCAGGTCGTCGCTTTCTCCGAGCGTCAGTCCCGGCTTCACACCGCCGCCGGCAAGCCACATGGTGAATGCGTTCGGATGATGATCGCGGCCGTCGTTGCCACCCTGGACCATCGGGGTGCGTCCGAATTCCCCGCCCCAGATCACGAGGGTGTCTTGCAGCATGCCGCGCTGTTTGAGGTCCTGGATCAGCGCCGCGCAGGCCTGGTCTGTATCGCGGCAGTTTTCGGAGATATCCTCCACCAAGTGGTCATGCTGATCCCAGGCTTCGTGATAGAGCTGCACAAAGCGGACGCCGCGCTCCACCAGGCGCCGCGCCAGCAGGCAGTTGTTAGCGAAGGAAGGCTTCCCGGGTGCAGCGCCGTACATCTTCAGAGTCGGCTCGGTCTCCTTCGACAGATCCATAAGCTCAGGAGCGCTGGACTGCATCCGGAACGCCATTTCGTAGGAGTTGATTCGCGTCGCGATTTCGGGATCGCCGGATTCGTCCAGGCGCATTTTGTTCAGCCGGCCGATCGAATCGAGCGTATCGCGTTGCAGCGCGTTGTCCACGCCCGAAGGGTTCGAGAGGTAAAGAACCGGATCGCCGCTGCTCCGGAATTGGACGCCCTGATAGACGGTGGGCAGAAAGCCGCTGCCCCAGCAGGAATTCCCTCCGCTGGGCCCTTTCTTGCCGGAACTGAAAACGACGAACGCCGGCAGGTCCTTCGACTCCGACCCCAAGCCATACGTCACCCAAGCTCCCATGCTGGGCCTGCCAAACTGCATGGTTCCAGTGTTCATCAGCAGTTGGCCCGGTGCGTGGTTGAAGGCGTCCGTCACCATCGACTTAACCACGGCGATTTCATCCACCACCTTCGAGAGGTGCGGAAGCAACTCGGAGAGCTCCGTGCCGCTCTGCCCGTACTTGGCGAACTTGAATTTCGGACCCAGCAGTTTGGAGTTCGGATTGATGAACGCCGCCCGATAGCCCTTCAGCAGATCAGCCGGCGGCAGTGTACCGTCAAACTTGGCGAGCTGCGGCTTGTAGTCGTAGAGCTCGAGATGGCTTGGCGCGCCCGCCATGAAAAGAAAGATCACGCGCTTGGCCTTAGGAGCAAACTGGGGCTTCTTGGGGGCTAGGGGATCGGCCGCGGCAACGTCAGGCGCGGCGAAGCCGGAGTCCGCCAGCAGGCTTGATAGCGCCACGGCGCCAAGACCGACGCCGCACTGCTGCAGAAACCAGCGCCGCGCGACCTCCTTCGGCTTCATATTGCGGTAGAGATGATCCTGGCAACTCATAATGGGCTCCGATCATGACTCAGTTTCAGGCAGAGGCGGCTTCATGCCGCTACTCAGAGTGGCGGGCTAAACTCGCCGCTACACCCCACACCAAGCTTCCCTCATTCTTTCGTAATCGTCTCATCCAAATTCAGCAGCACGCGCGAAAGCGCGGTCCATCCCGCCAATTGAGCCGGAGTCATACTTCGCGGCAACAAAGAAGCCAGCGCCGGATTGCCACCCAAAATATCCCAAGAATTCAGCTCGCCGTCGGAGAACCTTCCAGTTTCCTTATGCACGAAGGCCAGCAACTCTGTCGTCTCTTTCGGCTCTGGCTTGCGAGCCAGGCATCGCCGGAAGGCGTAGGTGAGGCGCTGCTGATCCGTACTGCCGCCGCGCAGCAAGGCCTGCTCGGCCAAGGCGCGCGCGGACTCAAGAGCCATGGGCTCGTTCAGCAAGGTCAGGGCCTGAAGCGGAGTGTTCGAGCGCGCCCGGCGCACGCAGGAGGTATCGCCGTTCGGCGAGTCAAACACCTCCAGCATGGGATAGGGCACCGAGCGGTAGCGAAAGGTGTAGAGTGCCCGGCGATAGCGGTCGTCACCGAGAGATTCTTTCCACGGCTTGGGACCGTAGCTCGCCGGCGGCAGGAAAAGGAAGCTCGGCGCCGGCGGGAAGACACTGGGCCCGCCCACCCTTGGGTTGAGCAGCCCGCTCGCCAAAAGTTGGATGTCGCGGACCACTTCGCCATCCACGCGGAACCGGGGTCCGCGCGCCAGCAGGCGATTGTAGGGGTCACGCTCATACGATTCCGGAGTCACCCGGGAAGTTTGCTGATACGTCGCCGACATCACGATCAGCTTATGAAGCTTCTTCAGGCTCCAGCCGTCGTCCATGAAGTTCACGGCAAGCCAATCGAGAAGCTCGGGATGCGAAGGCGGCTCGGCTTGGGTGCCAAAGTTCTCCGCGGTGGCCACAATTCCGATTCCGAAGTAAGCCTGCCAAACGCGATTCACGATGGAGCGCGCTGTCGTCGGCGAATTGCGGCTGGCCAGCCACTCGGCAAAGGTGAGGCGCGTGGGCTCGCCGTTCCGCCACGTTCCATCGTGGGGAAGCGGATGAAGAAAAGCCGGCACACCGGGAGTGACGAGGCTCGCCGGCTTCAGGAAATCGCCGCGCGTAAGTACATGCGTCTCCCGCGGGCGGGCGCGCTCATTCAAAACGAGCTGAGCCGATCCCTCCGGATACCCCATCCAGATTTCGGTGATCTCCTTGTTCTCGGCCCTCCATTCGGGCACCCTCGTGCGCCAATAGCCGAAGACGGTCTGGGTCTGCTCGGGCGTCCTTTGGTCGGGCGGAATCTGCAGAATATCGCGGACGCGCTGCGGCACAGGATCAGCCGTAGCGCCCGGCGTCGTGGTCAGCGAAAGCCGAAAGCGCCCGATATTGTTGTTCTGATTGTCGTCGCTGTTCCAGCCGCCGTGATCTTCGGTGAGATAAATGGTGAGGATGGTGCCGCCCGGGTTGGAAATCGGCGAGGCGGCCAGAAACACCGCTTTTCGCGGCTGATTTCTCAAGCCGGGACCCGCGTCAATGCCCCACGCGGTCTCGTCCTTACCATCGATCGCATACTCCACCGGGCCGGTGACTCTTCGCTTGCCACTCTTGTCATCGAAGACCGGCGCCAGCACCGTCTCAGGGGGATTGATGTCCGCCGTGGCTTTGGCGAACTTCACCTTCGTAACTTTATCCGCAGCGCGCGCCGGCGCCGCATCCACCTCAAATTCAGTCAGCGCGCACCCGCCTTTGAGCGAGCGGCCGGGACCGTTCATGGGCAAGTTAGGATCGTTCATCAGCTCGAGACGGAACGCGGTAATGTTCTGGACGTCCGTTTGAACCGTCAGCTTCACCTTGTGCTTGGTTGGCGCGTAACCCTGGGTGAGAAAAGATCCATCATCCTGCAAGTAGTACCTTTGGCCACCCGTTGAGATGTCATCTACCGCGGGGCGGATCACCGTCCACTGCGGCTGGCCGGCGCTGATCTCCTGTTCCCAACGCGACATCTGCTGCTGCCACTGCGGGTCGCGGCGCTGGAGCTCGCCCTCGATCTCGCGAGTGCGGCGCAGAATCTCGGTGCGCTTCATTTGCTCGGCGGGCGTGTAGACGGCAACGTTCGCCTCGTTCGTGTCATTCAGGAAGGCGAACATTCGGTAGTACTCTTCCTGCTTCAGCGGATCGAACTTGTGGTCATGGCACTGGGCACAATTGATGGTGAGGCCCAGCATAGCCTTCCCGATGGCATCCATGCGGTCAAACATGGCTTCCATCCGGAATTGCTCCGGGTCAATCCCGCCCTCCTCATTGATCATGGAGTTTCGCAGGAAACCCGTGGCCACAATCTGGTCCTGGGTGGGATGCGGCAACAGGTCGCCGGCGATCTGTTCGATGACAAACTGGTTGTAGGGCAGGTCGCGGTTGAGCGCGTTGATTACCCAGTCGCGGTAAAACCACACGCGGCGCTGTTTGTCTTTCTCAAAGCCGTCCGAGTCCGCGTAGCGTGCGGCATCCAGCCACACTCGCCCCCAGCGCTCGCCGTAGTGCGGCGAACTCAGCAGCCGGTCCACCTGCTTTTCGTAAGCTCGGCTGCTCTTGTCAGCCAGGAACGCGTCCACTTCCTCGGGCGTGGGCGGCAGCCCGATCAAGTCGAGGCTCAACCGTCGCAGCAGGGTCACGCGATCAGCCTGCGGCGAAGGCGAGAGCTTCTCCGCTTCCAGGCGGGCCAGAACGAAGTTGTCAATCGGGTTCTTGGGCCATGCGCGATGCTCGACCTTCGGAACCGGCGGCAGCTTGGGGGCAACAAAGGCCCAGTGCTTTTTTACCTCAACCGCCGCAGCGGAATCAGGCCAGTTCGCGCCACTGTCAATCCAGCGGCGAATCTTCTCCACCAGCGCGGGATCGAGCGGCTGCCCGCCCATAGGCATACGGCTGACGCCGCCGAGGCCCGCAACCCGCGCGTAAAGAGGGCTCTCCAGAGCCTTGCCCGGGACAATGGCTTTTCCATTCTTGCCGCCCGCGAGCGCCGCCTGCTTCACGTCCAGCCGGAATCCGCTTGTCTGGGTGTTAGGTCCGTGGCAGACGTAGCAGTTCTTCTCAAAGATGGGTTGGATATCCCTCTGAAAGTCGATTGGCGCCGGGACGGGGACACTTGAGTTCGATTGAGGACTTGTGAAGGGTTCACCCGGCCGGGCGCGAAATGCTGCAAAAACAAGACCGGCGACTAGCAATAGTTCGACGAGGTGCCGAACCATTTTGGCGGCACTGCTCACCCCGAACTTCTCCCGATCTCTCACGTTGCGCTGAGTTTATCACGACCCTAGTTCGGGTTACAAAGCTGCAATTGGTAACGAACGGCCACCCGGAGCAGTCCGCGAGGCCATCACATGAGCTCTATGGCACCGTCCCAAGGCCAGTGATCTCCACCCGACTTGAACCTTTTCTGTTAACGCGCAGAACTCCGCCGCTCGATAAGGACTGCCAGCTCCACCCTTCTTCCGCGGAATCCTTTCGACGAGGCAGCGGCTTCCCTCCGCAGCGCACGGCTCTTGGTTTCGAAACCAAGCGCAACACTTCCGATCCGGAGTCGTCGAAGGTTTCATACGTAATGCCATGCGGTTGATACTCTACTCTCTTACAGACCGATGTCGTGCGCAACAGATGATTCTGTCCGGGAGGCGCCAGTTCCGGTGCGGCTCCCATGGCTCGCAGAAAGTGCCGAACGTAATCGCCGTAGCCGTCAGTCCACCAGATTTCCATCAGTTCAAAGTTGGGATACCAGTTCTTGCCGTCGTCGTCCACCATGTATGTAGCCCAATTGAGCTGGCGCACCGCTTCCTCCTTGCGGCTCGTATCACCCGACTCCTCTGCATAGCGCAGCTCCACCGAAGCGTGCCGGGAAGTATGGCTCTGTCCTTGCACCTTGTAGACGGTCTGTTCCCCAATGATGATCGGTCCGTAGCGCTTCCAATAAGGGATGCCCAGCGTCTTCAGCACCCAATCTTGGATTCCCCGCACGTCCGTGCGCCAGTTGGGGTCCCAGTCGGGATGCTCCAACATGTACCACGCCAGCGTGCCGGCGTTGATTTCCGTGTCGGACCAGCCTCCGACGTCCTCGAAAAACGGCCCCCATTTATTGGTCTTCAGCGGATACTGCCTCAGCCAATCGCTGATGGTTGCGTGCGCCTTCCGGTATGCGTCGGTGTTGCCCTCGTGAAGGCCGATGAGACCCTCGAAAAGTCGCAGTGTGCCCGTCCAGTTGCTCGTATAGGCGTCGCGAACCTCGTTCGTCTCGGCATTTACGCGATAAGGCAGAGGAGAATGATCGCCGTCGCCGGGCTGAACATGAGCAGCGAGCGTGTCGGCAATGCCGTGGGCGGCGTCAAGGTATTTGCGTTCACCCGTGATCTTGTACAGGGTCACGAGCTCGGCGCCGAATGAACCCGCCTTGTCGGGCTGCGTGTAACCCTTGCCCGCCACCAGGTCGCCGTCGTAGACAGCCAGCTTCTTCATGTTGCACGGATAAGGAATGTTCGGCCAGGCCGCCGTGCCCGCGGAGAAGCCATTGGCGATATACATGTCGGCTTCGTTTCGCATGTCTTCCAGCACTTCGGGATCGCCGGTGTAGGCGTAGTAAAGCGACCACGATGAGAGCATCATGGCGAACTGATCGCCGCCCACGCCGGGCTCGTCAAGCGTGCGGAACACGAAATATTTCTTCACGCCGGCGGTGGCCCGGTAGCGCCGGTGAAACTCGGAGTCATTGGAGGAAAAATTCGGCATGTACTTCCAGTAGCGCCAGACAAGGCTCAGGACGTGGTCGTACGCCGTGCCAGGGTCGTCGGAGTACCACGGCACGATGCGGCCCTGCGCGTCGGTCCGAATGTCATGGAAGATCAGCTTCTTGCGATCGCCCACTTCCGGCGATTGCGCGCGCAGCGTAGGCCCGACAGCTAAGATCAAGATTAGGCCCGCGAGTGCTTTCCCGAGTTTCATCATGCAAGAGCGTGGCGCCAAATTCCGGTGACCTCCCCGAATAGAAGTTCGAACCTACGAACGCGGATATAATTGCTGACTGGGCGGCCTCAGATCAACCGCTGACATCGAGAGGGATACTATAGACTGTGGACTGTCAACTGCCAACTCCCTCATCACCGAAAGGCACATCATGCATGCCCAAAAAGGGCGCCCGCTACGGCGAAGCGCCGCGACACTTATCGCGCTGTGCCCGCTGAGCATTCTGCTCGCGATGCCCGCAGCGCATATCGCGCGGGCATGGCAAGCGGACTCCGCGGGGGCCGCGCTCAACCCGTCCTTCTCGGCTGAAAGGTTTCTCACGCCGATCAAGTTCCTCGCCGGCGATCCATTGAAGGGACGCGGCAACGGCACTCCGGAACTCGACCAGGCAGCCCAGTATATAGCCGATCATTTTCGCGCCGATGGACTGAAGCCGGGCGGCGACAAGGGAACCTACCTGCAGCACTTTCAGGTGACAGTTGGCGCGAAGCTGGGAGCGAACAACTCCTTCGCCGTGCAGCAAGGCGGATCGAGCGCGACGCTGGCGCTGGGTGAGGACTACACTCCGCTCAGCTTTTCTCATGACGGCCACTTCGAGGGGCCGGTGGTTTTCGCAGGCTACGGAATCACCGCGCCGGAGTATCACTACGACGACTACAAGGGCCTCGACGTGAAAGGGAAAATGGTCCTGGTGCTGCGCCACGAGCCGCAGGAGAATGACGATAAAAGCGTCTTCGCCGGCAAGCAGTTGACCACGCATTCCGAGATCGTGAACAAAGCCATCAACGCCCGCAATCACGGCGCCGCCGGCATGATTCTGGTGAATGACACCGCGAATCATCCTGGTGAACCCGACCAGTTGATCAAATTCGGCGAACTGGCGGGCCCCGAGGACCTGGCGATTCCCGCCCTGCAAGTGAAGGCTGCCGTCGCGGACAAGTGGCTCAAGCCCGGCGGCCAGACGCCCGGCGGTGAGACGCCCAGCAGCCAGACGCCCAATAGTCAGACACTCGACCAGCTCTCTCAAGCCATCGATAAGGATCTTTCCAATCACTCATTCGCCCTTGATCCCAACCTCAAGGTGGCGCTCACGGTTGACGTGGAGCGCATCCGGCGCACGGAAGGGAATGTGGTGGGGATCCTTCCGGGTTCCGACCCCGGTCTCGCGGCGCAGTGCATCGTGATCGGCGCACATTATGACCACCTCGGACTCGGCGATCAGCACTCCCTGGCGCCCAGCCAAATCGGCCAGATTCACCACGGCGCCGACGATAACGCTTCCGGAACCAGCGCCGTGCTGGAAATCGCCGATTACTTCGCGCATCGCGAGCCGCGGCCCAGGCACTCGATTGTCTTTGTCACCTTTGCCGGAGAGGAACTCGGCCTGCTGGGATCAAGTTACTACGCCGAGCATCCTGCCATGCCGATGGCCTCCACGGTGGCGATGATCAACATGGATATGGTGGGCCGAATCTCGGGCAACCGCCTCTACGTGGGCGGAACCGGCACCTCGCCGGGTTTTCAGAAGCTGGTGGAAACCGCCAACCAGTCTGACCCGGCCGCGCACTTCGAGCTGAGTTATTCGGCTTCGGGCTATGGCGCGAGCGACCACACTTCATTCACGGTGCGCAGCGTGCCTGTGCTCTTCTTCTTCTCCGGGCTGCACTCCGACTATCACAAGCCTTCGGACACTTGGGAAAAGATCAACAGCGTCGATGGTGCGCGTGTCGCCGAACTGGTGGCGGATTCGGCGAACTCCATCGACCAGCTCGACACCAAGCCAGAGTACGTTCGGGTGGCGGAGCCCGCCTCGCCGGCGATGGGCGGAGGGGGTGGCTACGGCCCGTACTTCGGCTCCATTCCCGATTTCGGACAGGAACACGGCGGGGTGAAGTTCGGCGACGTGCGAGACGGCAGCCCGGCCGCCAAGGCCGGGTTCAAGGCGGGGGATGTGCTGGTGCAGTTTGGAGACGCCAAGATCGACAACCTCTATGACTTCACTTACGCTCTGCGCGCCCACAAGCCGGGCGACAAGGTGATGGTGACGGTGCTGCGCGGCGGAGAGAGAGTGACGCGGGAGGTCACGCTGGAGGTGCGGAAATAGGGCACTAAAACAGAGCGACAAACCTAATTAGTCGTTGGACTGTAGCGACGGCCAACGATCGCCGCAACTTAAGTCGCTCTGTTTAGCTCTCTTGGCGAGGGGACATCGGAAAAGGAGCGGCGATTTCCAGGTCACCGCTGCCGGACTGGCAAACGAACCGTTACAGCGTCGCCTGCTGGATGAGTTCTGTACCGTCACCGGTTATCACCGCAAGCCGGCATTTTCGCCCGTGACTGACGTGGCATTTAGCACGCCGGCCTGAAGCCGCCTCTACAGATTAGGACACTACGCGCTTCACCCTTGATTGCCGGCCAATCGCAAAACGAGGCGAGGATTAACGGGCGCCAGATACCGCAACACGTCCCTGAACGAGGCTGCAAATGACGCCGTATCGCGGGATCGTGAAAATTCGCCATTTGCCTCGTAGACGCGCGCGGGCGGATGGAGGCGGGCTGACGTAGGGTTTATGGGTGTTACACCCTTAGATTGGCCATCCTGGGCGCGCCGCCGCGGTCTCCTCGCGACGATCTGGTGAGCTTTGAGCCGCACCACCACGACCGGGCGCGTGACCGCGGGGGTGACGCCGGTTCTTCGCGTCCCGCTGGCACTTGCGGTCGTAGTAGAACTGCCGGTGGTGCCGGGGCCGGAATCTCACTCCGCACCCCAGGCAGTCGCGTGCTTCAAGAAGTTGCCTCAACGTTTCCCCCGGCACACGTCACGATTGTTGCAAGCCAAAATGGGACGGTGGGTAGCAGGGAGAATTGCCGGACGGATTATTTTGGGCCAAGTGTTTCAGCAAGTTAGCCTGTGAATTTCGCCTGCTGGGACCGTTACGCTGCGCGCCCTGTTACGGTTCTTTACACTTCAAGCCTTGCTCGTAGATTGCCGAAGCATTGCAGGGCGAGGTGCACTTTGCTGTATGCTAAGCTCACGGCGGGTGGTTATGAACCTTCGTTTTTATCTTGATCCGTCCACGGGACAGCCCCACATTTTCGGCCATGGCATTGATGAAGACTGAGGTGGAGGAGGTTTGGAGGCGCCGGGTGAGGACCGCCGCGGGCGCAAGGGATCCAGAGTCGCGATAGGGCAGACAAAGGCCGGACACTACTTACGGGTTATTTACATTCCGGACCGGCAATCCGACAGCGTCTTTGTGGTTACCGCCTACGAACTGAGGGGCAAACCATTACTTGCCTATCGCAAACGCCGGCGCAGGAGGACGGTATGAGCGGATTTCCAGAGGGATGGGACGAAGAACGAGTTCGAAGCGTCCTGGCCCATTACGAGCAGCAAACAGAGGAAGAGGCGGTGGCCGAAGATGAAGCCGCCCTCGCTGATCAGAACGAAACTGTGATGGTGGTTCCTCGCCATTTAGTCTCCGCTGTCCGTGAGCTCATTGCGAAGCACCACGAATAGCCGCACGAGGGCGGAGCTGGCGCAGGGTCGGCGTGGATGCGGTAGCGTTCCACGATGGGATTGTGCGCCGCCAACCCGCTTCCTGCCAGGCAAGAGGGCAGCCCGGTAGAGTAAGAGTATGGAGACCTTCGGTCGGGCCGGTGGCACGGTCAGGAGACCGTGCTACAACGAGGTCGCTTTTGCTTTTGCTATTTAGGTGTATACTCCAGAGCCGGACAGGAAGCCAGAATTCCAGCCCCAGGGGAGGTCCCAAATGTCCAGATTTGTTTCGGTCAGGAGCCGTCGTCTTTCTCTTTGGCAATCTGCGGTGCAAGAGGCAACGGGGCGTTTAACGAGGCTCGACCCCGCAACCAGGAAGTTGATGCGGCAGGCGGCAAGCCGTCACGCAGAATTGGCTTCCAAGGGCAAGCAAATCCCCCGGCCCGCCCACACGGCGGGAGCGCCGCTCACGCTTGCTGATCACGTGGTTTTATCCAGGGCTCATCTGGATTTGGCCGACGGGCAGCGCACCGGAAATCAGGCCCAAGCCGAGGCCGCGCTCGCGGTCATCCGCGACTACTCCGAGTACGATCCTAACTGGGCTACCTGCGTTACGCAATACAACCTGTACTACGTGAACGCGGGGGTTCAGCCGGTTTACGTGAACTGGGCCGCGCAGAATCCGCCGGTGTCCATCAGCACCTTCGCCGTGCTGAGTTACCAATTGCCGAACGACGCCAAGGTTCTGATGCTGGGCGATTGGGGTACGGGCATGACCGACGCCGTGTCGATGCTGGTGCAGGCCCTCACCCAATTACAGCCCGACGCAATCATTCACTTGGGTGACGTGTACTATTCCGGGACAGAATCAGAGTGCACCGCCAATGTCATTACGGCTCTCCAGACGGCCTTTCAACAAGCGCAAGTGCCGGCGATCCCCTTCTTCTCGATTCCCGGCAATCACGAATACTATTCCGGAGGCCAGGGGTTTTATACCATGCTGGGCCAGTTGAACTCGGGCATGACCGGATGTCAGCAACAGGCCAGCTACTTCTGCTTGCGTACCCAGGACCAGACGTGGCAGTTTCTGGCGATGGACACGGGCGTCAACGATCACAACGCCAACATGGACGCCTTGGGAGCCGTCAACAAGTATTTGGACCCGGCGGCGACCGGGCCGGGCCTGGTGCCGTCCGAGGCTCAATGGCACATCGATAAGCTCACGAACTTTACCGGCAACACCCTGCTGTTATCGCACCATCAGTTGTTTTCGGCTAACGCAGCCATCAATGGCCCGCTGACCAGCGATCCTCCCTTTATGAATTCCAGCCTGTTCGACATCTTTCTGCCGTATTTCAAGAACATTTCGGCGTGGTTTTGGGGGCACGAGCACAGCTTTGCGTACTATCAGGACGGGCAATTCGGGCTGAATAAAGCCCGGTTATTGGGGGCCAGCGCCTACGAGGAACTGGAAAGCCAGGACCCCTATACCGTAAACTACCCCGGGGTAGGATATCCGGCCGGTATGGCGCAGGTAGGGCAATCCCCGTACACTACCGACGGGAACACGTTCTATAATCACGCGCTGGCGCTGATCGATTTCGAGCGCTCCGCTCCGGCGGATCCCATCAACGTCACTTACTATCAATTTCCAAGTTGGGATCAGGATACAGCGACACCCAGCCCGCTGCCGCAGCTTCGAGCGTTATATACCGAAACCATCGGCGTGCCCAACGTGGCACCGAGCTACGTCTGGAACGGCAATGATCAAATTTTGATCCCGAACCTCAAGCACCAGCCGGCGTCGGACTGGGGGCCAAGTCTGGCGGTGTACAACGACTTGCTGTATATGGTCTACAAGGGCAAAGGCTCGAGCACGCTGTGGGCTTCCTGGTACGACGGCGCGAACTGGCAGGGAAACGTCGAGATTTCGAGCATGGGCGGGGGGCTGAACCCGGAGTCGAATCAATCTCCGGTGCTGGCGGTGTATAACGGCCTGTTGTATATGGCGTATACAGGCGCCGACGGGTCGGGTACCCTGTATTCGGCTTGGTACGATGGCACGCAATGGTACGGAAATAAGCCGATTTCCACGCCCAATGGGACTCCACAGTCGAACAATCCCCCGGCGTTGGTGGTCTTCAACGAGTTGCTGTATATGATCTACACGGGCGAGTCGGGGAACACGCTATGGGTGTCGTGGTTCGATAGTACTACATCGACATGGCAGGGCAACCAGCAGATTGCGCTTGCGGGCGGAACTATCAACGCCGTATCCGCGCCGGCCGCGGCCGTGTACGCGCCTCCTCCTAATTTCACCCCAATGCTGTACGTCACGTACGCGAGCTACAACAATGCCCTTTATTACGCCTGGTTCGATGGGACGACGTGGTATGGAAACCAGCAGATTTCCACGTCGAATGGGGACCCGCAGTCGCAATGTGGCCCGTGGATGGCGCCCCTGGGCGAGGCGCTGTTTATGCTCTATAACGGAGATACATGGAATAATGTCTATCTGTCAGTTCTACAGGCTCCGGAGGGTTCGACTCCGGAGGCTCCGATCTGGACAGGGAATCAGCTCCTGAAGAATTTTACACCCATTGCGCCGGAGACGAACTACCCCGGAAGCGTGGTGCCGTACGGGGACGGGCTGTACATGGCCTACAAGGGGGCACATGGGAACGACCTCCTTGAGGCGCAACTCCTGCAGGTAGGCACTTCTGGGGCCAGCGCCAAGAAGGCCGCGGCGGTCGCTGGACGCTAGCGTCTCAACGGACGTTCTCGCGGGTGGCGCCTACGTCGCTTTTTGATGTAGGTGCCCGGCCCCAGAGTTTAGAATAGGTCTCGTGTCCCGGCAACATCACTACTATGGCGCAAATCACTTGCACTACTTGACCAGGAACGTCTATCGTCGAGTCAGGATTTTCGATTACGATCGGCGTATTGGACGGGACGCGCGCGGCGCAAGCCGTCGGAATCGCGCGAATGCGGCAAGAGTGCCCGCATTTCGACGAATGGCTTCGCAGGCTCGAAGCGCTCGCAGCGAACTAATTCTTTGAGGCGATCCACCGACAGCTATTGCGCTGCGCTTTGGTGGGTCTAAACTGTTCCTGCCGCCCAGGTGCCCTGCCCTCGTTGTGGCACGGTCTCCTGACCGTGCCACCGCTGCGACCGAAGGTCTCCGCCCCTTTGCTGCCTTCTCGTGCTCACCGAGGATCGCTTCACCACGCAATAGGTGTCAACGGTACGTCAACCGGTTGGCTGTCCCCCAATATGTGCCACGCCGCTGACGAGTATCGCCAGTGCTGCGGGCTGAGCACCAGACCCTTGCGACGCGGATTGTCATGCAGGTAGTCGAGCTTTTGCCGCCAGAAGCGTTCGTTTATGATCGCTTCTGCATGACGGCTCGGCTGCCAGAAGCGGCGCTCCCGGTCCGCCACCGCCTGTGCGCGCAGGGTCTCGGTAAAGCACCGGGGAGCGTGCCGGGCACAATAATCGCTCAACCATCGCCCAACTGGCGGCCCGTGAACTTGCGCAAATCGGCCAGCGTTCGCCTCAGTCGCTCGCTGTCCCACTCGGCATCAAAGACGATCATATGCAGGTGCGTGGGCATAATCACGTAGGCGTTGACGCGGAGTTCTTTCGCATGATGACAGAAGCTCAGGCTCTCGGTCACGATCT
>DATJYK010000114.1:0-7314 GCA_035578005.1 Terriglobia bacterium
AGTAGCCGGTGGTACCGTCCGGCCCGCGGAAGCTCACATAGAGGTGAGGACCATGCTTATGACCCTGATGGCAGCGGCAGCCGGGGCGTCCACAGGTGCGATAGGTCTCCGACAGGGAGCCGAAGAGGGACCGTCGGGCCAGGCGGGAGATTCGGCGGAGAAGGTCTTCTCGAGTTCGTTGAGCATTCGTAATCGACATAATCGATTATGAACCTATCGAGAGTCAGTGGTTGCTGTCAAGCTCAAAATGAAGCGTTTGGACACAATTCGTCAGACATCACACGTGAATTCATTGATCAGAACCTGTCATTTTTGCACCGGAAAGTAGTCTAGGCATTCGCTGCCGACGCTGTTTGCGTAACGCTGGCGGCCTTGCCGAGCGCAAGTGCCTGCTCAGGCGTAGTGGTCGCAAACAGATGCATGATGCGGGCGACGATTCCCGTCCATCCTGTTTGGTGGCTGGCGCCGAGACCGGCGCCGTTGTCGCCGTGAAAGTATTCGTAGAACAGGATGTAGTCGCGCCAGTACGGATCGTCCTGGAACTTCCGGGTTCCCCCGTACACCGCGCGCCGGCCGTTGCTGTCGCGCACAAAAATACTGCCCAGCCGGCGCCCGATCTCCTCGGCGACTTGGTACAGGTTCATGAAACGCCCGGAACCGGTGGGACATTCGATGGTGAAGTTATTTCCGTAAAAGAGGTAGTACTGCAGCAAGGCCCGGATGATCAGGCCGTTGACCGGCATCCAGATGGGCCCGCGCCAGTTGGAGTTGCCCCCGAACATGCCGCTGTCGGACTCCGCCGGAAGGTACCCCACTCCGAATTTCTGATCCCCCACCCAAAACTCATACGGATGCTCCGCATGGTAGCGGGAGAGTGCCCGAATGCCGTAAGGGCTGAGGAATTCGTTCTCGTCGAGCATCGTTGCGAGCACGCGCCGCAGCCTCGTTTCGTTCAGGATAGCAGCCAAACGACGCCCTCCATTACCGGTCTGCACCGGGTCGTGGATGGCCGCCCTCAGTTCCGGGCGCGCCAGGATGAATCTGCGCAAGCGGTCGCGGATCTCTGGGTACTTCTCTTGAATTTCGCCCTCGAAGACAGTCACTGCACACAGCGGGAGCAGTCCGACCATAGAGCGAACCTTCAGACGCTGGGAGCTGCCATCCGGCAGGCGAAGCACGTCGTAGAAGAACCCATCCTGTTCGTCCCACATTCCGGTGTCTCCGCCGGCGTGGATCATCGAAGAGGCGATCCATAGGAAATGCTCGACGAACTTTGCGACCATCTCTTCATAGCCCTCCCTCTCGAGTGCCAACTGCACCACGATCTCGAGCATGTTCTGGCAGAACAGCGCCATCCAGGCGGTACCGTCGGCCTGCTCCAGGTAACCGCCGGTGGGCAGCGGCGCGCTGCGATCGAAGATGCCGATATTGTCGAGGCCCAGGAAGCCCCCCTCGAAGACGTTGGTGCCGGCGCGGTCTTTGCGGTTGACCCACCAGGTGAAATTGAGCAGCAGCTTGTGGAAGGAGCGCACCAGCCATGCGACGTCGCCTTTACCGTAGCGGACCTTCTGCGTGCGGTAGGTGAAGATGGTGGACCAGGCGTGCACGGGAGGGTTGACGTCACCGAAGTTCCACTCGTAGGCAGGGAGCTGCCCGTTGGGGTGCAAATAATCCGACTGCAGCATGAGGTCCAACTGCGACTTGCCGAAGTCCTCGTCCACCAATGTAAGAGCGATGACGTGGAAGGCCAGGTCCCAGGCCGCATACCAGGGATATTCCCACTTGTCCGGCATCGAAATAATGTGCTCATTGTGCATGTGGTGCCAGTGCTCGTTGCGGGGAGCGTGACGCCGCGGCTTGAACGGGTCGGCGCCATGCTCCTCGAGCCACTTGTCAACGTCGTAGTAAAAGTACTGTTTGGACCAGAGCATGCCCGCCAGCGCCTGGCGCATCACCCGGGCGGAGTCCTCGCTCAGGTTTGAGGGAATAACGGAGGCATAAAACTCATCCGCTTCGCCGATGCGGGCACTCATGACTTCGTCGAAATTTCGGAAGGGATCTCCGTGGGCCTGGGGAGCCTTGTCGCTCAGCCGCAGGCGTACCACCTTGCTCTCGCCCGCTCCCACCGTCAAATAGTAATCGGCCGAGACCTTGGTTCCCGTCCGCTCACGGTTCACCGCCTCGGTGCGGCCGTGCACGACGGCGTTGTTGATCCCGTCTTTCACGTACGGCGTGCGGTTGGGCGCTCCGAACAGGCGTTCGTTATTAGTCTCGTTTTCGGTGAAGAGCAGTTGAGGTTCGGCCTCGCAATAGAGGAATCTTTCCCCCAAGACGGGATGCGAGGCAACCACACACCCCACCGGGAGGCCGTCCGCTTTCAGCAGTGGACGAGCCGCGTCCCGGGACCACGACCAAGTGTTGCGGAACCATAGGGTAGGCAGAATGTGAAGCGAGGCCGCTTCGGGCCCGCGATTGGCGACGGTGACCTTGATCAGCAGGTCCTCAGGCGTTTCTTTGGCATATTCCACGAACACGTCGAAGTAACGGTTGTCATCGAAAATGCCAGTGTCGAGCAGTTCGTACTCGAATTCGTTGCGCGACCGCCCTCGGTTCGTGTCCACCAGGTTGGCATAGGGGTAAGCTCGCTGTGGATACTTGTAGAGATACTTCATGTAGGAATGCGTGGGCGTGCTGTCCACGTAGAAGTAGTATTCCTTCACGTCCTCGCCGTGGTTGGACTCGCTGTTGGTGAGCCCGAAGAGCCGCTCTTTCAGGATCGGATCCTGGCCGTTCCACAGGGCCAAAGCAAAGCAGAGCTGCTGGTGGTCATCGGAAATGCCGGCCAGCCCGTCTTCTCCCCAGCGATAAGCGCGCGAGCGGGCCTGGTCATGAGTGAAATAGTCCCAGGCGTTGCCGTTGTCACTGTAGTCCTCGCGCACGGTTCCCCATTGGCGCTCGCTGAGGTACGGTCCCCACTTCTTCCATGGCACGTTCCCATTACGGGCACTCTCAAGGCGCTTTCCTTCTGCGTTGTCGCTCATAGGTCTCCCCTCCCCAAAGCTAAGGTCAACGGTCCCGGAGTTGGGCGTCTGTGATCTGAGTCACGGCTGTCATGTGACCGGTGTCGCGGCGATCCGTCTCTCTCCACCCGTCCACGTATTACTGAGCCTGGATTCCCGGAGCCCGCCCACTATACTTCACCAACATCCCAGATTCCGGGCCGGAACCCTTTGCCACAACTGTCAAAATTACCAGTAACCGCGCCACTTTTGAAGCTTTTGTCAATGGTGATTACGCATAGGGCCGAGGCTTGCCCCAGGGCCTCTCGCGGGCAGTTCGCCAGCGCCGCGCGGCCATCACTTCGCGGTGAGTTGCACCCCAGGTCGTCAGAATGCGACCAGATCACGTGCCGATTGAACCGGACAATTAACATGCTGGTGACAACTGCCCTGCCCAAAAAGCCGTTGACACGCTTGATGAGCGCGTGATACACCAACAAGCTGACATTGGTAGTCAATGGTTGAGCCAATAGCAACCAGAAGATTGGCAACGGGTTGGTAAGTGAGCTTTTTGCGTTCGGGGGGCGATCGTGAGATCAGAAACTTCCAAGAGCGTCAAAACTATCTTACTTGCTCTAACTTCCGGTTGACTCGAGATCAGTCCACTCGTCCTGATGGTTGCTCAGCCGGAGCAACCATTGAAAGTGTCCAATTCCGACGCTTCTTTTCCCCTCTAGACCCGCGCGCGGGTCACCGGTCACGGCGGATTGCGATCCGTGCCGAACCCCGCTGGGGTCAGATGAATTCTCTCGGCCGAGAAAAACCATGACAAGCGACAAGGTAAAACCAGTTCCACCCAATGCGGTTCGCGTCTGGCGCGGGTACCGTTTGCCCACGCTTCCCGTGGATCAGTTCTACTCGAAGCTGGGGACGGTGTTCGTGCCGGCGACGGTTTTGATGCAGATCCAAGCCGGACTCTACTCCTATACTCCGACAGTACCGGCGGGCCTGGCCGGCAAGCCCGATACGGTGCCTGATGAAACGGCCATCCTGTTTTGGGATTCTCAGGAAACCTACTGGAACGGCTTCACGAAGCTGGCCGTGCGCACCTACACGTTGACACACGGCGGCGTCTACCTCACGGCCAACAATCAAAGCCGGGCGGATTTGCCTGTACTCTTCTCGGGCACTCTGACCGCGGAACAGCCGGTTTATCTCTTCGACAAGGCAGCAGATTGGATGCACGGCACCATCAACCACTTGGTGGCCGGCCGCGCCGCCAACGTCGATCCGACGGCGTTTCAGATCGCCATCGCCAACGCGCTATCGAGCATCCAGAAGCAGGTGGCGCTCGAGGGCGCGATCGCGTGCATCGGCCAGGATTACCTGGTCTACTGGGAACTCCGGTCGGCTGCCCCAGGAACGCCAACGCCTCCCACCGGAATCCCGCAATTACAGGCTGTTCTGTCAGGTTGGAATCAGGCCTTCACGCCGGCGCCAACCTTCCTCCCCATCGGTCTCTGGGACGAATGGGCAGGGATGGATGTGCGAGCCGGCAGCAGCTTTAACATGCAGTTCACGAGGTGGCTTTGAAGTGAAAGCCAAGCCTGACCGCTACGCGGTTGAGCCCAACTCCGTGTACGTTTGGCGCGGCTTCAAGGCCGCGGCCACAAGTTACGGCGATTTCGCCAGCTTCCTGGGAGGCGTCTTCGTGCCTGGGTGCGCCTTGTTGCAGCCTGAGGTGGGCCTTCGCGCCTATCTACCCACCATGGTGCCGCAGGCCAACAAACCGGCTGCCGTGCCGGATCAAACCGCGCTCATGTTCTGGGCCACGCCGCAGTCACACGATTTGGCGACACAAGCCATTGCAGTGCGCATCTACCAGAACCTCCATGGCGACGCCTATGACATGGTGCGCAGCAAGCTTCCCGAAGTGCCAACTGCCTTACCCGGCAGCGGGCCGATTCAAGCCGAGCAGCCTTACTTCCTGCTTAATCAGAAGGCTGATTGGATGAAAGGAAGCGTTCATCACCTGGTGGGGGCGCGCCGGGCCGATCTTGCTCAGGCGGACTTCTTGAATGCGGCCTATCAGTGGGCCTCGGGGTTTGCCAAGCAGCCGCCCGACGGGATTGACGCGGCGCTCTTGTGCTGCGGAAATGACTATGCGGTGGCGTGGGTGCATGGCCCGGCGGCCAATCGCGATCTCTCGGCGGCGTTGGCCGGCCTGGCTGCGCTGACGGCGCCGGTTCTGAACGCCGCGCCCCAACCCAAGAAGCTTCCAGCCGGCCTGTGGGACAGTTGGCCCGGCCTGGACCTCACCAAAGACACCTGCATCAATATTCAACTGAAACGGCCTTCACCCTCTGTTGTCGCGCCGCAGCCTCCAAAGGCGACGACCCCCGTACAAGCCTTCGAGGTGCCCCACCTGGCGCTTTGGAAGTCGTGTGTCGCAGAGGTTCTGGCCTATGAGCTCGGGCTAAACCATACCACTGCGGGCGGCATCGATCTCGATCACCCCCTGATGCGCGCGACGGACCGCTATTGCCGCAGTGTCGAGCGGAACACTCCGCTGCCAAAGCCAGCCGCCGACAGCACCGATGAAGAGGCGGTGCAAACCTACCTTTCCTACCTCCACCACCGGCGCGCGCATGCCAAAATCGCGCAAAATCCCGAGATTGAGGCTTATGTTGCGAGGCAGATCCAGGAATACAAGTTCGGCAACCCTCTCTGGCAGCAAATGTTTGTCCAGTATTTCAAGTACTACTGGCAATACCCGTATCATAAGGGCGGAGAGCCCAAGTACCGGTCCTGGCAAGCTGCGGACGCGGGAAAGGGCGACCTCAACTATGGCGTCATCAAGTGGCGCCTGCCTGCCAACGCGCGAATCGCAATCGTGGGAGACATCGGCACCGGTACTGATGTGGCGGCCGGGGTGCTGTGGGCGGCACTGGAATTCAACCCAGACGCAATCCTGCACGTGGGTGACGTTTATTTCTCCGGAACTCCGTTCGAAACCAGGCACCGGTTGGTGGAGCTGGTGCGGTCGGTGGCGGGAAAACAGGGCATTCCCTTCTTTACGGTACCGGGAAACCACGAGTACTTCACCGGGGCCGTCTCATTCCTCAGAGCGCTCGATTCCGGCGACCTTGTCACAGAGCCCAGCCAGCAGCAGTCCTCGAGCTACTTTTGCCTTCAGACGGAAGACAACGGATGGCAATTCCTGGGCTTAGACACCGGTTATAACGGGCATTACATGAATGTTCCGCCGGCGGCCCAACAGGCGGTGCTCCAGCGCCTTCATCTTGGGGCCGTTGAGACGCCGAGCGGCGGGGATTCTCACTGGCCGACCAAGTTTAACCCTTACTTGTCGCGGCCTGGTGACGCCAACCTTCCGGTTAAGGATCCCACCTCTGCTCCTCCTCAAGTGACACTGCGGCCGGACGAGGTGACCTGGCACCAGGACAAGCTGGCAAAATTCACCGGCCGCTCGATTCTGCTCTCGCACCATCAGCTCTACTCCGCACTTCAGCAGTGTGGGATCGGTCAGAAGCAACTGCCGCAGGCGGACGGCTCGTCGCAGCCCGATCCCAGCGATTTCAATCGAGTCTGGGTGAATACGGGGCTGTGGCGACAATTGGGCAACGCGTTTGGCGACAAAGTGGCAGCCTGGATTTGGGGGCACGAACACAATTTGGGAATCTACCAGGACAATTATCGTCCTGCGGACTGGCCGACGAACACGCCCGACGCTCTGCAGATCTTTAAGACGCTGCCCAAAGGCCGATGTGCCGGCCACAGCGCAATCCCGGTCCAGGACGTTGAGGCTCCGTACGCCCAAAAGTACCCGGTTCCTCTCAAGAGCGCGGAACTCAAACTGGGGCTTACGGGTGGCTGGTACAACCGCGGGTTTGAGCTTATTGAATTAACCGGCGCCGGCAACCCAGCGCGCATCAGCTATTTCCAATTGGCCGGCGCAGATCCAACTCCGTTGCCGATTTTCGTCGAGCAAATCGAGTGAATGTCTCGCGAATTCGGAGAAGCGACTAAATTTAGGCGCTGATCGGAGCAGGACATGAACAAACATAGCGGGTTCCTGAGGTTGGAGCCCGCAACTACCCTGAATGCCCTGGGGTGCGACAAGAGGAAAATTGGGTTGCTGACCGGGCATCCCCCCGGGGGCCACCCATGCGCGCTAACGAACCCAAACGTGTATCATGCTGTATCAGCGTAGGTTAATGGCAATCGGGCGGCCTATTTGCCAAACGAGTCGAAAAAACGAACCCAAAACGCTAACACGCAGATTCGAGGATAGATA
>DATJYK010000115.1:0-11121 GCA_035578005.1 Terriglobia bacterium
GCGGCGACTTCTATGATCGTCTTGAACCCGAACGCCTGACCCGTTATTACGTCAAGCGGCTCGAAGGTCTAGGTCATAAGGTCACCCTTGACCCCAGCGTTAATGCCTGACCGAAATTTTCGGAACAGAAATGCGGGCTAAGTTCCGAAATGTTTTTGAGTCTTGAAACGTACTACTGAGCGCTGGTGAACCTCCAAGGCTTGGTCGGCCCGCGGCGCAAACGCAGAGCCGGCGGCACTAATGTGATCCTGGGCGGCGACCGCGAGCATCCTAGTTTGGATAGGTGAGATAAGGCTGAATAAGGCCGAATAAGGAGATCGACTGCTATGAGGAAACTGAGAGTTGCCATGGTGCTTGCGGCCGTATTAATGCTGATCGCGACGCTTGGGAGCGCCCAAACTCAGGCGACCCCGGCACAACCTAAGACCGCGACTGCGGCGGCGAAGGGCTCGAGCGCGACGGCTGCGTCAAGCGCCGACGGGAGGGAGCTTCTTGCAAAGGTGATCGACGCTTTGGGTGGCCCCGCGAAGCTGCAATCCGTGCACTCCCTCCGGCTCACGAGCGTGGTTGACGCCAAAACGGAGCAGGGCGAATTCACCATCGATATGGAGCAGCTTGCGGCGTTTCCGGACCGGTCTTGGCAAAAGCTCGGGACACCGATGGGTGAGCTTACCGTGGTCACGACTCCCACGGCGGGGTTTGTTGTGACGCCGCAGGGCACTCAAGACCTGCCGGACGACCAGAAACAAGACGCCATGCGTGAGTTGAAAACCTCAGAGATTCAGGTGGCGCAGCATGCGAGTGACCCCAAGTATACCTTCACCGCAGCGGGCACCGAAAAGGTGGGAGGCGTGGACGCACAGATCCTCGATGTGAACGCCGACGGCGCGCAGGTGCGGTGGTATGTGGACCCCAATACCGGCAGGGTGCTGCGCACTTCTGCACATGTCGTGGACATGGGAGGCGCGGCGCTACGCTTGCTCGATTTCAGCGATTGGAAAGAGTTCGACGGCATTCCTTTTCCCACCAAGGCGAAAATCACGCGCGACGGCCAAGATGGGGGCTCGCTGGAACTGAAGAGTATTGAGGTTAATCCCGCGGTGGATGAGAAGCTCTTCGTCAAGCCCACCTCATAATTAGGCTAGTTATGTATGTCATCATGCTAGTCTGAGCGCGCCTGGAATCACCGATGTGGGGTGGTGCAGGCATCGTCTTACAGAGTGACGTGGCCCGCAGCGGGTTGGTAATTCAACTCGTCCTGAGCGAGCTCGGAAATCTCCTCCCGGACCAACCGCAACGGATATACCCACTCGAGCAGGGGCGTGGTCATGAAGGTGGTCACCAAAGCCATCACCACCATGATGGAGTACAACGACGGCGAGATGACGCCGATATCAAGCCCCACGTTCAGAATCACCAGTTCCATCAGTCCGCGAGCGTTCATCAGGATGCCGAGTCCCGCCGCCTCGCGCCAGGCCGAGCCTGCCGCGCGCGCCGCCACCATCGAGCCGCCCAGCTTGCCGGCGACGGCAACCAGAATGATGATGAGGCAGAAGAAGCACATCTGCGAGTCGCTGATCACGCGCACGCTGGTTCGCAAGCCCGTGAAGGCGAAGTAGAGAGGCAGCAGGACAACCACCGTCGGGGTCTCGAACTTATCGAAGATATAGCGGACGAACTTCTTGCCTTTGGGCATGATGACGCCGGCCAGAAACGCGCCAAAAACGAGATGCAATCCCAGGTGCTCGGTAATCACGGCGGAGGCCAGAACGACGACGATCAGCAGTGCCAGCGCGTTTTCACTAAGCTGGCCGGTTTCTCTGCAGGCCACTCCGAATCGACGCAACAGGCGCCGAGCGCCGTAGACCATGAAGAGCAGGAAGACCACGAGGCCGCTGACCGTTATCCACAGAGGCGTCGACGCGTGTCCGCCCACTCGCACCAGCACCACGATATAGGCGAGGATACACCATCCAGTGACGTCATCAACCGCAGCACAGGCGATGGCCAGCGAGCCGAGTTTTGTGCCCACCATCCCACGGTCCGTAAGGATCCGCGCCAGAACCGGGAATGCTGTGATGCTCATGGCCGCGCCCATGAAGAGCGCAAAACCCGTGAAGCCGATGCTGTCATCACAAAAGCGCGGGTAGAGCAGGAGAGCGAGCGCAGCGCCCAACAGGAAAGGAACGATGATGCTGACGTGGCTGGCGAGCACGGCCGTGTGTCCGTGCTCGCGCAATGACTTGGGATTAAGAGCGACACCCACCAGGAACATGTAGATGACCACGCCGACCTGGCTGAGGGCGTTGAGGTATCCCAAGCTCGAAGGAGGAAAGAGTGAGGCCGACAGGTGCGGCGCCGCCCAACCCAGGAGTGAAGGGCCCAGCATGATGCCCGCGAACATTTCGCCCATAACCTTGGGTTGCCGGAATTTCTGGAAGAGCACTGCCACCAGGCGGGAAGCGCCGATGATGACCCCGATTTGCAGGATCAGAATGCCGAGATTTGGCATCACTGGCCGTCCTTCACCGGCGGGTGCTGCCGCACGGCGCGGAAAGGTAGGGCAGGGCAGTCCGGACATCCAGCAACGGTCAAAGTGCCGGTGAGCGAGCGCTGCGGGCCTTGTCGGCTGAGCGCGGCCTGGAAGCGAATGGCCTGCGGATGGGCGCAATCGCCGCTCGCTTCTTCTCGGGAAGACTCGCTGCCCATGGTAACGGCGTTTTGACGCATGGTTCCCGGCAGGGTCGTTTGCTCAGGATTGTTGAGGGTGAATGTCAGGCGCGAACCCGACTGAGAAATCGCAAAGAAGGGCTGGCTGATGTTGGCGAATGCAGCCGCGCATCTGGAGCCGGCGAGCGGCGCGAGATCGCCCTCCAGATTCCAGGTGCCGCCGACAGAAGCGGGAGCGGCAAGGCGCTGGCCGCTTCGCAATATACCGAGCAAACCCAGCAGCGGCGCGCCAACCAGCAGCACGTAGGCGGCAATCAGCCTCTTTCTAGACATGCAGTCGCCTCGCCCGCTTCTCAACACGTCAGGAGGAAGCAGCGGGCGAGACGCCCGCGCTCCCAGCCTCTCAAAACGGAGAACGGGCCCGAGTAGGGCCCGTTCGGAGTTCGATAAACACCGAGGCAATTGGACTAGTAAGCCGGCCTGAAGGCCTCGCTGGTCAAGTCGCCCAGCAACTTGTGCCACGGGTGATTGGGTCTCTTCTCGACATCGGTGACGATCCGGCGCATTTCCTTCAGCACCGGCGGATCATCCACGTCATATAAATCCCCCTGCAGCAGCTTCAGCACGTCAATTCGGTACTTCGGGTCTTCGATGAAAGCTGTGAACAGGACGTTCAACCGGTAGTAAACGGTAATGAACTCATACCAGTTCCGCGTCCCGCGCCGCATGGTGTTTTCGTAGTCATCAAATTTTGCCTTATCGAACACCCGGCCGTTTTGCATGGTCTTGATAATGCTCTGAGTGGCCAGGTTGGCGCTCGTCATGGCGATGCTGACGCCGCTCGAAAAGATGGGATCTACAAAGCGCGCGGCGTCCCCGATCATCACATAGCCGTCACCGCAAATCTGCTTCATCCCGTAACTGTAGTCGCCCTCGTCCTTGAAGGGCCGCAGTTGTTTGGCCGCCTTCAGACCGGCGTAAAGGTCAGGCCGGCTGCCAATCGCGCTCCAAAAAAACTGCTCGCGGGATTCCTTTGACTTGGCGAAGTTTTTCTTTTGAGTCACCACGCCGATGCTGGTGGCGGTGTCGGAGATTGGAATTTGCCACACCCACGTGTTGGTGACGGGAAGGAAATGAATGTAGATGTAATCCTCGTGCATCTCCCCATTCTTCGCCTTCGCGAAGTGCCGGCGGTCATAGTTATCGAACCAGGTGTGGATGGCATACTGGTCAAACACGGGGTCATTGATCTTGAGTTTGAGCTTGTTACCCAGGAAGGTCTGCCGGCCGGAGGCGTCGATCACCACTCTCACGTTGAGGCCAATTTCCTGCTTACCGGTGTTGAACTTGATTTTCGGCATCTCGGGATCCGAGAAATCCACATCGTGAACCCGAAGCCCCTCATAGACCGTGGCGCCGAGCCTCTGTGCGTGCTGCAGCAGCAGGGTGTCGAACTTTCCCCGGTCCACGTGCCAGGTGTGGTTGCGGTCTACTCCCTCCTGCTGGCGCTCGGCGAAGCGGATGTCGGCGCGACACTCGTCCTCAACATCGTCGAGGTTGTGTACATGTTCCACAATGCGGCCCTTGGCTTGGGGATGAACGTCGTCTCCCATTCCGTCAAAGTCGACGTCGTAAATGCCCTTGGTGGCCGCGGTCCAAACGGCGCCGTACTTGCGCACGAAGCCGGAGGGGTCCATCTTGTCGATAAATCCGATGTCCTTCAAAGCCCGCGTCGATGCTGGCACCAGCGACTCGCCAACGTGCTCGCGCGGAAAAAGCTCGCGCTCCAGGACCACGCACTTGATGCCGGCCTTCGCCAGGTACGAGGCCGCTACGGAGCCTCCCGGTCCGCCGCCAATGATTCCCACATCAAAATCTGCTTGCGCCATTTAACCCCCATTGAACTCGCAGAAACTGTCTCCGCGGAGTTCTGTTTTGAGATATTTGAACTGAAAGCACCTGCGTTCCTGAGGCTTTTGATTCCCGCACGTCGTGACCCTGAGGAAGCAATCGGCAGCTTCGAATAAAAAGTTGAAAGAAGAGGTTTTCACTGCCTCACAGAAGGCACAGACGGCCTCCCGCGAACGGATACACCTAGCCTGATTTCCCCCTCAGCACAGCAGATTCTGGGAGCTGTCTGCTTCCGGCAAACTGAAGTCTGCGTAACACATCCGATAACCAAGTAGACTAATCCTACCGCCGCTGATTGTCAATCCTATAGCTGGATATTTGATATTTAGGTAAAAAGGCACATCCGCGCAGTAAGGAACTGAAACCAAAAGAGATCGCTTTGATCCTAACCCTCGAACGGCATCAGGAACGGTTGCTCCATTGCCTCGGCCACCCAGCGTAAGAATCGGGCAGCGTCGGCTCCGTCGATCAGGCGGTGGTCATAAGAGAGCGAAAGGGGCAGCATCAGCCTGGGCTGAAACTCGCCGTCAACAAGAACGGGCTCGAGACTCGACCGCGACATCCCCAGGATCGCCACCTCGGGCCAGTTCACAATCGGAGTAAACGACGTGCCTCCGATGCCGCCCAGGTTCGTGATGGTGAACACCCCGCCTTCCATCTCCTCGGGAGCCAGCTTGCGCGTGCGCGCTTTCTCCGCTGCCGCTGCCAGTTCGATGGAAAGCTCGACGATGTTTTTGCGGTCGACATCCCGGATCACCGGCACCAGCAAGCCACGGTCTGTATCCACGGCGACGCCGACGTGCGAATACTTCTTGTAAATGATCTCCTCGTTGGCGGGATCGATGCTGGCCGCAAACTTGGGGAATTTCCTGAGTGCCGAAGCCACCACCTTAAGAGCAAATGCGGTGACGGTGGGCTTGGCCCCCTGCGCCGCGGCCTTCTTACTGTATTGCTTGCGAAACTCTTCGAGCTCGGTAATGTCCGCCTTGTCATGTTGGGTGACCCGCGGAACCGTAACCCAGGCGTGGCTCAAATGCGCAGCGGTGGCGCGCCGTACGGCGCGCATCGGCTCGCGCTCCACAGGCCCCCAGCGCGTGAAATCGGGGAGGGGAATTGCTTCCTGCGGGACACCCGATGCAGCCCGTCCAGTGCTGAGACCGCGTACGTAGGCTTTGATATCCTCTGCGGAAATTCGCCCGGCAGGACCGCTCCCCTTCACTTGCGTGATGTCCACGCCCAGCTCACGGGCCATGCGCCGGATTGAAGGCGCGGCGGGAACCAGGCGCTTCTCCACCGGCTTGACGGCTGCGCGAACTTCTGAGGCCGGACTTACTTCGGCTTTGGGAGCAGATGCCTGGGGGGCCTTAAAGGCGGGCAGTCGCTGGGCCGCAGTGGACTGAGCGGCATCGAGCTTGGCGAGAACTGCGGTCGCTAATGCCTTGACATCCTCAGTCCCCGTTGCTTTGGCTTCCTTACGCGCGGGCATCTTCTTTGCGCTCGATGTCGCCGTGCTTTGAAGGGTGAGGATCAACTGCCCCACCTTGATTTTTTCGCCCGCTTTAACGTGAATCTCTTTGACCGTGCCACCCACCGAAGACGGCACTTCGAGCGTCGCCTTGTCGGTTTCTAACTCGATGACCGGCTGGTCCTTAGCGATATTGTCGCCTGGAGCAACGAGGACCTTGAGCAGGTCACCCTTCTCGATATTCTCGCCAAGCTCCGGCAGCCTGACCTCGACGATGCCACCGCCCGCTTCAGGTTCCTCCTCCACAGCGGCTTCGCTCGCTGCCTGCTTGGCAGACGCACGTTCTCCGCTCTCTGTTAGCCCCGCCGCAGATTTCTGCCTGGTGTCTTCCGCTGTCCGCAGGCCCTGCCGCGCACGAGTCCCAGCGCCGTCGACCTTCTGCCCTACCTCGCTCGTCTCCTTCGCCTGTGTGGCTTGGCTGTCCGAAGGCTGGGCGCCGTCCGACACCGTCAGAATCACCTGCCCGACCTTTACCTTCTCCCCGGCCTTCACGTGGATGGCTTCAACCTTGCCGCCCACCGACGATGGCACCTCGAGGGTCGCCTTGTCGGTCTCCAGCTCGATCACCGGCTGGTCCTTGGTGATCATTTCGCCGGGCGAAACCAGCACCTTGATGAGGTCGCCCTTGTCGATGTTTTCGCCAAGTTCGGGTAGCCTGAATTCAGTCGACATCGTGCTCCCTTATTTCTTATAATTTCCTAAGCTTGCGGTGTTAACTATTAAGTATAAACTCGCCCTCGTCGGAGAACAAACCCCTATTTATGAACAACCTCTTGGCTTTACAAAAACAACTCATTTATTTTCAGGCACCTCTTGGCTTTGAAGCACACGGAAAAAACATTTTCCGTTGTTTTCAACAACCTCTTGGCTTCGTTCGTTACGCTCGATTCGGACGTTTTTTCGATCGCAGTCCGACTCTGGCAGCCTCTCACGAGATCGCTGGATTGCCCTTCTCAGGATCAATTTCCAGGTCCTTGATCGCCTGCTCCACCACCTTAGGCTGCACCTTTCCTTCGCGGGCCAGCGCGCCCAGGGTGGCCAACGTGATAAAGCGCGAATCGACCTCGAAGAAGTTGCGCAAAGCCGCGCGACCCTCGCTTCGGCCGAAGCCGTCTGTTCCGAGGGAAACCAGGGGTCTCGGGCACCAGCGCGCGATAGAATCCGGCATTGCCTTCACGTAGTCGCTGGCGGCGACCAGCACCCCCGGGGCGTCCGCAAGACAATGCGTGACATAGGGCACGCGCGGCTCGGCAGCCGGGTGGAGCAAGTTCCAGCGTTCAGTGTCGTGGCCGTCGCGGTAGAGCTCTTTGTAACTGGTCACGCTCCACACGTCTGCCGCCACGCCGTAGCGCTCGGCAAGTTCGGCTTGAGCCTTCAGAGCCTCGTTCAAGATGGAGCCGCTACCTAGCAACTGAGCCCGCAGCTTAGTCTTGCGCCTATCTGAGGCTTTGAACTTATAGAGTCCTCTAAGGATGCCCTCTTTAACACCCGGCTCAGGGGGCATGGCCGGTTGTGCATAGGGCTCGTTCATCAGAGTGAGATAGTAGAAGATGCTCTCGCCGTCATGGTACATGCGCTTGATGCCATCCCGAATGATCACCGCAATCTCGTAAGCGAACGCTGGATCATAGGCCACCAGGTTGGGTACGGGATAGGCCAGCAGGTGGCTGTTGCCGTCCTGGTGCTGCAGGCCCTCACCGGCCAAGGTGGTGCGGCCGGCCGTGCCGCCTAACAGAAAGCCCCGAGTGCGAGAGTCGGCGGCTGCCCAGATGAGGTCCCCGACGCGCTGGAAACCGAACATCGAGTAATAGATGAAGAAGGGAATGGTATTCACACCGTGGGTGGCGTAGGCGGTGCCTGCGGCGATGAATGAGGAAAGGCTGCCCGCCTCGGTGATGCCCTCTTCCAGAATCTGGCCGTCGGTAGCCTCCTTGTAGTAAAGCAGAGTATCGCGGTCAACCGGCTCATAGAGCTGGCCCACATGCGAGTAAATTCCCACCTCGCGGAACAGCGCCTCCATACCAAAGGTGCGAGCTTCGTCAGGGATGATGGGCACAATCAGCTTGCCGAGCTGCGGGTCACGCAGCAGCTTGGCCAGCAGGCGCACGAAGGCCATGGTAGTGGACGCCTCGCGGCCCTCGGTGCCCCCATAGAACTCCTCGAAAGCTGCCTCGCTCGGAATCTCCAGCGGTTCGGCCCGCGCCACGCGGCTTGGCACGTAGCCGCCCAGCTCCTGGCGCCGCTGGTGGAGGTACTGAATTTCGGGGCTGGAATCCGGCGGCTTGTAGAAGGGCGCGCCCGCAACTTCATCGTCAGACAGGGCAATTCCGAAGCGGCTGCGGAAAGTGCGCAGTTCGGCTTCGTTCAGCTTCTTCTGCTGATGGGTGATGTTCTTGCCTTCTCCCGCCTCCCCCAAGCCGTATCCCTTGGTGGTGCGGGCCAGAATCACGGTGGGCGCGCCGGTGTGCTCCACGGCGGCCTTGTAAGCGGCGTAGATCTTTTGTGGGTCGTGCCCGCCCAGCCTCATTTTGGCCAACTGCTCGTCCGAATAGTTCCGCACCATCTCCAGCAGTTTGGGGTGAGTTCCGAAGAAATGCTCGCGCACGTAGGCGCCGGAGGAGACGCTGTATTTCTGCCGTTCGCCGTCGATCACCTGGCCCATGCGCTCGGCCAGCAGGCCCTCGTGATCCTTGGCGAGAAGAGCATCCCAGTCAGCACCCCACAGGACCTTGATCACGTTCCAGCCGGCGCCGCCGAACACGCCTTCGAGTTCTTGAACGATATTCCCGTTGCCGCGCACCGGCCCGTCGAGGCGTTGCAGGTTGCAACTGACCACGAAAATCAGATTATCGAGCTTCTCGCGCGCCGCCAGCGACACGGCACCCAGCGATTCTGGCTCATCCATTTCGCCGTCGCCCAGGAACGCCCACACCTTTGAGCCGGCGGTCTGCTTGAGCTTTCGGTCCTCGAGATAACGTGCGAACCGCGCCTGGTAAATCGCCATAATGGACGCGAGCCCCATGGAAACAGTAGGAAATTCCCAGAAGTCGGGCATCAGCCAGGGGTGCGGATAAGACGAAAGTCCACCGCCCGACCTTGTCTCGCGGCGGAAGTTCTGCAGGCGCTCGACGGGCAATCGGCCCTCCAGAAACGCTCGCGAATAAACGCCGGGCGCGGCGTGCCCCTGAAAAAAGACCACGTCGCCGTCATGGCCTTCGCTCTTTCCGCGCAGAAAGTGATTAAAGGCGACCTCAAACAGCGTGGCCTGCGACGCATAAGTGGAGATGTGGCCGCCGATGCCGCTCTCTTCCCGGTTGGCGCGAACCACCATGGCCATGGCGTTCCAGCGGATCAGGCTCTTGATGCGCCGCTCGATCTCGCGGCTGCCGGGGTAGGGCGGTTCCTGGTCAGGGGGAATCGTGTTGAGGTAGGGTGTGGTGATCTTGTAGGGCAGGCTGACGCCGGCTTCGGCGGCGTGCAGCCGCAGCGTCTGCAGCAGGTCTGTAGCGCGCTCGGGTCCTCCGTCCTTGTGGATGACGTAATCGAAGGACTCGATCCACTCCTGCTTCTCGATGTCGGCGACTGCCGCTTCGCGCTCCGTGGGACTCATGACTGTGGTTCCTTTCGTTGTTGCTTCAGACGTAGGGGCGGCCCTTGTGGCCGCCCGCTTAAGGAGTAACCGCTGTGGGTGCTGTTGCTTGGGCGGCCACAAGGGCCGCCCCTACGTCGGAGATTAGGACACTACCGTTAATCCCTTCTGCTTTAATCAGGCAGCGTGTCTATAATGTCATCGATCTCGCGTTCGATGCTATCCGTCTTCGCGTTTAGGACCGTTGCGCAGACGCTGACGCGCGGGAGCTGGTCCAGGTACGCCTCGCCGCCGGGCCTTAATCGTTTGAGCCTCATCGAGAGGGCCAACAGTTCCTCGCAAACCTCGACGGCTTCACCCAGAGTAACTTGCAGAGCCTCAACACCCTGCTCCGTTGAAAGGGCCCGATGCCGGCCTGACGGTTTCGGTTTGGCTTTCATTGGAACGTCCGACTCCAAAGCCTAGGCGTGCGAGCTGGCTCCACCGGGCTCGTGGCTGCTCCGCCTCGGCGCCCCAACTCTGTGCCTGCAGGATTCTTTGTCTGCCGCTGCGGTCCTTTCCCCCGTTCCCGGTTCATCGGGTAACGCATCTTCAAATTCGTCAATTGCTAACGCGGCGCTCTCCACTTTGGTGCCCAAGGTTGCCAGCGCTACCCTCGTCGTCCAGGATTTATTCGTCCTGCCTGCCACGTCTATTTCAGCAGCATCCGCATTGGCACCAGCGTGCGGTTGAGTGGGTTCAACATCAACCCGAACTCTTCCAGGGTAACCACCCCGAGCAGAGCCTCGTCACCCGGCTCCCCGAGGATCACAGGCGTATAGCCGGATCTTTCCATCAGGGTGATTCCGCACCAGGACACCTTGCGTGAGATGTGTGTTCCATCGGCCAAGCTGAACTCCATTGACTCCCTTGGCTCCAGGCCGAGCGTCTGCCAAGTCTCCAGGGGCAGCAAAGTCAACTGCGCTCCGCTGTCCACCAGGAAGTCGACCGTGACCGACTTGCCGTTGTTGCTGACCACCGCCTTAAAGTTGGTGATTCCCATCAGCGTTGCCCCAGTCGCGGACGATCTTGTATGTTCCTGACGAATCTTCCGTTCATGCAACTCGATATTGGCCTTTGGCCCGCTGATCCTGGTCTTTGTTGCGCCCCATGTTTCGAGCGCGGGTTCAATCATTGGATGCCTGCACGCATAGCAGCCCTCGCGAACGCCGCAGTGAGTACTTTGCAGATACCCCAGGGCGATGATAGCATTCATTTTGGCTCGAAGCCAAAGGGAGGTGTGAAGGGGGGTGCGCGACATAGACGTGGGCTTTTTGGCGTTTCTTTTTTTTGTGGCCTTTATCTGTGCGTAGTGTATACTTGCAGATAGAGGAGGTGGCTATGCCTCAAACCCTGCCTGCCCTGGAAGGCGAAAGAACCCGCTTGC
>DATJYK010000116.1:0-7432 GCA_035578005.1 Terriglobia bacterium
GCAAGCGGGTTCTTTCGCCTTCCAGGGCAGGCAGGGTTTGAGGCATAGCCACCTCCTCTATCTGCAAGTATACACTACGCACAGATAAAGGCCACAAAAAAAAGAAACGCCAAAAAGCCCACGTCTATGTCGCGCACCCCCACCATCCCACTCGCTTGACAATCCTGCTTCCCCGCCCTATATTATAAGTTAGTGTAATTCTACACTCGTAAACATTGTTTACGGCGAAGTAGTCGTCTTCTTGCGGACCCGGCAAGCGGAGGTGGTGGTTATGACCATGAAATCTAGAAGAATACGGCGAAGTTCAGCCAGTGCCGAAGCTGCCGCGCTCCCCGTGCCGGCGACGCCGGCTTCAAACGCTTGACGCACGGGAAGCTTCATCAGGCTGCCAGGGCCACGAGGTTACCTCAGGAGGCGCTGGAGCCTTGAGTACGGCGGGTGACGCTCTCCAAGCGGCCATCGGAAAGGAGCGGAAGCGGCGGCGGCGCTGGTGTCGTTTGCTGAGCCGGCCCTTCAGGGCGCAGTCATTCCCGCGCAGGGTCGCTACGGAAAGGTCCATTCGCATGACAAATTTACTCATGAGTTACTACTTTGAACACGAAAATTACGAAACGAAACCGTCAGGTGTATGAAAACAAAGGATCGAGATTTCCGAAGCCGTCAAGTTACTCAAAACATGGGCTTTATTCACGAGAAGCCGTCAACTGATTGAAAAATAAAGCTGTTACGAATGGTTACAGATTGCAGTGACGGTCCGCAGAAAGGGCGGTGCTTTTCAGCCCCGCCAAGCACGGGCTGGAAGCCCGTGCCACGTGGCATGGCCATCTTGGCCATGCTGTAAATGTACAAACTCCAGTGGCGGGGCTTTCAGCCCCGCCAAAAAGCGCCGAGGAGAGAGGTGCCTTTAGAGTTCGAGTGAAAACTAGTGGATTCCCGCCTGCGCGGGAATGACTTGTGTGATCGTCGCGGGAGTGACTTGTGTGATTGGCGCGGGAGTGACTTGTGTGATTGGCGCGAAAGTGACTTGTGTGATTGGCGCGGGAGTGACCGCGGTGCCGAGTGCGGGCCTTCAAGTGCACGTGCTACGCACTCCTCACCTTCTCAAAAATGAAACCGGTACCTTAGCTCCCCGTAGATCTGCCTCGGATTCACCCAGTGCGTGCCACCGAAGGTGTTGCTGTTATCCAACAGATAGCGGCTATTGAAGACGTTGGTGGCATTCACAGAGAACGTCCAACTTTCACCCAGACTCTTGCCCAGGCTGATGTCGGCGGTGGTATGCGCGGGCAGATGCATCGGGCCGTCATCGTTCAGGAAGCCTGAGCCGTAGTTCACCGCCGCAGTGCTCCAGAATCGCCGGGGAAGCTTGAGGGAAAGCACGGCGTTGGCTGTGTTGCGCTGGTCATGATCGAGCAGAAAGTAGCCCTCGTCCGTGTCTTCAATCAGACCGCCTGTGATCGGCCCCAGGCCTTTGGCGATCTGGTTCGAATAGGCCACTCGCAACTGCGCGCGGTTGAAGATTTCCGGCGAGCGTAACGTGACCTCGGTGCCGTCAATGAGGGCGGCCAAGTCACTGAGAGGTACGAAAATGCCGGAATTGCCGATCACATCGTGGTCAAGGAAGTTGCGCGCGTTGGTATGGAAATTGTCCACGCCGAGCGACCAGCCGCGCAGTGGAACGGTGAGCCCGAAATCGTATTGGATATCGCGCTCGCCGGGCAGAGGCGTGAAGCCGAATCCCTGATCGAGGGCAAACTGAAGCAGCGGCCCCGTGAGGCTGTTGAGCGGTGGAGGCTGATAGTAGTAGGCATAGTAGCCGTGCAGAATCCAATTCAGGCGGGGCAATCGAATGCTGCCGCCGAGGCGAGGATCGGCTGCGTTTTCGCTGACCAAGCCTCCATAATGCTGCAGCCTCATGCCGAGATCGAGCGTTAGCCAGGAGAGCGGCTGATATTGGTCCGACAGGAACAGCGACTCGGAGTTGGCCCAGTTGAGTTCCTGCTGCTGCAGCACCTGGGATCCCGGATTGGCGCTGAGTCCGAAGAAGGCGTTGTCGTGCTGGCCCCAGATGTCAACGCCCGCTTGAGCGTTGTGTTTCTTCTTGTGTGCCTGGAGCACGGCCCTGACGCCGACATAGTTCGAACGGTCGTTATCATCAAGCACAAAGGGCATGTCGCCCGGCCCGCCGAGGTATTGGGCGCTGTTGAAGTGGTAGTACGGCGACACGGAGAAGATGAGGCCACTTGACGTGCTATGAACCCACTGGAAGCCCGCCAGATAGTCCCGCTCCAGGTCGAGATCTCGAAGGCCTGCGGCCTGATCATCGGGCGAGTTCGGGATCTGATAGTGATCCCCGCGCAGGGAGACGATCCATCGCACTTGGTCGCTGGCCGATGGGTTGTACAGGAGGGAGAGAAAACCGCCAAGACCGCTGGTCTGATCGTGGATCACCTCCGGAACCGGAGTGGCCAGACCCAAGTCAGAACGGTTGCCGTCTAAACTGGCGTAATAGGCAAACCGGCTGGTGTGGCCGCCAAAGCTAAGCTGATCGTCCGTGGTGTTGAAGTTGCCGTAGGAGAGGATGAGCTGCCCTTGATTGTTGCTCTCGAAGCCTGAGGGTGTGAGGACGTTGAAGAACCCATAAGTGCGGTCGCCGTACTCGGCCGAGTAGCCGCCGCGCTCGACCTCGAGCGAATCGACATTCTTGGGATTGATCAAGGGGGCGATGTTGGCGGCAATGTTGGTATTGATGACGGGAATGCCGTCAAAAAACCAGTTCACCTGATGGCCTCCGCGCATGTGCAGCATGTCGTGCACCATGTAGGCGCCGGGCGTAAAGTTGGTGATCATGGAGAGGCTGTTGGTTTGATCCGCCCCCGGCGTCTCGGTGATCTCCTGCGAGGAGACATAATTCTGAACCGTTGAAGACTGGGTGGTGAGGTTCCTTTCGGTGCCAGACACCTGCACCGTTTGCGTCATCGCCGCCAATTCCATTTGGAAGTGGGTCACCGGAGCTTTGCCGGAAACTACGGAAACGGGCTGCTCGAGGTTGCCGAAGCCCGGCGCGGTAACGGTGACGATATAGTCGCCTTCCGGCACGTTGTCGAGCTCAAATTCACCATTCGCATCGGACTGCGTTTTGGTGGACCAAGCCCCGCTTTGGGCGCGAACCGCGACCTGCGCACGCGCAATCGGCCGATGCTGGGGATCGTGGACGATTCCCTTGAGGACGCCGTCACTCGCCGCACAGACGAGAGTTGCGGCCAAAAGAATAGCCACGAGGAACGGCCAGGCTCTGTCGGTGTTATGCATATTCGAAACCTCCGTAAGACATGTGTTGAAACTGTGCGACAAATGAAGCTCCGACCCGTCCCTCTCCGAGAGAGCGTGAAGCAATGCAAGGTCTCACGCAAAGGCGCCAAGAACGCAAAGAGGAAGTTCTTTGCTTACCGTTCTCACTGTGGGTCTTTGCGCCTTCAGCGCTCACCCGGGCAGACGCGCCAACGAGTTACCTCGCCGGGCGAGAGGCGGCTCAAGACCTGTTGCGAGATTGTTCGGTTGAAGGGAGAACTACAGTCGGGGAGGCTGATCTAAAGGAAAGGTATAACCCTGAAGCGGGATCGCAATATTGACGACAGGCCTGTGGACATCAATGCGAAACAGCATGAGAGGCGTGCTGGCCGCGAGATTAAAACTGAAACGAAAAGCCGTGGCCGGCACCGCTGAGCCAGGAGCTTGCGACACGCAGCAAGTACAAGCTGAAGAGCCCGGCGAATTGCCTGCGTTCATGCCGTGGTGGCAGCCGCCTGGCATGCTCATCCGACCGGCCGCCATCGAACAGTGACCGCCGGAGCAGCAGCACGAACTGCCGTCCGAGAGGAAAAGAGGTGCGAGGCCGCCTGGGATGAGAGCCGCGAGCAATGCAACGAGTGTGAAACCGGCACTGATCGACCGCCGCATGCACTTAGCCTATCACATTTTCCGGACGACGCTTCAGTTTGACGAAGGGGCGGCCCTTGCTACCTGGGATCGAGGAGGCGAACCCCAGCGCCGCCTGAGTTTCGACGCAGAGCCTCGCCTGGAATTTCCCGCCGCTCAAGCTGCAGCTCTGCGAGTCAGCCACACCTGCGTGGTGCCGCCGAGCTGTCGTTTTAGTGTTCTCAGAAACTCGAACATCACCCAGCATTCCACCGCGAAAGGTGGAAAACCCAGGAAGCCCGGGGCGGGCATTTGGAAGATTTTCCAGCTCTGCCCGATGGAGAAGATGTACAACCAGCGGGCGCCGGCCCAGTAATTCCAAAACTCCCAAAGGATGCCGCAAATCCAGCCGGCGAGCAGCAGCGCACCTAGTTTCGCGTGGCTCCCGGCCTCGAGTTCGCGAAGCAGCGAGGCGCCTCGCCACTGATAGTTGAGTGGGTCGAGCAACAACACGAACCCCACCCAAACGGCGCCGAAGAGGTAACCGCCGATTCGGACTGGAACCAACAACGGAACGGCCACCAGGATGAGTCCGGAGAGTGCTATCAGGGCACGGTGGGCGGGCGTGGAAGGTGCTCTCGGTCGGTGATTCACTTCGAAGAACCCCAGCGCTTCCACGAGGTCGGCCGTCTCATAAATAGCCGGCCAAATCGTGGCGAACGCCCACACGTAACCGAAAGTGTCCAGCGCAGAGCTGGAGGGCATACCCACGTATACCCAGTTTCTCAGCCGCAGGTTGTAGGCCTCGAAGACAAGCCAGAGCGGTACTGACCAGAAGGCCAGCGCCGCGAACGTGCGAGGCGAACTGCTCAGCCGGGATTGACCCTTGAGGCTTGCCACCAGCCCGTCTGCCAGCAGGATGTAGCCTGTCCACACAATCGGCGTAAAGAAGGTGCTAACCCACCAGACAGCGCGCGCGGCAAGCAGCAACTCCGCCAGCAGAATGATTCCAAGACCGACCCAACCCCAAAACGGCAGGCGGCTTCTCGGATGGTAAAGGAAGCGTCGAGCAACGAAACCCGCCGTTCCGGCGAGAAGCATAATGCCGATCTCAACGTGGTTTTGGTCAGTCACGGATGCGCACCCCCGCGGCAAGGAGAATAGCATCCCACAGGCTCGCGGATTTGTGATATGTGAGAGAGGGAGTGGCGAATAGGGAGTAGCGAGTAGGGTCCACTTGCGGATTGATAACACGAGGGAATAAAGAAGCGACAAGCCGGCCGTAATCGGCAATCGAAACTCGGCAATCAGCAATCTGGAGGTCATCGTGGATCGGCGTGACATGCTTCGTTCGGGATTGATCATGGCAGCTTCGGGACTGGCGGCCACGGATGGCGCGGCTTCGAGCGGCAGCGCAGGCGTGCCGACGAGGCTCGCTGACACATCGGCCGCGGGCACACCGCCGGATGATACCGATGCCGCCTTTCACCGGCTCCTGGATTCGGAGTGGGAGTATCGGATGGAGCACAGTCCCACGTGGGCTTCCACGCTCGGCGACCGGCGTTGGAACGATCGCTGGGAAGATTTCAGCCTCGAAGCCATCGAGCAGGATCACCAGCATGACCTCGAGGTGACGGCGAAACTGAAAGCGATCGACCGCGGCCGCCTCTCGGCGGGCGATCAGCTCAACTACGACCTTTTTGAAAAGGGCTATCAGAACAGCCTGGAAGCGTACTCGCTGCACACTTATCTCATCCCCTTCAATTCGCAGCGCGAGGGCATTCAGACTTCCGCGCAACTCGCGGACGCGCTTCCCTTCGTGACGCTCAAGGACTACGAGGATTGGCTGGCGCGCCTGCGCAGCTTCCCGGTGTGTCTGGAGCAGACCACGGAGGTTTTGCGGCAGGGCATTCGGGAGAAGCTGGTGCTGTCGCGCGAGGTGCTGCAACGGGTGCCCGGCCAGCTTGACAAGCAGATTGTGCGGGACCCGCGGCAGAGTGACTTCTATCATCCCTTTCGAACCTTTGCCCCGAGCGTGTCTAAGGCAGACCAGGAGAGGCTTTCGCAGGCCGCGAGCGGCGCCATCGGGCAAGGCATCGTTCCCGCCTTCGCGAAATACAAAGAGTTCTACGTTAACGAATACTTGCCGGCCTGCTATCCGGAGGCCGGCATCTGGCAGGCGCCGAACGGCAGGGCGATGTATGAATTCCTGGCGCGCAGGTTCACCACCACCAACTTGACTCCTGCCGAAATCAGCAAGATCGGTCTCGACGAAGTGGCGCGAATCAATACGGAGATGGAGACCGTTCGCGCCCGCACCGGATTTCAGGGATCGCGCCAGCAGTTCTTTACCTACTTGCGCACGGACCCTCGGTTCTTCGAGAAAACCCCTGACGATTTGCTTGAGGCCTACCGCGCCCTCGCCAAACGCGTGGATCCGGAGCTGGTGAAGCTGTTCCGCATTCTTCCGCGCATGCCTTACGGAGTGAAGCCCATCCCGGACGCCGTCGCGCCCGACACCACCGCGGCCTACTACTCGCAAGGAGCGGCAGACGGCTCGCGCGCCGGCACTTACTACGTGAACTTATACCGGCCGGAGACCCGCCCCAAATGGGAAATGACGGCGCTGACGCTGCACGAGTCCGTGCCCGGCCATCACGTGCAGATCGCGCTCGGTATGGAGCAAACGGACTTGCCCAACTTCCGGCGCTATGGATATTACAACGCCTTCGGCGAGGGCTGGGGACTCTATGCCGAGTCGCTGGGCGATGAGATGGGGCTGTATGACGATCCTTACTCGAAGTTCGGCCAGCTTACCTACGACATGTGGCGCGCCGTGCGCCTGGTGGTCGATACAGGAATGCATGTCGATCACTGGGACCGTCAGAAGGCCATCGACTACTTCATGCAGAACGCGGCCAAGGAAGAACTCGACGTGGTGAACGAGATTGACCGTTACATCGCCTGGCCCGGCCAGGCGCTCGCTTACAAGATCGGCCAGCTCAAGATTCGCGAGCTGAGAACGAAAGCCTCCGAGGCGCTGGGGCCGAAATTCGACGTGAAGGAATATCACGAAGTAGTGTTGCGCAATGGTGCTCTGCCGCTCGATGTCCTGGAACGCCAGGTGCGCGAGTGGATGGATATCAAGAGAGGATAATCGCTAACCTTTCGACTTTTGCTCGATCGTCAAGTACACCGCCCGCCGAGGTTTCGGATACTTGACGTCTTCCCCAGCTTCGTAGGGGTACGGCTTGCCGTACCCAGGCCAGGCCAAGTCCCAACAGGGCTCTTTCTTCAGGCCCTTTGGGCCTTCTGCGAGAAGGTAGCGCGAAACGCCGGGCGAGCGTTGTCAACAATAAGGCGCTAGAGGACGCTAAGGAACTGTTATGAAATAACATTACCACTGGAAGATGTTTTGATCTATCCTGGAAGGGATGGATGACTTGAGTGGCGTGCGCGAGCGCTTCCGGTTCCTGGAGGTGGTGCTGGACGAAAGATCCCGCCGCCTGTTGGC
>DATJYK010000117.1:0-2623 GCA_035578005.1 Terriglobia bacterium
ATGTTGCAGGCCGAGGATGCGCGGGCCGTCCACAAGAGCTTGCGACCAGGCGGGGTCGTTGCGAAGTTCGGCGGCGGCGGCGTCCAGCAATTGCAGCGCGCGCTCCTGCGGCACTTCGGGAGAGAGCGAGACGTCCACGAAAGTCTGCGACCAGTCGCGGCTGAGGTTGGCGACCGTGCGGATGTCGCCGTTGGCGACAGTCACGAGCGCGCCGCGGGCGTCGCGCACGACGGTGCGGCGCAGCGTGATGTGCTCCACGCGGCCCACCGTCTCCGCGATCTGGATGATGTCGCCGACCACGTATTGGTCTTCGAGGATGATGTAAAAGCCGGTGATGATATCGCGGACCAGATTTTGCGCGCCGAAACCCAGGGCCAGGCTGGCGAGCCCGGCAAGGGCCGCGACCGGCGTGACGTTGATGCCGATTTCCGGGGCGGCGGTCAGCAGCGCGATGGCCCACACGATTTTGCTGCCCGCGCTGTAAAGAACTCCGGCCACCGTGCGCGTCTGCTGCTCGCGGGCTTTGGCGGCGCGCGATTCGGAAGCCGCGGGTTTGATGACCAGGTTGGTGATGACGCGCAGCAGGCGGTTGAGCAGCAGCGCCACGACGAAGATGACGACCAGATGGAGGAAGTTCGCGGCGTTAAAATCCGGCAAATGGGCGAGGAGACTAGACATAAGATTGGTTGACGGGCGAGTATAGCATTGGAGGCACCGCCAGCGAGAGTGCGGGCGGCACAGTGGGCGGAAGGGTGGGCGTCGTGAAGACCAGGCGAATGTTCTTGGGCGGGCTTTTGACGGCGGGCGCGGCGACGGGATGGGCCGGAGTTCTGGCTTCGCCGCAGGTTCCGGATGCATCGCAGAGCAAGCAGTCGCCGGCGGAGAATGCGCCGGAGACTCCGCTGCAGCCGCCGGACAAGCGCCTCCTGGAAGAGAATCAGAAGGAAATCAAGAAGAAGGTGGAAAAGCTTTTCGATCTCGCTTCGGAATTGAAAGACGAAGTGGAAAAGACGGATTCGAGCAAGGTGCTGAGCCTGAACCTGGTGCGCAAGGCGGAAGAGATCGAGAAGCTGGCGAGAGACATCAAGAACCGGTCCAAGGGATAATGTCAGTCCACCGAGGAATTCCGAAAGGGAAAGTAGGGCCGCTCCGGGTGGATAGGATCGGCGTGGGCCCTTTCAAGGAAGAACGCCGCTAGCGGGGAACCCAAGGACACGGTAAACTAACAAGAGTTGTTCACTGGTTTTTCAGTGCGCCCGTAGCTCAGCTGGATAGAGCGCTTGCCTCCGGAGCAAGAGGTCGGGAGTTCGAATCTCCCTGGGCGCACCACTTCTTCCGGGTCCAGCCCGGACACATGGGTGACACAACGTACCTAAGACATAGGTAACACTTTTGGGCCGAACGGATTTTCGAGTGGTTCGAGCACTCGCGTCTCCAGATCGAAGTAGCCTAAATCATAATCCATAAAACTTACCAGCCAGATGTCATCCTGGACTTCCTTGATGCCCACAGCTTGGCCGGCAAAGACCTGGCTGAAATTGATTTTCTTCTTGCCTAGACAGATACGCCCACAACGGGTGACCACGATAGTTTTGTCGTGGAAGGGATAATCGAGGTCCGGCAATCCGGTGTAAGGGCGTGGCGAAGGTCGGTAGACCTCCGCGGGACACTTCATGTCCAGCGCCTCATGCGGGCGTTCGTTGTTAAAGATCTCGATGAATCTATCGAAGCGGGCTTGTTGTTGGAGGAAGTTGGCGGCCGCTGGCTTGGTGGCTTCTTTCTTCAACGTAAGGTGCATGCGTTCGTGACGGCCGTTTTGTTGTGGATGGGCCGGCTGGATGCGTTCGATGCCGATGCCCAGACGCAGCCACCACACCGCCAGCTTGCTAAGGTTGAACAAGGCGTGCGCCGAAGCGAAGGGCACGCCGTTATCGCTGCGGATGTTGGCAGGCAGGCCGCGCTCCTGAAAAAGCCGCTCAAATACAGTGAAAGCGTAGCGTTCTTTCGTCGAACCAAGGGCTTCACAAGTGAGCAGATAACGGCTGGCGTGATCGGTAACCGTCAGCGGATAGCAGTAGTGCTGATTCCCCAACCGGAACTCCCCTTTGTAATCGGTGCACCACAGCTCATTGGGTCGCTGGCCTAAGGAGAGCGGCGTTCCTTGGGCGCGACGGCGCACGCGACCGCGGCGCTCCACCAAACCGTTGCGATCCAGCACCGCGTGAACCGTGCTCTTTGCCGGAATGGGGATCTCGGAGAATCTGCGAACGAGCCGCTCGCGAATTTTGCGCGCACCCCAGCTGGGGTGCTCTCGTTTGAGGTTCAGAATGTAACTCACTACCTGGAAAGGAAGCTGGTTGGCATAACGATACGGACGCCGGCTTCTGTCGGTCAGCCCGTGAATACCACACTCCTGGTAGCGATCGAAAATCTTGTAGCCGGTCTTCCGGGAAATCCCAAACTCCCTGCAAAGTTCCGCCATCGCCTCGCCAGCTAGCCGGCGAGCCACAAACTGCAGTCTCTCGTCCATCACCGAACACTCCTTCCAAGGCATCATTCCCTCCCCTTTATGGGAGGAAAGTGTCACCTATGTGTCCGGTACAATGTGTTACCTATGTCTCAG
>DATJYK010000118.1:0-46306 GCA_035578005.1 Terriglobia bacterium
GCCGCTACATAGCCGAATACGGCAGGGGAGCGCGAACTGAGCAGCAGCTAAAGCGGGCGCTTAGGCGTTTCGCCCCAAGTTGGCTGACCGTTCAGCGCCAGCAGCTGACCGAGAAGGTTGTAGGCGGTCTCAAAGAGACGCACGTTTCTCGGGGATGGCCCGAACCATGAGCCGACGATCGAAGTCACGAACGTCAACGTGATCATCAAAGGCGGGACCGGGCTCGGGAATGTCACGATCGGCACCGAAGACGAACCAACGGGCTCTGACAGCCTGCTGGTTGGCGCTCATAACAGCTCGAGCGGCTTCGGTGATGCTGTGTTCGGGGAATCGAGCAAAGCAACTGCCTCGTCCGCGTTCGTCTTCGGTGGCAACACGAACAAAGCGACGAAAATCGAGGCTGTGGTGCTCGGTGGCTATGCGAACACGGCCGCCGCTGAAGAATCTGTGATCTGTGGTGGCGAACACCGCGAAACGACCACGCTGCTGCAGAATCTCTGCTGAGGGCGTTCTAAGCAGAAAGAAGGCCCGACTAGGATGATTCCCTAGCCGGGCCTATGGATTGCCGCGAGAGGGCCGCTAACGCGCCTCTACGGCGATGCTGGTGCTAGTTGGCCCGCTTGATTGCGTCCACGATCAGCGCGATAGGCATCGTTGCAGCGATCTGCGACGGCTCCCATTCGCCGCGTCCTATCTGCTCGATCAGCTGCAAGGCCGCGAACTCCCGGTCCATCGCTTCAACGTTCCGTCTCGAGACCATCGCCGCGACCTCTTCTTCGGCCTGGAGCTCTTGGCTGCGTCGTTTCCAGTGGTTGAACATCGAACCTCCATTCGATTGATAACGAACTTGTATTCGCCGTATCGGACGAGATCCCTCCAAGCTTGAAAGGATTGGACGAATGATCGAAGAACTGACCGTGCGCCTACGCTTTGGCCGCCTAGCCGACAAGCAGGGCCAGATCATCCGGCCAGTCAATAAGGAACGGTTCGACAAAGACGAGATTGCCTTCCTCCATGCTTGGGTCAACGCCAAATCGATCCTGAAAGCGCCGAGCTCGCCGCCGGCCTTGAGCGAATAGCCGCTCCCTTCCCTCAGAGCCAAACCCCAGCAAACACGGGCTCTCGAGGATGATGGATCGTAAAGGCCCCAAATCCAAGAGCCTTAGATCGCCCGCAAATGGCTCTCTGGAAAGCGAAAAGCCCGCCAGATGACGGGCTTGACGCTCTTGGAGGTGTTCTCGAGGTTAGGCCGAGGCGACCTCCGAAGACTCTTGGATCATGTTGGAGGCAATTTCGCGCCAGTCCACGTCGCTGAGTCCAGCGTAGATCAGCTGCGCCGCCATCATGGAAGGATCCTCAATGCCGAGTCCGGAGCCAAAACCGCATAGCTCCTCGGTGAAGTCTTTGAGAAACACGGCCACTTCACCCTCCAGTGTTTCCCGGTTGATGGCTGCGTCCACTTCCTCCCGGATCGCCTCGATGCGCTCCCGGACGTACTCCTGGGAGCCTTGGTCGTTGTTGATAACCAGAGCCACGCCCCATGTTGCGTAGTTCGCCCAGCCGTTGTATGTCGTGTCGTTGCTCATTGCTCAACTCCTAACCAGTTGACGATTGACAATGCATACTGATAACAGAGTTATCGGATGATGTCAAGGGCAACTGGAGGACAAAACCGCTAGAGCCAGCCAAAGACCGAGAACAAGGCGGAGCGAAGCCACCCGCTAATCCCACGCCGAGCGCCGGCCTCGCCCGCTTCTGGACCTACACCAGCGCCCCATAATCGCCGCCTACGCTCCCTCAAAGCCAAGAGGCCATAACCCCTTATCCCCCGTATCCATTGGCCTTACACGCCATTCTAGGGTGGTCTGAGCTGACATTAGCCCCCGCTCCTTCACGCGCATATGGGAGAGGCTCCAAGAGGCCAGGGTGACAAGGCTGGCAATGGCAAAAGGCCTAGCAATAGGGCAGGGGGTGGAGGTCGATCGGGGTTGTGAGTACTCCCATTGGAGCCGGAGTCCCACAGGCCCGAGGCATCTCGCGGGCTTTTCGTAGGGGAAGTCCCATGGTAGACTCTGCCCATGAAATGCATCTGGTGTGGAGGGGCGATGCCGCCGAAGGATCCGCATGTCCGGGGTCGGCAGCGTCGGTACTGCTCGACTAGGTGCCGTTCGGCTGCTCAGTGGGCTCGGGAGCGTGGGCGGTCTGCTCCCTTCCCAAAACGTGAGTGTCTTGCCTGCGGGAAGTCTTTTCAGCCAAGGCAGGAGAATCATCGGTGCTGCTCGCCGGCGTGTGGGAAGCGCCACGAGAACCAGCAGCGGTACGGTCGGGCGGGGAACTCGAACTATTACCGGACGGCGTTCCTAGAAGAGCGTGGGGGGGTCTGTGAGCGGTGCGGAGTCCCGGACGGGCTGGAGATCCATCATCGGGTTGCGGTGACCGCAGGCGGCTCTAACAGGGCCTCTAATCTGGTTGTGCTCTGTGGCGGCTGCCATCTAGGCGAGCATGGGCGGAGTCCCAAACCCGAGCCGGAATCCTACGTGAGTCCGTTTGTGGGCCCGGGCGCTAAGGCGTCGAACTTGAGGGATGTGATCTGATGCCGTTCCAGAGCCAGGCCCAGCGGGCCTTCATGTACGCCAGGCACCCGCAGATAGCTAGGCGGTGGGAGTCCCTGACCCCGAAAGGGCAGAAACTCCCTGAGCACGTTTCGGGCCATGGGACCTCGAGCGAGGAGTCTCCGAACCCTGGGATCCAGAAGCTGCCGCGTAAGAGCGGAGCGAAGCGGGACTTTGGGAATCTGCATCCGGGGCCCATTGCCAGGATGAAGATCTCGAAGTCGGCGTCGGAGCCCGAGGCGATGGCTGAAAAACCTTCGGAAGCCCATACGAAGGGGGAACGGGGGAAGATGAGCTTGAAGTACCATGACGAAAGCCGGCTTCAGGGCCGGGACATCAAGGTCGCAGCTAGGAGGCCGTAATGGCTGAAACTGAATGGACGGTCTTCTGGGGTCAGAGGGATGCGGGTAACCAGAAACCGATCACGGGCTGGACGACGGGCGAATTGAAGGTCGCGAAAATCGGGGCTGGTACGGAACTGAAAAAAAACAAACCGGCTCCGAACCGTGAAACCGCGGCGTCGGTGGCGTCTTGCACGGTCCAGCAGGCGTATTTCGCGACGGTGATCGCGGAATCCGCCGAAGAAGCTTGTCTGGTGGTGGACAAGATGCTGGCCCTCGGTGCCGATCTGAGCAAAGAACAGTTGGAATCGGTTGGTGGTGGTGGCCCGAGCATCAAACCGTTTGTGAACAGCTCGGGTAAAGCGTTTGCGGCGAAAACGTCCAACATCGAAGAAGTGGCGGTGCTCTGATGGCTGAAGAAGCGTACATCGTCGCGTTTGGGACGAAACAGGCCGGGTCGGGCTTCCAGTTCGCGAAAAACAGCATCCGGGAACCTACGAAAACGGCTGGCGTGGGGTTGAACAAAAAAACGACGATCGGCTATGACGTCGAGGAAACGGGGGGGCTCGCTGAAAAGGAGGAAATCGACGGTGGTGGGGTGGCCCAGTGCTACCTGATCGAAGTGAAGTCGGAATCCGCGGCGGAAGCGATCGAAGCGGTCAGGGAATACTTCCCGACGTTGGCGAAAAACACGGTTTGTAGGGCGGTCGTGAAACCGAACACGAACTTCAAAGCGGTGGCCTAGATGGCTGTCTCGGAATATCTCGTCGCGAGTCCCGCGGGCGACGGGCACCAGGGGGTCCCTACGGGCCCCGGGACCACGGAAGGTTTGATCCAGTGGAATGGTGCGCCCGCGAAATGCGGGATCAGCTATGAAGGCGCGAACCTTGGGCAGATCCTGATCGTGAAAGCGGAAAGCACCACGGAAGCCGTCTCGGGGTTCAGGCAACTGTACCCTGGGGATTACAACGGCAAGTGCTACGTGGTGTTGAAGTCCAGCGTCGAAGAAAAGTAGCTTGTGCTTCGTGTTGACCGGGACGCGCTAGCGGCGCTCCCGGCCTCCCAGCAGGCCGAAGCCGCCGCCCTGCTGGAGTCCTATGAGGAGCAGCTGAAGAACAATCCGCTGCTGGGCTACCAGCCGCATCCGAAGCAGGTGGAGTTTCATTCCTCAAGGCTGCCGTTGAAGGCGTTCCTCGGAGGGAACCGCTCCGGGAAGACGACTGCTGGGATCCTGGATGATCTGATCCAGGCTGTCGATATGGAGTGCCTCCCGGAGCACCTGAGGCCGTTCAAGCACTATGAGCCCCCGTTTCATTGCAGGATCGTCGCGCCGGATTTCACGAGCACGATGGAGGGGGTGATCTTCCATAAGCTCCGGGAATGGGCCCCTAAGAGCCAGCTACGGGGCGGCAGGTTCGACAAGGCTTACGACAAGGCGCTACGGAAGATGAGCTTCGCGAACGGGTCCACGATCGATTTCTTGACGTTTGAGCAGGATCTGGACAAGTTCGGGGGCGCGGCGAAGCACCGGATCCACTATGACGAGGAGCCGCCCGCGAACATCCGCCGTGAGGGCCTGATGCGCCTCATCGACTATGGCGGGGATGAGTTGTTCACGATGACCCCGCTTCATGGCATGAGCTGGATGTACGACGAGATCTGGGAGCCCTGGACGCGGGGGAGGCTCGAGGAAGGGCTCGTGACTCTCGTGGACATGGACGACAACCCGTATCTGGATGAGAAGACGAAGAAACGCGTCCTACGAGGATTGTCCAGGGAGGAGCGGGAGGCCCGGAAGTCTGGCCGGTTCGTGCATTTCGCGGGGATGATCTACGACGAGTTCAACCGCAACTTTCATGTCATCCCGGAGGTCCGTGAGGTAACCTCCGGCTCACGCGTGTATGTGGGGATAGACCCGGGGATGAGGCATATGGCCGCCGTCGTCTGGACGTATCTGACCCCTGAGGACACGCTGGTTGTGTTCGATGAGCTCGCCCTTCAGGGCCATACGGTGAAGCAGGTCGCTACCGCGATCAAGGAAATCAACATGAAGTGGGGGCAGAGGACTGAGACGGGTGCCATCGTTTCGCTACATCCCGACTGGTATGTCATTGACCCTTCGGCTCGCAACATCGTCCATCAGACCGGAAGGTCGGACCAAATGGAGTTCACAGATCAGGGAATCGTCACCATACTTGGACAAAACTCTGTTACGGCAGGTATCAACCGCGTCAAGGAGCGCCTCCAAGCGAACAGGCTGCTCGTGACCGCGAACTGCCAGACGTTGGTCGGCCAGTTCCGCAAGTACCGCTGGGCGACCCCCACGAGATCCGAGGATGATCCAAAGGAGAAGCCCGTCAAGAGCGACGACCATCTCCTGGACGCTCTCCGCTACGTGGTCGCCTCGAGGCCTTATACGCCAAAGGAAGAGGAGGGTTGGGGTCCGATGAACGAGTTTGAGAAACGAGCGAGAGAAGAGATGACCGGCAAAACGTACAACAAGAGGAAGGTCGCGGTCACGCCAATGGGGGGGATCTTTGCGTGAAGCGAGATAAACGGTCAGCTAGGACGTGTCAGTGTGGCGAGCCGCTTGGCTATTACCGTCAGAAATGCGATCGCTGCAAGACGGTTGCCCAGTATCGGTATAGGAAGCGTGGGCGTATGGGAAGACGCGCTCTCGTAGATGCCCTGAAGATGGATGTCGGGTGCGCTAAGTGTCCTCCTGGGACGGTATGGCCAGCGCAGGTTTTGGAGTGGCATCATGTTGGTCCAAAGACAGCCTGCGTTTCCGAAATGTTGGCTTTGGAGGTCAGCATCAAGCGACTACAGGCCGAGATCAACGAGTGCGTTTGTCTTTGCGCCAATCACCACAGAATGGAGACATTCGCATGACGATCCATCTGGCTGACATGCCGATGTACTGCGCCGGCTGCCACAACCAAGACCCCTCCCTCAGACATGTTGACATGGACTCCGCGCTCGACAGGGGCTATGGGAAAGTCGAGACTATCCAGGTCGCCTACGATGACGCGATCTTCTGCGAGAACTGCGTGAAAGAGGGCGCGCATCTCTTGGGGATGATCGAGGCTGACCAATGGCAGGCGGAGAAGATGAACCTCGAGAAGCAGCTCACCATGGAGCGCAAGCTCCGCGAACAGGCCCAGCGCTATGCGGACACACTCGAGGATGCTGTTTCTCACCGTCCGGAGCCGATCAAGCTGGATCATCGTAAGAAGCCCCGCCAACTTCGGGAGGAGCAAGTTGCCTAAAGGAACCGCATTCGATCTCGAAGCTCTTGCGACCTGGGAAGAAAAAGAAGTCAAAAAAGTCGGGGAAGAAGCCCATGCGGTGATCTTTACGCCTGCGTCGAACAAGCGGTTCCGGCTGAGTGCATTCTGGATCTGGGTAAGTACTGCGGAAACGATTTTCACCCTGGAGGACGGCACGACGGCGTTCTTCAACGGGGTGGCGCCCAAAACGACACCTGTGTACGTTCCGCTCCCGGGGCAGGGTTATTTGGGTGGTTTGGGGAACAAACTCCAGATCAAAATGCAGGCGACGCAGACTAAAGTTGTCGCCACCTGGTACGGCATCGAAGACGTGACGTGAGTGAGCTCGACGACCTGTATGTCCGGACCCGCCTGCTATGGGAGCAGGATCCGGAGAAGTTCGAGCGCGACCAGCCGCTCCTAGCGCGTGCCTTTAGTGCCCAGCAGGTGGATCAGGCGCCCGCACGGGCTGTCTTCGATGCCCACCTGCGTAAGCTCGAGGGGGACCTGAAAGCCGCCCAGGGGGCTCTTGAGGACGCGCATCTCGCTATCAAGGTCCGGGAAGGCCAGCTTCAGCAGGAGATCGAGCGTCTAAGGCGCTCTGAGGCGGTCCTGGCGGACAGGGTTGCCCAACAGGAGCAGACCATCGAGGATCTTCAGCGTGAGCCTCTCGTGGCCCCTGATGAGGCGGAGAGGCTGGCCGGTCTTGGCTGGCGTAAGGGGGCCTGATGCCCACGATCGAAGTTATCCGCCCCTTGCGGCTTTCCCCTACGGGCGGCACGGAACTCACGATCGTCAACCGGACAACCACGAACGTGTACTACGGGCTGACCCCGACAGTCAACAAAGTCAACAAGATCGGGACGCTGAATCTGAACGAAAGCTTGACGCTCACGAAGGGGTTTGTGTGGGTTGTCGCGGAGAGCACCAGCGAACAGCTCGGCGGGAAACGCTTCCAGCAGCCAGCGATCCTCGATCTGCATGAAGAAGAGATCGAGAGCACCCTGATAAAAAACGGGGAACTGGAAGGGCCCCTCACGATCAGCCCGGGGGCGCTGATAGTCCAGTCGGGTGCCAGTGCGGAAGCGGTCAGGGCGGAAGGGGAATCCACAACCCATCACGCCGCGACCGCGATCCAGAAAGCCAAAACGGGGACCGGGGCGGCGCTGAACATCGTCAGCGAAAACAAAGAATTCAGCGCCTCGGAGATCACGGGCACAGAGTCATCCCACGGGACACTGAAGATTTCGCATCTGAACCCGGGTGCGACCGCCGCATCCGACCAGAACGCGGCAGCGATCAGCATCGACCTCCAGGGATTGAACGGGGAAGCGGGGGAAGAAACGGGCTGCCAGGGGATCTTCATGACGAGCACCACGACCGAAGAACACTTTTCGGGGTCGTGGTTCTCGGTCAGGAACACCGCGAAAGCGATCATCAACCGGATGAAATCCACCGGGGTCTGGGAATACCGTGAAGCGCCCGGAACACCTACGGGTGTCGAACCGGAATGCTGGGCACTGTATGCGAAAGAAGAAAAACTGTTCATCAAATTCGGCTCCGCTGCCGCTAAAGAAATCCAGATCCCATGACGATCATCGCCGGCCTTCTCGTTGTTGCCCTCATCGCCCAGCAGTTCCTCCACCGCCGCCACATGGAAAACGTGGAGGCCCGCAACACGCTCGAGCGGCAAAAGCTCCTCGAACGTATCCAGCATCCCGAGATCCGCCCGATTGTCCCCTCAGAGCCTGTTGAGTATGAGATGCCGAAAGATGAGGCTGAGCTCGCCCAGGTAGGGCTCATTGTCCCCGAGTTCGTCCAGGTGGGCGAGAACCAAGGAGAAGCAAATGTCAATTGAAAACTGGCTGGTGATCTTCGACACGCAGAATGCCGGTGGTGGTACCGCGGGCTACAAGTTCAGCAACTACGCCGGTGTGGTAGAAGCAGCGAATCTCGTCACGAATCCGGGCTACCCGGTCGAAAGTGCCCGGATCGTCGAAGTGTCCGCGGAAGGCGCCCAGGCTGCCGCTACCGGGGTCCGCAGGGCCTATGGGGACAGCATGGTTGGTGGGTCGATGAAAGTCCTGAAAGCGTCCTCCTACTCGACGGTGACCGCATGAGCCCTAACCCGCCCGAATTCATTCCTCCGAAGGTCACGGTTGAAGAACTGGAAGACGGTTCTGTCACGGAGGCAAAGATCGCGAAAGATGCCGTCACGGAAGAAAAGATCAAAAATGAAGCGGTTGCGGTGGCGAAGATCGAAACGGATGCTGTTTCCGAACGCCAGTCGGTAAAACCCGCAGAAGCCAGCAAAAGTAATGTAGTTCTTGGATTGAAAACGGGAGAAGCCCTCGAAGGAAAAGGCGAAGCGAACGTCCTTATCGGTGAAGAAGCTGGCGAAGATATTACGACCGGCTCTCAAAATGTGTGTGTTGGTACATCGGCTGGTGAACACTTGAAAACGGGTGGTTTGAATGTGTTCGTTGGTTGTGATGCCGGGGAGGAAGCGACCACAGCAGAAGGGAACGTAGTAATCGGCTTTGGAGCTGCTGGATCCGGCGAAGTAGGGAACTTCACTGGTAAAGATAACGTGATTGTTGGTGCCGCTGCTTCACAGACGATTACGACGGGTAGTAAAAATGTAGTAATTGGCTATGCGGGGGGTGTCAATGCGCCTACCACTGGTAGTGGGAACATTATCATTGGCTATGAAGTAAACGCCGTGAATAACGGATCAAACAAACTGCTGATCGGAAACAATAAAGAAACAAATCTAATACAGGGCGTCATGTCCGAAACGGCTGCCTCCCAGGAACTCGGGTTCTTCGGGACTGCCCCGCACGCCCAGCCCGAAGTGACGGGCGGCACGGTGACCGCGAAACAGCTGGCGGAAGCCCTCGCCCTCATCGGCCTCATCAAAGTCAACTAGATGGCCGAACTCTCCGTTCCTGCCAGCAATCAGACGCGGTTATACTTTTTCCGGTTGCAGGAAGGATGTGACGGCTGGACGTTGATGTAGCCGTGCATCCCGCCACGGGAAAGCGGCTTGACGTGGTCCACGTCAAAAGGTCCGTCGATAAACTCGCCGCAGATCCCGCAGCGTCCACCGTGCATCGTGTAGACCGTAGTTCGATCAACGTCCTCAATAAACTGGCCCAGCTTGCGAGCGCGTCGCGACATAGCCCATATGGAACTTTGCTTTCGTCCCTGTGGTGTCTGGTCGCGCTCCTTCTTCTTGGCTAGGACGTGTTCTTTTTGCCGCTCATAGCGCGCTGCACTTTTAGTAAGCAGCTCGGCTTTGTTCTGCCGATGATGGTCCGCCTGATACGCGCTCCACGCGGAACGACAGGCATCGCAGCGACATTTGAAGTTTGTGTAGCCCGATAGAGTGCCGTGCTTGCAACGGCTCATGTCCTTCAGACGTTTGCGGTACTCACGTTGATATTCGCGGGTGCCAAGCTTACAAACATCGCAGCGGCATCCCCTGACGTATCCCCCGTAACCATGAACCATCTAAAGTAGTATAGCAGAGGAGGTGAGGCGAATAGTATGGCGGAATTGTCCGTACCCGCGAGCAATCAGCTCGATTACAAAGACATGACGGTACAGGATCTCGACAAGCTCCTGAGCATGGCGAGGGGTGCCCGCAGTCGGTTTGAACCGACTTGGCATCTCAATTACGCCTACTATTGACCATTCTTCGGGGAACAGTGGCTCTTCTGGAACCGAGGACGCCTAGACCGCCCACGCCTCGACCCGCACCGGGTTACCCTGACCGATAACCGGATCATCGGGATCGTCCGCACGGAGCTTGCGAAGATGACTAAGAGCAAGCCGTCCTTCCAAGTGGTCCCGACGACCCCGGAAGACTCGGATGTTCAGGCGAGCATCATGGCGGAGAAGATCCTGGACTACCTGTGGCGCAAGGAGCATTTACGCAACAAGCTCGTGGATGCGCTCCTTTGGTCCCGGATTACGGGTTCGGGGTTCTGGAAGATCGTGTGGGACAACAGTAAGGGCAAGAAAGTCCAGGTTCTCGCGGACAACGAAGGTAAGCCGGTCCTCCATGCCGAAACGGGTGCGCCGATGAAACCCGAAGCGGTACAGGACGAAGAAGGCAAGCTCCCGGAAGGGCTCCAGTCGAAAGTGATTGCGACGGGGGATGTGCATGTCGAAACGGTCGCCCCGTTCGAATTCCTCGCCGATCCGATCGCGAAGCGTATAGAGGATGCGGAGTGGTGCATCCAGGAGAACGTCAAGAGCCAGGAATACGTCCGCCAGCACTACGGGGTGGTTGTCCCGACCGACACGGACATTATGCCTGGGCCCACCGAAGCCCGAATGTTCCCGTCCTACCAGATGGGCGGCACCAGCAACTACAAGGGCGTGAAGGTCCACGAGTATTGGTGTAAGCCGAACATGACGCACCCTGAAGGCCGCCGTGCGGTCTGGAGCAAAGGCAAAATGCTCTTCGAAGGCCCGAACCCCTACGGCTGTCTTCCCTACGTGATGTTTACGGGGATCCCGATCCCGGGACGCTTCTGGCCGACGAGCACCGTGGAGCAGCTGCGCTACCCGCAGACGGAGCTCAACAAGATCCGATCCCAGATCCTCGAGTCCGCGCAGCGTACGGGGAACCCGGCGTTCATGTCCAGCCGCCAAGCCAACATCTCCTACAGCGGTGTTCCGGGTGAGCGGATCGACTATGACGACACGACCCTGAACTCGATCCCGTCCTACCTTCAGCCGCCCCCGATGCCTGCCTATGTGCTCCAGCAGCAGGAACGCATCGAACAGTCGATGCAAGACATCTCGGGCCAGCACGAGGTTTCCAACGCCCAAGTTCCGGCGGGGGTCAAGGCTGCATCCGCGATCAATCTGCTCCAGGAAGCCGATGACACGCGGCTCGGGCCGAATATCTATGACATGGAGGAAACGCTCGGGGTCGCCGGCTCGATGCTTCTGAAGCTCGTCGCGAAGTATTGGACGGATGAACGGACGATCATCATCGCCGGGAAGGACCATGCGCTCGACAGCATGGTCTTCAAGGGCGCCGCGTTGAAGGAGAACACGGAGGTCGAAGTCCAGGCGGGATCCCAGTTCCCGAAGAGCAAGGCCGCGAAGCAGGCCGCGATACAGGACATGCTGAACCTGTACTTCCAGTACCAGGGCCAGCAGCCGATGAACAAGCGCATGATCGGGAAGGTTCTGGAAGACATGGAGGCCGGGGCGCTCGCGAAGCTCTTCGGTGACGTGTCTGTGGACGAGTCACAGATCAACCGGGAGAACCAGCAGATCAGCCAGGGTATGCCGATCCAGATCAACGCGTTCGACAATCACGAGGCGCACATAGAAGGCCACGAGGAATTCCAGAAGGGCCCGACGTACTTGGGGCTTGGGCCCCTTATAGCCCAGGTGATGGAAAACCATGTCAACGAACACCGGGCGCAGTTGATGGCGCAGATGGCGCCGATGGTCCAGCAACAGGAAAACGGAGCATCCGCTCCTACACCAGCAGGAGGTTCTAATGGGAGCGCATGAGGAGGCCATTGCTCTGATGGAGCGGGCCAAGAAGGAACTCGAACGAGGCCGCGGCCAGTCCGGGGAGATCACCGCATCCCCCGGCGAGAAAGAGGCCCGTATGGCTGCCGAGCAGGGGCATGACGGTGGCGCCGGGAACAAGACGAGCAACAAGCCTGGCTCCGCAGGCGCCCCGGACAGGGCTGCCGATAGCGCGGAGGAGTCCAGGGGCTCCCAGAACCTCACAGGACATGGACCCGTCCCGTCTGCGGGGAATCGCAGGAGCGCGCTCGCAGGACCCGCTGCGGCGTCCGGTGAGCTTGCGGACATTCGCCGCCAGGCCGCCCTGAAAGAGCTTGAGAAGGAGCGCTCCAGCGAGGGCAACAAGGAGTCCGTGGCTCCCGCACCTGCCGCCGAGGGCGAGGGCAGGATCGGAGAGGTCAAAGCCCCCGCGAAAGGCCCGCCGGACCGGAACAAGAAAGCGGAATTCGAGGGCGTCCCGCCGTTCGCGAAAGAGCCGTTGGGTGGGGATGGCTGGGGCAAAGCCGCCCAGAAGGCCCGCGAGATGTTCGCCGCGAAGAAGTAATGGGCCTGTACATCGCGGGGGAAGAAAACGCCTGCGCGAAGGTCCTTCTCGCCGCTATCGAGAACTGCGAGCGGGCATGGACCGGGGACAGGGCCTACCGGGACATCCTGTTCAAGCTGGATCAGGTGGAGCAGGAACTTAGTATCCTGACCGCCTCAGCGGGCCATAGGGCTGCCCTGAGGGCCCAGGGGCCGAACATGGCTGGTCAGATACCTGAGGAGCGCTCCGAGGCTCCCAGTGAGGCCCAGAGAGGCTAATGCCGGGGTATGATGACGCCCGGGGCGAGTTCAGGTGGGTCCAGCGGGGGATCACGAACCGTTTCGCGGGCGAAAAGCTGTCCGTGGCGACCACGGTTGAAGCTGGCGGGGAAACTACTCTCCGGGAACCGGAAGCGGGCAAGCAGATCACTCTGTATTGGGTCGCCTTGTCCTCGAGCCAGGAAAACACCGGGGAGGTGCTCGCGTCGGTGAAGCTCGGGACGGAAACGATCTACGAGTGGTATCTCGGGAACCCGGGGGCGTTCATGCACTGGGAGCCCGTGGTGGGTGCCGTGAACGCGAAACTCATCCTGAACCTGTCTGGTGCCCAGAAAACCGCTGTGAACTTCACGTACACCGAATCATTACCGGGAGCGCTTAGCTGATGGCCGGCTCACTGTACCTCGAGGAAACCGCCCTCGAATACATTCTCCAGAAAAAAACGCCTACCGCGATCACGAAAGTTTACCTCGGGCTCTCGTCCTACACGGCGGCGGAACTGACGAAAAAAATCAAAGGGAAAGAATTCGGGGAACACGAACCTACCTCTGGGAACGGGTGGGCGCGCGTGGAAGTTTCGGGCTCGGAAAAACCCGGCTGGACGGTGACGAAAGAAGAAGGCGAAAAAGGCTTCACGAAATTCGAAAACAAAAATGCGATCAAAACGGGCACGGAAGCGTTCGAATTCAAAAAAGTCACAGGTGGGGAAGTGACGTGTCGTACGTTCGGGATCTTTGACGCGTCCACGGAAGGGAACGCGCTCGCGTTCGGCACCCTCGAAGTGCCTGTCCTCGTGACTTCCGCGGTGACGTTGGAAATCGCGGCGAAAGCTCTGAAATTCGAATGCGAATGATCGGTGGCCGCGAAAGAATTCAATAAATCGAGCGGGAAATGGACGACTTCTTCGGCGTGGACACCGTCGGGGAAACCTACGGCGGCTGATGATGTGACGATCCCGACTAGCAGCAAAGTCGAAATCAACGAAGCGGCGGAATGCCGGAGCATTACGACTGTCGGGAAAGCGGAAGTCAAACAGACCGCGAACCTGTCGGTCGGGAACAGCGAAAAACCCGCGTCGAGCGTCGCGGTGAAACTCTCGACGGAATCGACATGGACCCGGACTGGCGGGACCGTGAAACTGGTTTCGACGTATACGACGGAAGCGTTGAAGCTGTACTTTGGGGAAGTGTCGGGGTTCAAGAAAGCCCCGCTGGAAATGAAACACGGCTCGCGGTATGTCCTTGAAGAAGCGTGGGAATACGCATCGGAAGTAGAAGCCGCGAAAGTGTTGGGGGAACTGGAAACGAACGGGAAGGCCGTGACCGCCAAAGACGGCCGCATCGAATTCGGGGAAGAATCGAACGTCAGGTTCGGTAAATCGGTAATAAAGGGCGTTAGCACCGTTGCGGTTAGCCCGATCACACTCACGGCTGGCGCGACTCTAAGTGCGAGCGAAGCGACGCTGGAACTGGAAACGTCCGGGGAAAACGAATGTAGCATCGCGCGTTTTCACGGCACTTGGAAGAAGATCGTCCTCACGGGGACGAACAACAAAGCGAAACTGGAAATCAATTCTTCGGGTGGTGGCGCGTCCTGGTCGGTCGGGACCATCGAAATGAACACGGCGGGGGCGAAAGAAACCGTCATCACGATGAGCGCCGGCCAGAAAATGACGGTCACGGAATCCTGGACGACGAACAGCAAAGCCGGGAGCGTCCTCGTCCTGAAAGGGTCCACCTGGACGGTCGTGAATAGTACGGGCGCGTCGATCAGCCTCGACTACCTCGAACTCTCCCGCAGTACCGCTGAAGGCGCGAACCACTGCTACTACGGGACGCATTCGACGATCGGTGCGGAAGTCGTCGGCTGGCTCGAAAAAGAAGAAGGTGTCACAACCCTCAAAGGCATCGCGAAAATCAGTTTCTTCGCGAAAGGCGAAGCAAAAGCCGCTACGACCCTCGAAGGAAAAAGCCGGGTAACGTTCGCTGATACCGCAAAAATGAGTGTCGCCGCGAAACTCGAAGGCAAAACCCAGATCACGTTCACGGTCCCGGCGCTCGCCTACCACGAGAAGGCCCTGTTGGAAGGCAAAAGCCAGATCCGGTTCGCTGCCACCAGCACCGTCCGCTCACCGACGGTCACGCTGGAAGGAACAAGCAAACTCCGGTTCGCTACGCAGGAGTCCCTTAGTGCCAAAGTCCCGCTGGAAGGATCCTCAAGGATCAGGTTCGCAACCAGTGGCGCCTCGACAGCCGCGATCGGCCTCGCTGGGAAAACACAGATCCGGTTCTTCGCCAGGGGATCCGTCACCGAAGAAGGAAAGAAACCCTCACGCCGGATCGTGCTTTACATCTTCGAAGACTGAAGCTAGACGCCCTCTACGCCAAGCTCCCCCCGTTCCAATGCAAAGGGGAGTGCTGGCGCATCTGTCAAACCCGGATTGCGTGCTCGGATCTTGAGCGCCAGCGGGTAGAGCAGGCCGCAGGGAAGCCGCTCAAACAAGAACGCTCCGGGTTTTGCAGCATGTTCGAGAAGGGCCGCTGCACCGTCCACGAGCACCGTCCGATGATCTGCCGTCTGTGGGGCCTCGAGGAGTCCATGAGATGCCCCTACGGATGCGAGCCGCGCCTGACCGAGACCCAAGCCATCGCGTTCCTACGCGAAGCTGTGCGGATCGGTGGCGGCGATTACGAGCTTCGACCCGAATAGGCGGGTCCAAGAAGAAGCGCCAAGGGCAGCCCAAGGCCGCACGGTACAGGCACCGCTACAGCGCAGAGGAGAAGTACCATGCCAGACGACGTACAGCCCCAGGATGGGGGCCAGGGCGCCGAGGCTACAACGGGTATCTTCGATACCTACCTCAGTGCCGTTCCCGAGGACGCCCGCGATACCGTCGCGAGCTACCTCAAAGACGCAGAGAAGAACGTCAACGGCCGCTTGGAACAGGCGGCTGCGCTCGAGAAGCAGTTCGGGTCCTTCAAAGACGTGGACCTGTCCGGCTACGAGCCCGAAGACCTCTCGCAGCTGATCGCGTGGCACCAGCAGGTGACATCCTCCGAGGACGCCTTCAAAGCGTGGTTGGAGAGCGCGGCAGCAGAAGCGGGATTGACCCAGAAACAAGAGGACGAACTCGACCAGGCTGAGGCCACGGGCGAGCTCACCCGTGAGGAGATCCAGAACCTGATTGCGCAGGCCGCCGACCAGCGGCTCAGCCCGGTCCAGGAACAGCTTTCCTCGCTTGAACAGGAAAAAGCGATCGACCTTGAAGAGAAGGCGATCGGCCTCGCGTTCGAAGAGATCCAGAAAGAACACAAGCTGGACCTCTCCAAAGACCAGCGGGAAGCGGTTCTCCGTCTCGGTGCGGATTTCGCGTATGACGAGAAGGGGAACGATCTCCCGATGGGCGACGCGTCATGGGTCAAGAAGGGCTTCGAGGACCTCCAGCAGATCACCGCAGGCGCACAGAGGGCCTTTGTCGAAGAGAAGGCCGCGGCACCGGCGGGTGGTTTGGCGACTGGCGGTACGCCTCAGGCGAGTCCGATCACGGACTTCAAGGAGGCGGGGGACGCTCTGCGGGAACGGTTGCGCGAAGGCAGACTGTAACCAACCCAAGAAAGGCCATTAGATGGCTACTCAAACACTGGCATCCTTTGATGCCGCACTGAAGGATCTGTACGTAGGACCCATAGTCGAGCAGCTTTGAGCAAACTGGGCTTCTCGTAAAACAACTCGGCTATATGCTGGGACCTCCGAGTATCCGGTACGCCGCAAGGTATCCGGTGCGGACAATCAGCAGGGAAGGCCCCGCAAGGGGAACCCTCAGAGGCCACACGCCGAGCCCCCGGAAGGGGTGAAGATATGGTCCGACCCCTACGGCGACGTAGGGAGCTAGGCGGACTAGAAACGACCTAGCCTATCCGGTAAGATACATCCTATGACTTCCATAGGAGAACGTATCAGTGAAGGAAAGAAGCCCGGGTCGGTGGCGATGAAACGCAAGGTGCATGCCCTCTACCAAAAGGGATACACACCGGGCCAGATCGCAACCAAAACGGGCATCTCGAAGGCTACGATCAAAGTGTGGATCGTGCCCCTCGAGAAACACTCGACGGGCTTCAGCCAGCGTCCCTACGGGCAGGCCGCCGCAAGGGTGGCCCGGCTCACGGGACAACCCGGCGAGCGTATTCGTCAGGAAATGGAGGGGAAGGCAAATGACCCCTGCATCTTCTGTGGTTCCTTGATCGTCGAGGCTAAGGGCTGGTCCGGACCCGCTTTTCATCACTATGAGGATGGAAGTGTGGATCGGGCGCATAAGGGCTGCAATGCGGTCCGTAGGCATACCGGGTAGTAACAAACGTGCAACCAGAAGACCTACCTGCTCGACCAGATCGAGCGGGACGCGGACCACATCGACCACACGGGCCGCCGCGCGGTTGTGCCGCTGCACAAGAACCGTAACCGTGGCCGGAAAAGCATCGCTGATGGTGGCACGCTGCCCTCGGCGGGCGCCCAGGTGTACCTGGACGCCATCGTCCCGCTGCGCTACCACACCTACGGGATCGAGCTCACTGACCAGGTGATCGAGGCTTCCAAGACGAACGAGGGCGCTTTCGTGTCCGCGATCGAAGTGGAGTCCAAGGGCGTCGCGGTGGATATGCGCAAGGATGTCAACCGGCAGGCGTTCGGGACCGGCAACGGCGCGCTCGCCCAGAAGGTCTCCAGCACGGTCGGCGTGGACAAAACCTCCAAGGAAACGAAACTGAAGGTCCTGACCGCGAACGACATGCAGTACATCCACGTCGGGGATGTGGTGGATGTCATCAAAGAAGCAACCGGGGAACTCGGGGAAGGCGTCGAAGGCTCCGAAATCACCGAAGTCAAAGAAAAAGAAGCGATCCTCTCCAAAGCGCTGAAAGGCGAACTCGCGGCGGAAACCTACCAGGTGTATGTGTCCGGGAACCGCAACCAGGAGATGGACGGTCTGCGGAACATCACCGAAAACGAACGAGTCCTGCACTCCGTCAACTCAGGGACCGCAGGGAACGCGTTCTGGAAAGGCAACACGGTCACCGCCGGTACGTCCCTTACCGCCACCGCGGTAGCGGGAGAGTCGCTGTTCGAGCAGCTCGCGGACAACGTTGGCGCGCAGGGTAACGGTGACGTGGAGGTCTTCCTCACGACCCGTGGTATCCGTCGCAGGCTGGCGGACTCCTACCAGTCCCAGAAGCGTTTCAACGACGCGAAAGCCGTGGATGTTCACGGTGGCTACAGCGCGATCATGGTCAACGAGATCCCTGTTGTGGCCGACGACGACGCCCCGAAGGGGTTCGCGTTCGGCTTCAACAAGTCCGCTCTGAAGTGGTTCGAGCAGACGAAGCCGGGGTGGCTGGAACGCGAGAACGGCGGGATCTTCCACCTGAAGACCGCAGGTACGGGGACGTATGCCGCGATCTGGCAGGCATGGTTCCGCTGGTATGCGGCTCTTGGCTGTGTCGCGCCTAACAGGACGGGCAGGATCGAATTCTGCACCGATGACAAACCGCTGCTGTTCTAGGACCTGAACCCTTGGCCCCCCACCGCGCCGGGTGGGGGGCTTTCTACTTCTAAGGAGCCTCAATGGGCGAACTCAAAGCATCAGAAGTCAAATATGGACAGCCTTTGGTCACTAAGCTCGGCCCGCTGCTGTTCACGGCAACCCAGATCGAATTCCCCGCATCGGCGGAATCCATCACGGGCGGCATCGAACTGAACCTCGCGAAGCTGGGCCTCACGGACGAAGCTGTCCTTGGGAATGCTGCGGTTGCCGGTCCAGAAGGTGCAGTCGGAGAAGTTGCGTCAACAACCCAGCTGCCTATTGCGGCATGGACATCCGGCGTAGCTTTTGAAGCGAAAACAGCCGGGGAATCCGCGAAACAGATTGCGAAGGCGACTCCTGTGTCGATCTCAATCAACGCCAACAAACTGTTCCTGCGGTTCTACGTGCTGTTCAAAGCGACCGCTGCGGAAGTTCTGTTGGAAGAGGGCACAACCGCCAACAAAGCGAAAAACACGGTAGGTGGTTGGGCAACGACCATCTTCTGCATCGGCAAGTAGATGGAGCTCCAGCCCGCATCCATAGCCCAGGTCCGCCAGGGCAAAAAACGCCGGATCACCGTCACCGAGGATGTGGGCAATGTCGTAAGGCAGATCAAGGAGATCGACTCGCGCCTTGGGGTGATCTGGGATGATGACGGGGAGTTCTTCGCGGTGGTGGAACAGGACGGCCCGAAGCAGCGGATCGTCCTCACCGCCCAAGAACTCGACCACAGGGTCCTTCATCGCCTGTTGGAGATCAGTAGCCCCGACTACGACTATGTAGGGGAGATGGACCGCATGGACGCACAGGCCGACAAAGAAAAGGATCACCGCTTCAGCCAGGAAGTGGGCGAAAACGCGGAAGTGATGGCCCACGCCCTACGGACGGATCTGAAACGGGATCATGGCTGGTCGGGCGGGAAAATCTTCATCCCGGACTGGGTGAGGTGGTAGATGCTAGAAACATTCGTAGAAATCGTCAACGAAGTTCTCAACTTCGGCTTCAACGATGGCCCTCAGGTCAACCGCAAACGAATCGAAAGCTGGGTCAACGAGGCCCAGTTCCAGATCGCCCGTGAGGTTGAGGCATCCGAATTCCAAGAAACCGAAGTCATCACGCTCGTCCAGGGGCAGTTCAAGTATCCGCTCCCGGAAGACTTCCTGCGGGTACAGGACATCTACTACCCGGAACTCGTAGCGCGCCTAAAGCCCCTGGATCTTCAGCAGTACGACATGACCGCGCCCGCGAAGTTCGAAGGGCCACCGGAGAACTACACGCTCTACGGGAATGAACTATGGGTGTTCCCGACCCCGAACAACAGCACTGACACCCTAGAACTCAGGTACATCAAGAACGCGCCTGCCCTGAAAGCGGAAGGTGATGTTCCGCTTCTGGACAAAAACTATCTGCATCTCCTCGTTGACTATGCCCTCGTCCGGGCATATGAAGCGGAAGACGACAACGAAATGGCCCAGGCCCACAAAAATCGTTGGAAGGAAGATCTGGACGCGTACGCTTCGGATAAGCAGTGGCGTAACGTTGACCGTCCCCGCATCCTCGAAGGATCCTGGACAGGTAGCGGTTATGGGGGTCGTGTGATCTAGTGCCGCCGGCACCGAAGCCTCCGAACTACCGCAAGGGTACATCCGAGGAGCATTGCGGGAACTGCCGTATGTACGACAGGGGCAAGTGTTGGGGCTACGGGAATGTCCCTGTGGCGAAAGATGCGGTCTGTGACTCTTGGGCCAGCACGGACGTGAAGCAGGCCGCGAGAGACCTCTGGAAAGCCCACAGGAAGGCTCTAGCTAACTCAAAGGAGGTCTGATGGCTTACATCGGTTTCAAAGCCCTAGAGGGCAAACTTTCGGGGAAGGTCTCCAACCCGGGTGCCGTGGCTGCCGCCATAGGCAGGAAGAAGTATGGGGCGAAAGCGTTCAACAAAGCTGCGGCTTCGCACACGTCGCTGCGGAAAGCAGCCGCCGCCAAAGCCGTCCGTAAATAGGGGGCGAGTCCGATCAGGGGCACACCCTTTCTTATGGAGGGCTGGACGGCGGGGCTGAACACCATCAGCGCCCCGTACCAGGTCGAGCAGGCCGAGAGCCGGGACTGCCTGAACGTCGTCAGCACTGAGCGTGGCGCGATCCGCAAGCGCTACGGGTCTACGCAGTTCATGAAAAGCGCGGAAATCCCGAACGTCGAACTGACGTCGATGTTTGCCTGCCAGATCGGCAGCGAACAGTACGTGCTCGTCAGCAATGGGGCGAAAATCTGGTCGGTGACGAGCGCCGGCGCGGTCGCGGAAATCGGCTCGGGGTTCACGGAAGGCACCCGTTGGAGCATGGTGCAGGCTCCCAAATCGACCGCCGTGTCCTCCCAAGGGCCGATCTACATGGTCAATGGCGTGGACAAACCCCAGTTCTGGACGGGGGCCACGGCTTCCACGAGTGTCGCTGTGTGGAAAGGGATCTCGGCAGCTCCGAAACCGAAAGACGGGGCGATCGTCCAGGGCACGAACCGGATCAAATCCACCGAAGCGGGGTTTTTCCCGGGGGATGTCGGGATCGTCCTGAAATTCGGTGCTCTGAAAGTCAAGGCTGAAGAAGGCGAAGTCGAAATCACCCAGGCGGTCATTTCGGGGGTCACGCAGACCAATGAAGCGGAACTCGAACTGCCCGGGGAATACGGCTGGGCGGAATCGAAAACCGGGATCGAATTCACGATCGAACGCGCCTACTACGAAAAAGAAGAACACGTCCCGAACGGCCAGTACATGGTGTTCTTCGGGAACCGGATCTGGATGACCGGGATCAAAGCGGACCCGTCAGCGGTCTGGTTCAGCGAACTCGTGTCCATCGGGGAAGGAGGATCCCAGGCGGACCCGGCGCAGTGGCCGACGTTCAACGTGGTCCGGTTCGACTCGAGCGACGGGAAGGAAATCACCGGGATCGGCACCGTAGGCCCCTACGTGCTGCTGTTCAAGGAGTTCAAGACCTGGGTCATCCATGATGTCAACACCGGGGCGAACAGGCGTATCGCCCAGAACGTGGGCTGTGTGGCCCACCGGAGCATCGTGGAGTCCGGCGAGGGCACGTTCTTCCTCACCGCCGACCAGGGCGTCTATCTCACGAACGGCTCCACGGTCAAGGAGATGTCCTACAACATCCGCCCAACGATCCTCAGCATCAACGGAGCCCAGCGCGCGAACGCCGCGGGCGCCTACTACAACAACCACTACTACCTGAGCTTCGCCACGGGTGCGGAAACGAAACCGAACCGGACGATCGACTACGACCTTGTCCTGAAATCATGGTGGCTACATGACCTGACGGGGAACGCGTGGACCCGTGCGGAGCCGGAAACGGGGAAGGTTGTCCTCCTGAGTCTGCGCCCCGAAACGAAAGCCGGGATCGCCAAGAGCTTCGTGGAAGGCATCTACACGGACCTCGGGGCAGTCTATACGGGCAAAGAAGGGCTCTGCGCGTACTTCCTGACGAACTGGGAACCGTTCGCCTACTACATCTTCCGTCACCGCGTCAAAGCCCCGTTTTTGAAGAAGCGGATCCGCCAGATCTTCTTCAATGGGGAAGGCAGCATAACCCCGATCGTCTACAAGGACTTCGGCCAGGGGGGACGTCAGGAAGCTGGCGTGTCTGGGAGCAACGAACAGTGGACGAAGGAATTCCCGATCAACTTCGCCGCCTCGGAAGAAAAATGGGGGGAAGGCTCGGGGTCCTGGGCTACGGAAGGCGGGGAAGTCCTGTGGGGCGGCGAAATGGCTGTCGGGCAGGCGAGGATCTACAGTCCGGGGGTCGCGTTCACTTGGAGCGTTGGCTGGGGGAACAACAGCGCAGAGCCGTTTGTGGTTGACGCGTTCACGTACATGGCTCAGTTCCGCAAGTCCTAGGAGGACAGATGACGAGCATCAGTCTTGAAATCCCTACCGTGGGGGAAAAAAACACGGTCGCTGAGCCGAAGGTCGGGAACAGCATCAAAAAAGTCGAAGAATTCCTGAACAGCAACAAACTCGACGGCGCGACGAACATCAAATCGGAATCGATCAAAGAATCGAATCTCGAAACGACGCTCCAGGAAGCGATCAACAAAGCGTTCGCCGGCCTGACCTTCGAACAGAAGAACGCGAGCTTCACGGCGGTCAGCGGGAAACTGTACGAACAGATCAAAAACTCATCGACGGTCACGCTGCCCGCTCCTACCGCGAACCGCTATATCGGGATCTTTGTCGGCTCGGGGACTACTGGGGTCAAAGTCAAATGCGAATCCGGGAAACTCTATGGGGATGCTGTGGTGGGCGCCACGGAAGTCGCGCTTGCCGGGAACCAGCATCTTCTTGTGGAGGCGAATGGGACGAACTGGCTGATCCTCGCGGGCGAAGTGATGTCCGAAGCGAAATATGTGGCGATCAAAACGCTCACGAAAGTCGAAGCGGAAGCGGAAGTCGAAGTGTCCGCGAGCCGTCCCGCGCAGGTGCAGCTGATCCCGAAGGAAAACTCTTGCGCGGTCGAAGTGAGCGGCATCAGCTTGGGGACCTTCACCGGGAACAGCGCGACGCAGTTGACGTTCCGTCTGAACCCGGGGCAGAAATTCAAAGCTAACAAGGAATGCTTCTATTCCTACATCCTGCTCTGATGTCTTTTCGGCACCTTCCGGTGCTGTCTCTGGAGGACGCCACAAAAAACTTTGAACAGCTCGGTCATGTCCCCCACCTGCCCGTTCTTTCGTTGGAGGATGTGACCCGGAACTTCGAGGCGCTTGGTGTCCATGTGCCGCATCTGCCGGTGACGAGCCTGCTGGATGCGACCCGGGATTTCGAGATGTTCACGGTCGTCGTGCCTCAGCAGCGTCCCGTCCATGAGAACGTGTTCCCTGGTGGGGAAGGCTTCTGGGGCTTGGGCTCTGAAAAATGGGGCGAAGGGGCGGGCATCTGGGGCGAAGCGGAAGAAGGCACCAAACTGGCTGTTGCCGGTCGGTCGATGATGCGGCTTCGGGCCCGGGCGACGATCACGGTGACGGGCGCTTGGGGGATCGAGTCTGGTTCTTGGGGTACTGGTAAAGGAAAATGGGGTGAATAGTGGCTGAAAGTACGTTTACCCCCGGCGAAACCTCGGGTGGTCTCGGGGCGAGCCTGAACCCGGCCACGGCTGGCCTGTATTACGCCACGATGGCGAAACTCAACTTCTCCGTTGCGAGAGCGCAGGCTGAAGGCAAACAGGCCCTAGCGAACCTGAACAGCGCCTATGAATTCAACCGTGGGAATGCGCTACGACAGGAGCCGATCCGCTTTCAGCAGCTCCGTAACCAGGCGAACAGCCAAGGGCTTGCGGAATCCGGGATCGCGGCACAGGCCGCCCAGCGGGCCGCTACGGGGTTCGCTGAGAAAGCACAGGCGCTATCCCAGCAGCGCGCGCAGGCCGCCCAGAAAGTCCGTACGGGCCTCTATAACGCCGAACGGGAAGGCACGCTCGGCAAGGAAGAAGACATCGCGAGGGCCGGGAAAGAACAGGCCGAATACATCGCGGCGAACACGATCGCTCCTGTCCCTTCGGTGACGCCTTCGAATGCTGCGAAACCGGCGCCTGTTGCGACGGTGGTCGCGAGCAAACCGCAGCCGTCTTCTCCTTCGGGGCAGGCGCGTAAGGCGGCGGTCGGGAAAATCAAGAAAGGCTGGGGCGTTGGCTGACGTAACGAACAGCTCGAACCCGACAGCCGGCGGTCAGCTTTCGGGCGAGACGGCCCGGTTGTGGGCTGTGAAACGGCTGAAGAAACTCGAAGGGCAACCCCCGTCGCAGGTCTCGCAGCCTCCGGGGATAGGGAAAGGCGGCTAGATGGCTTCATTCCTCCCCCCGGCGGTGCGTGCTGGCATGAACGCCGCGAACAAGGCTGCGAAGCCAAACGCAGGGCCTCGTCAGAGCGCCGTTGCGGGGCATCTGGGGGCACCAAAGGCCCAGCCTAAGGCCAAGCCCCCTGCGAAGCCTGTGGTGCATCCTCAGGGCGTTTCTAAGCCTCAGGGTTTCCAGCCGGGTCAGCTACCGAACAAAGGCCAGATCCACAACGAAGCGGTCACGCAGGCACGCCTCGAACGTCGCGCTCTCCTGTCGCCGCTTGAAGGCCAGCAGCGTCAGATCCAGGCGAATGAAGCGTCCGCCCAGCAGCAGTACGGGAAACTCCTTGGGGCTGAGAACGAACAGTTCCAGAAACTGGGCGAAGGCGCAGCTGCTAGCGCGAAGACGTTCGAGAACAACACGGCGGAGCAGGCGCTCCAGCAAGCGAAGGCGATCGAAACGACTGGGCAGACCCAGGCCACGATGACCGGCGGTTACGCCTCACCTGAACTGCGGGCCCAGCTCGCGGCGGGGACGCAGGATATCGCCTCCCAGGCGGGTGCTCAGAGCCAGTTCGCTCAGAACCTTGCTACGGCTGGGCAGAACGAGATCGCTCAGATGCGGGGTGCTGCCGCCCTGAAGGGTTTGGGTGGGAGCCAGGCGTTGACGAACGCGTTCCAGAAACAGTCCGCGAAAGTCGGGGAAGAAATCGGGGCGGCAAACGCGAAGACGGCTGGGCTCCAGTCGAAAATCCAGAACGAACTCGCCCAGAAATACTTCACGGACTATGCGACCGCTCAGGGCCTCGGGCTCAAACAGCTCGAGTCCCAGCAGAAAGCCAGGGAAACGTCAGCGAAAATCAACGCTACCCGGGCTGGGCAGAAAGAAGCCGTCGCCCAGCGAGAAACGGCCAGTCGGCGGACCGCTGAACAGAAAGAAACCGCAAGCCTACGTGGTCTGCAATGGAAAGAAACGCATCCGACCGGCAAATCCACGAACGCGCCGAAAGCGCCAAGTCCCGCCGAAGGACGCAAGTACATGGGCAACGTTTCGAAAGCCCAGGCCCTCGCGCTCCAGCAGGGGATCAGCTCCAAGACCGACTCCAAGCGCCTCCTCGAAGTCAGGAAGTACCTTCAGGGGTTGGGCTACAACGGCGACGAGGTCTCCGCCGCTATGAACCTTGCCTACTACGGGGTGCTCGGTCCGAACGACCGCAGGACCGCCGAAGCGTACGGGTTGACCAAGAAGATGCGTCCCGAGTGGTTCAAGCCGCACAAGTAGATGCCTGCCCTCGGTAACCGCGGCCCCATGCCGGGGGCAAAACTCCCCATCCCGAAGCCCACAAAGACGCCCAGCCTCAAGGGGGTCACAGGGACCACGAAAGCTCCCGGTAAGCCCGCTGGTGGCGTCAAGGGTGCTGCCAAGGTTCCGGTCCAGCACGGCCACGCTCTTCTCAGTGCTCATACGTTAGGCGAAGCCGCTGGTGCGGTAGGCCACGCGGTAGGAGGCGCGCTGCACGCAGCCTATGGCGGGAAACGCACGCCGTATGCGGGCGGGACGGGTAATGCTCCTCCTGGTCTCGCGGTAGCGCGTCCTGTCTCCCCGAGTTTCGCGAAAGCCACCTCGAGGGATGTTGCGACGATGGGCGAGTTCCCATTCGTCGGGGGCTGGAAGGCCGCCCAGGCGACGGCTGCTCTAGCCAAAGGGGAAACGAAGCCCGCCAAAGAACTCGGCACGGGCCTGGTCGAAGGGTTGAAGCACGGGGCACTCGGGGAACTCGCACAGGGGCATCTGGAAGGCGCCGAGAGAGCCGCGCAGGAACATCCCGGGATGACGCTCGCTGAAACCGCAGGTGCCGTCAGCGCCGTTGGCCGTGGCGCCGGCGCTCTATCTCGTGCGGCGAAAATGGGTATCGGGCAGCGCATACGGTCCCCGATAGCGCTTGAGCCGCATATCAGCCCGGAGACCGCGATGCGTGGGGAAGCGCTGAAGTACCGGACGTTCTCCGGGGACTTGACACGCAAGGCTGTGCAGGTGCGGGCTGATCTTGCCCGGGAGCCGCTGCGGGACTCCAATGGGCATATCGTGACCATCAAAGACCGCGGTCGTAGCGTGCCGGTGTTGCTGCCGACTGCCAAGGAGGCTAAACGCCTTCAGGAGCAGCGGGCAAACTTCGCTTCCGCCCGGGCCGTTGGGATGCAGCGTGCTGCCCGTGAGGAAGCCGCCCACGCTGCGCTACAAGCCTCAACGGCACCAGGGCGTCTCCCGCTCGCCCTCAGGGCCCATATCAAACCAACGATCAGGGGCGCCTTGCGCCCGGTGCATGTGCAGGGGAAGATCATCCCGCTCTCAGCCCAGAATGTGGGCGAGCATCTGGCGCAGCTTGTCGCGTCCGGGACGATCCGGCCTAAGCACTTCGCTGAGGACCTCCAGGCCCACATCGATCGTATTCGTACAGCCGTCAACAACCCGAGCATGTTCCGCCACCGTGGGGAGCTAGCGGCAGCGGAAGGTAACCTGTCGCTTCTCGAGGCTGCCGCCTCTCATCCGTCCGTGATGGACCAGGCCGAGCGGATAGCGAAACAGGGGCGGATGCACGGGCGCCAGCTGAATGCCTACGACAAGAAGCTTGCTGAGAACCAGGTGTACCCGGCGGAGCAGCTCGAGCGGGCGAGACTTTCGGAGTACGCGCTGGCGCACATGGATGCTCGTCACAGCGATGCCGGATTCGTGGACCGGGACGGCAAACTGATTACCAATGCGGAGATCAAGGCCCACATGCGGGCACACGGTGTCAACCCCTCCGAGGTTGCCTATCTCCCCCACCGCATGGTGACCGCAGAGGCCAAAAAGTCCTTTTATAAGCCGTTTGTCCCAGGACGCCGACTGGTTGGGAACGAGCCCAAGCGGACAGGTGCGCTTTACAAGCGTGGTGCCACAGCGATGACGACCACGATGTTGCATGAGGAGCTCGCGAACAAAGCGACGACCCTTGCGAACGTCCACCAGTTCGACCGGATGGTTCGCGACCAGGGCAGGCTCCATCCGGCGATGGAAAAGGCCGCGATGGGCGAGCCTCTAACCCCCGCCGAGCAGGAGATCGTGAAAGGCGGAGGCTACTTCAACGCGAAGGAAGCCGGCCAGTGGGCCGACAAACTGGAGGAAGAAGGCTTCGGCCGGTATGTGCCAATGCGGGCCTTTGCCTCAAAGCTCAGCGCCGACGCCCAGAAGGGAGTCATGGAGGCTCAGGCACCCTCGGCGCTGGAGGATGTCCGATCCAAAATGCTGAATGACCGCATCGTCCATGAGGGCGACACGTCCACGGCCAGGAACGTTGTGTTGGTTCCCGAGGACTACGCCAATCGGCTCATGGCTCAGGCAGCCCCGGTCAACTACCAGCCCGTGCGAATGCTCCAGATGCTGAACAACCCGTTCCGCATGGCGGTATTGGCGCAGCCACGATGGCTGACAGGGAACTTCATCGAGCCGTATTTCGTGAGGCTCCCGCTATCAGGGTCCGGGGTCAATATCCCCGGGCTGGCGATGGACCTCCGGGCGGGTACGAAAGTCATGAAAGAGCTCGAGAAGCAAGACCCGAAGGCTGCCGCGGAGGTCCGCAGCATCTTCTTCTCAGGGCGATTCCTTGGCGGTAAGCAGGCGACGGTAAGACGTACGACCTACGATGTGCCGGCTACCGCGTTCATGCGAAAGCTCCCGGTCGTCAAACAGCTCGGACACCTCATCGCTTTCTATCCGAAGCTGTTCTTCGCGTTCAACCGGGTAGCGATCGAGGATCCGACCGCTCTCGCCGCCTTGGGCAAACAGGCTCGCCATGACATTCAGGCCGCGACGGGACACTGGACGGAAACTGTGAAGCTTGGGGACGCGGCTGTAAAAGACGCTGCAAAAGGTCTTGTCAACACGGCAAACCAGCATCGGTACGCCGAGTACTACTGGGAACTGCTCGGCCAGTACGACGGGTTCAAACCCGCGCTAAAACAACTGATCCAGACCGCCACGCCCTTCCTGCCGTGGACCCTCGCGTCGTTGAGATTCGTCTACTGGACACTGCCGGCGCATCACACGGTTGCGTTTGCAGGGCTCATGAAGACCGCGCAGTCCGTCATCAAGGAATGGGAAGCCGAACACAAGGACTTCGGGAAACCATCTCCAGGGGAATTGGCGCTCTACCCGAGAAGCAAGAAGGGCGGCTACATCCCGGTGCCACGGTACACACCGTTCGGCATCTCGATCCCCGTGAGCCAGGGTCCTGCGAAGGCAATCAGCCAGGTTGAGGAAACCTTCCTGCCGCAAGTGTCGGGCTCGATAGAAGCATTCGCTGGTCGTGACCCGTTCGGGCGCCCGTTGCAGGTGCCGAAAACCAAGACCAATCCCAAAGGCGAACCGACTGAAGCGCAGAAGACGGAGGCCGGTCTTTACTCGCTCGGAGAGGCACTGGTACCGATGGTCTCCCAGATACGAAGGCTGCGGGAGAAAGGCGGCACCGCGTATGGAACCTCCACGGTCTGGAATCCGCAGGTCAAGCCGGGTACCAACACGGGCATGAGCGCTTTTGAACGGACGTTCAACCCGTTCCGGCCGACCTATCTGAAACCGCCGAAGGGCTCAAAGCCAAAGAAAACGCCACGGGCGAAGCTTGGCCCGGCGGGTGGTGCCAGTCTTGGCCCGAGTGGCGGGAGTGGCCTTGGGCCTAGCCGCTAGATGCCGCCCGCAAGGACCACGAGGATCACTATTGCGAGGATGCCTCCGACGATGCCAAGGGCAAAGTAGTACTTCTCGGGCTCGGTCATGGCTCTAGATAAGCAGATTGTTGGCGAAGCCGCACGCAAGTACGGGATCGACCCCAAGATCCTCTGGGGCCTCTACGGGACTGAGACCAGCTTCGGCAAAAACGTCTCCACCTCAAGCGCCGGCGCGGTCGGCCCGTTTCAGTTCGAGCCCGCAACCGCAAAGAGCATGGGCGTCAACCCGTATGACTTCAAGAGTGCAGCCTTCGGAGCGGCACGCTACCTGAGCCAATATAAGGGCAGGGGAATCGGCGGGATGCTCTCTGCGTACAACGCTGGCCCTGCGGGGGGCTACCAGTCTGGGTACGTGAACACGACCCTCCAGAACGCGAAGACCTATGGGGGGGCGACTCCTAGCCCGATCCCTCAGGCGAAGCCCGTAGGAGCGCCTACAGCGGCCTCTACAAAGACGGAAGAAGTGGAAGCTCCGCACGCGAAGGGCTTCGAACAGCTCGGGAAGCTCCTAAAAGCCGAAGGTGCGCCTGCCCCGCTGACGGGCTTGATCCAGGCGAAAACGGAACCCGTCACCCGGACTATCCCCAGCACTGTCCCGAAGGCCAGCCCGCAGGACGAACCGCATCTCGCTTCGATCATCCAGGAGGCGGATCACATCAGCGAAGCGCACGTCCCGTACCTGTGGGGTGGCGGTCATGCGGCAAGGGTCCTGCCGGGCGGGAAGGTCACGCCCCTGGATTGTTCCGGTGCCGTTTCAGCGGCGTTGGGGATCAACCCGAAAGTCGCGAGCGAATTCGAGTCGTGGGGTGCGCCCGGGAAGGGCCCGCATTTGACGATCTGGGCGAAGAGTACGCATGTGTTGATGGAAGTGGACGGGAAATTCTGGGGCACGTCGGCATCGAACCCGGGTGGTGGCGCGGGCTGGATCAAACCGGGTGTCATCACCCCGGAGTACCTGAAAGGTTTCACGCCCCGCCATCCTGCCTCAGAACAGGCCACGCCTACCAATGGAGGGAATGTCGTGAAACTCCCGTTGAGATCGGTGTTCGTACCTCATGGCTGAGTACATGAAGAAATTCGCGTGGAAAGACGACGTGAGCGTGGACATGGCGATGACCGCTCTCGTCGCCTACCCGGACCTGAACGATGCTGTGGAGTTCATGGCCGAACAGGGGTTCAGTATCAGCCCGCAGAACATGAACGCGATACGCAACCGCTGCATAGCCCCAGGTAGCCCGGTGCATCAGAAGTTCGTGGATCGCCAGAAAGAACTAGCCCCGCAGCTGGAGAAGCTGTATGCGGACAGGCTTCTGGATCAGGCGCGGATGAGTACCGCTGTCGCGGCGCTCGCGGTCGAACAGACCCGGGAACGCCTAGAACGCGGGCAGATACAGGATCCTTCACGGGTGGCTAGGGATTTGCAGCAGGTGGCTTCCCAGGCGGTCGATAAGCGTCTGACGTTGGAAGAGCGCCCGACGCAAATCGTTGAGCGCAGGACCCCGGATGAGATCCTCGCGAAGCTAGAGGCGATGGGTGTAGCGAAACGTGTGGAGCTCGATGTGCCGGAAGCGGAGGTTGTGGAGGACTAAGCCAAGGAGGCGGTATGCCCGAGAACGGGACACATCATGCATCCAAAGGCGAGCGGATAGCGCGCCTAGAGGCGAAGCTCGAGGATGCCGAAACGCTCGAGTCCCAGCTACAAGCCCAGTTAGACCGGCGCCTGAGCGCCTCAGAGAAGCTTGTGGACGAGAAGCTTCTGGGGGATCGCAGGGAGGCCGACGCGATCCATAACAGTCTCAAGGAGGCGATCAGCAAGGTCGAAGAGGTCACGGACCGCCGCTTCGAGACCGCCGCGCAACAAGCGGAGCGCCGCGAGGGGCTCTTGGGTAGCCGTGTGGACACCCTGGATGCGCGCATACAGGCCCTCGAGAGGGGCGACGCGGGCTCCCGTGGGGTCAGACAAGGGATCACGGAGCTCAAGGCTTCTACGGTGGCGTGGGTGGGTGCTATCGCCGCGGTTGGGCTTGTGCTCCTGAGTGCCCTCACGACCCATGTACTCGGATGATCCGGTTCCTCGAAACGATGTACGCGGGGCACCCGTGGTATACGGGCGGGGTGTGGGGGAACGTGTTTGTGATCCCTATCGCTGCGGGTCTCGGCTGGCTATGGTCCAGGACGAAGTTCTGGCCGCTACGGCCGATCAAACATGGCCTCGAGCATCTGCATGTGAAGGTTGACGAGTTCCGCCAGGAGCATCGTGAGGCGCACGAGAAGCTGCATCGTAAGCTTGACCGGCACGCGGAACTACACCGTGCGCACAGGGACGAGTTCAAGACGGTTCATGAGAAGCTCGACAAGCTATTGGAGGACAAGTGAGCGAAGAACTACCGATCCCCGATGAGCCTGCTCCGGGGACGGAATCACCCGAAGAACACGAGGGCGAGGATGGCAAGGATGTCCGTTAGCGGCCTGAGTCCTGGGCATTGCAAGACCGCGACGAACCTCGCGCTCCAAGCGGCCGTCCTTGGCTACCACCAGAAAGCCCACATCCACTACACGCAGGGCTCCCAACGCTGGGACGGGATCGAACACAAGCGCCTCGCGTGGAAGGGCGAGTACCCGCACTGGGCAGACTGCTCAGCCTACGTGACATGGTGCATCTGGTGCGGGACCGGGAGGCATTTCGGGACCCGGGACATCGTGAACGGCGAACACTGGCGGGACGGGTACACGGGGACGATGCTCCAGCACGGCCGGCACGTCTCAAAGCCATTCCCCGGAACGGCGATCATTTATGGCCCTGGGACAGGCGAGCACACGGCGCTCTACACGGGCGGGGGTCTGGTTGTGAGCCACGGGAATGAGGCTGGCCCGCAGCTGATCCCGTGGAACTACCGCAGCGACATCCATTCGATCCGCAGCTACATCTACTGAGGAGGAGCAATGAAGGTATCTGTCGGTGTGACATCTGTGATTGGCTGGCTCACCGCTCTACTGGGGTGCTTGCCGATCATCATCAAAAGCGTCGAAGAAGGCGCGGTCGCGTTCAACGGCCCCGAAAAATACCTGGCGATCCTCGGTATCGCCGCTGGGCTGGTGACCCAGATCGGCAGGTACTTCCAGGCGCATGCTCAGATCCGCTCAGCGGCGCCTAAAGCGGCTTCTACGGCCAAAACAAAACTCGGATGACCTACAGGCCAGCCCAACGCTGGAACCGACGCAGCACCCGCAGGATCCTCATTGACATCGACAGGAAGGTAGACCGGATCATGACAACCGTCGCTGAAGTCCAGGAAGCTATCGCCACGTTGACCGCCGACCTCGAAGCCGACTCGGCTGCTGCGGTCGCGGAGTTCGCGAAACTCGAGAAAGAGGTCGAAGAAGGCAAGCCCGCTACCGGGGAAGATCTCACGCCGCTGAAGGAAGCTATCGAAGCTCTCGATGCGCGCGTAAAGTCGGCTGCGTCTTCGATCCCAACCGAGTAGCCCACCAGGGCGATGCGTGGCCTGACAGCGGTCCAGTATGAGGTCGCTAGGCGTTGCGCTGCGGGGGAAACGTCCCGACAGGTAGGCTTGGCGATGTTCATGGCTCCCTCGAGCGTCAGGACGGTCCTCAGCGAAACGTACACGAAGCTCGGGATCGAACACAACCGGGACGCCTTGAGGGAGTTCTTGGAGGGGATCGGTGACCCGGAGGAGCGTATCCGGGAGTTTGAGCGGGAGCATGGGTCCCCTGAGGGCGCGGGGGATGTTCTTCTACTACTGGGGTTCTGAGGTGGCTATGAGGAAGGAATGGAAGGGGCCGCTGGTGCGGCAGGTCAGGGAAGCTGGGTGGGAAGGCTCACTCGGGTAGCCTCCCGGACGACCGAAGGAACGACTGCATCTCTCGGGAAAGCGGACCAAGAACCGGATGCTCCCCGGCACCCGACCAGTGCTTGACTTCGCAGGCTGGCGCGGCCTTCTCGATCAGGTCTAGGGCTTCTTGTAGCTGGGACTCGGCACGCACAAGATCAGCCTCAAGCTGGTCGTTGGTTTCCTTGGCCGCGACCATGAAGTGCTCACGTTCCCTCTCTGCTTCTTCTCGGGCGAGAACGGCAGCCGTAAGGGCGGATTTCTCAACGACCTCGACCCGCTGGGTGCCCGCGACATGACCCGGATCCTCGCCAGTCCCGATCTCCACGGCGTAGGGACGCAGGCCCGTCTCCTGATCGACAATCAGCGTCCACTCCCTTGTGTCTTCGGCGGGAGCTACACGATCAGGAGACACGGGGAACCTCTTTTTCCTTTTTCCGGCACTGCGCGAGCTTCGCTTCAAGCCCCGGAACCTCGGCCGCGCGTTCGCGGGCATACTCAAGCTGACGCTCAAGGATGCAGACCTCGCACCACGGGCTGCCGTAGTTGCCGTGAACCCAATCAATCGCGCTCAGGTCCTCCCCGAAGCGGTTCGTCGCCTCGCGGACGCGACAGTTCTCGCATAGCGTTCCCGTCGCAATCTCCCAAGGCCGTTCGTCGCTCATCGCTCCTCCGTTGGCTCTGAGGAAGAAAGAACACGGGCGGCTTCGGCCAGCGTCTCGTCCCAGTTGCGTACCGGCTTGCCTTCGGTCAGGCGCTCGGCTCCGTGAAGTAGCTCGCTGAGCGCGACCCGCGTCTCCCTGAGTGCTACGACCGCCTCGAAGTCAGAAGGCCCGAAATGCTCGGGGTATTCGCGCATTGTCTCCTCGTTGATGAGAAGCCCCATGTCGCGCTGGACCGCTTTTAGGGCGGCGTACAGGGCCTCGTCCATCGGGTTCTGCGCGGGGCCGCCTTCCTCGGTGCAGTCCGCCCTGTGCCGCTCGATGGCCCGCTCAAGCCGGTGGTAGGCGTTGGTCCACTTCGCCCGCTTCGCTTCGACCTCGTTGACGCGCTCTTGCTGGTCGTGGACAGTCACGGGACAGGGGCCTCCCTCCCTTTCTCAACTGCGTCAATGAGGGAGTTGCGGGCCGCGTCCAGCATCTTCACGACCGCAGGCGGCATCGTGGAGTCAATTTGGCCGATCCGTTCCTCGGTGCCCGCGAACCTCACCGCCCAGAACGTCCAGCGGCCCGTCTCGACGCCCCGGCTCAACTCCACGATCAGGTCGCCCACGATCAGGTCGTAGTCCTCGCCGTCTTCGCCTCGGGCAACCATTTTCCAGTCGCCCGAAAGAAAAGAAGAAGTCTTCTCCCGCTCTCCCATTCTGTCTCCTTGGTCGTGGTCACTCAACGGGGTCACGGGCGGGCCTTCCGCCACGCGCTCTCCTTGATGTACTTCAAGGCATTGAGGGACCAGCGGGCGATGATGAGCCGGTTGATCGTCCCCCAATCCACCTCGTCCGCGCAGTCCCGAATCCCGAACGCGTAGGTGAGCGCAACGTCGTCTCGGGTCAAGCGCGGATCAGCGATCTCCCGTTCGAGCGTGCCCTGAACATCAACCATCGTTACTCGCATTGTCTCGCCTCCTGGTCACTCAACGGGGAACCCCCAAAGAAGAAGCGTGAGCGTCGAACATCGAAGGTGTCACGCCCGTCAAGCGCCGTTCAGCGAGCGCGATGTAGTCCGGGTTGAGCTCGATCCCGATGCCGCGCCGGCCGTTCGCCTCGGCCACCTGCAACGTGGTCCCCGAGCCTGCGAATGGGTCAAGCACCGTCCCGCCTCTCGGGCAGCCTGCGAGCACCATCGGCTCGATCAGCTTCGGCGGGAACGTGGCGAAGTGCGCGTCGGGGTAGGGCTGGGTGGCTACAGTCCAGACGCTGCGCTTGTTACGGCCTGCGCCGTTTCTACCCTCAGCCGTGCGAATCCCCGCGTGGGGCCCGACGAGGCCGTTGGACGGCTCTAGGGAGGCTTCTAGGTGGACCGTGCGCGGATGATCGGTGCCAAGGTCGGGTTCCCTGATCGCCTCGCTGTCGTAGTAGTACGACCGGCTCTTGCTCAACAAGAACACCTGCTCGTGCGCCTTCGTCGGCCGGTCCGTCACACTCTCAGGCATCGGGTTCGGCTTCGCCCAAATAATCTCCGAGCGCAGATACCAGCCGTCGGCACGGAGGGCGAACGCGACCATCCACGGGATGCCGAGAAGATTCTTGTCCTTGAGGCCCGTGCCCTTCTTCGCGTACTTGATCCGATCCCCGTTATTGCTGCGCGACTGCTTCGGCCAACGCTCCGGGTCGCGGCTGCCGTTGCCGCCGCCGGCGTAGGAGTCCCCGAGGTTCAGCCAGAGCGTCCCGTCGTCCCGCAACACCCGTTTGACCTCTGCGAACACGCCGACCAGCCGCGCCACGTACTCGTCAGGGGTCGCCTCCAAGCCGATCTGGCCCTCCTGCCCATAGTCCCGCAGTCCGAAGTACGGTGGCGAGGTTATGCAGCAATTCACCGCGCCGGCGTCCATCTCGGAGAGCCGTGCGAGCGCATCGCCCTCCAAAAGAAAAGAAGAAGAAATCCCCGCCTTTGTCCCCTGGTCACTCAACGGGAAACCCCCAAAGAAGAAGAAATCCTCACCCGTTCCCCGCTCACGACTGCAACCCTCTGCACTCAGGAGAAGAAGACTCTGAGGAGGAGCCACGCTGGCGAAAGTCAGCGGGCGAGTCAAGCGAAAGCGGCTGCCGATCCCCGGGTTGCACGTCGAAGCACTCCTGGCAGTAAAGGGCGTGCTCGACAAGCCACTCGCTCCACATGCGGCCTTCAGCGTCGTTGAGCGCACGCCGCGGACGTTCTTCGCAGCCGATGCACATCTCCTCGCCGCTCACGTCCCGCCTCCGCACGAATGCAACGCTGTGCACGTTGTCGCAGCCTCGTTGGTAGTTGGGGAAGGCTCTGAGGGAAGCCGAGCGGCGCGGCGGCAAACACGACATCCACGCCTCCCATCGGGATAGAAGTAGGTATTACTCTCGTTGTAGGGGTGCCCGCGCTTGCAATGCGTCTTGCGAGCATGTTTCGCGGCGGGACCGTTTCCCCGCAGGGTATTCTCACGCTGCGTTACGGCCTCTAAATGCACTGGATTGACGCAGAGGGTGTTGCGGCAGAGATGGTCCAACGTTAGCCCCTCGGGGATAGATCCGTGGAATTGTTCGTAGGCAAAGCGATGTGCACGAACTACCAGCCCAGTCCTCACGTAGAACTGCCCATAACCCCCATCTCGCGGGGGAGATGTCCAGAGCCAGCACTGCCCAAGGTACGGCGAAGGGAGCGGACCAGACTTGCTCACCTTGGTCCAGAACCTCTCTGCGATCTCCATAACCCCATTATGACCAGTAATCCCCTTGGTGTCAAGGCTTGGCTGCGCCCTCCGTCTCACTCCGCGCAGCTAGGAGCCCATCGCTTGGGCTTGCGCCCGTCAGCTTCCCCCCGGCTGGCGGGCGCTTTGTCGTTCAGGAGAGGAAACCCGGGGCGCTTCCCAAAGAATCTCGAACGCGGGAAGCCCAGCTTCGGGCGGCTGGCCGATCGATCATCCTCTCGCCCCGGGTAGGGCCATGATACGCTCCCCGCTCCCGCATAGCAAGCGGATGACGCCCGCCGAAGCATCCCAAACGGGCGTGGCCGGCCTCCGTCATGGCGCGGGGGCTAAGCGAAGAGGAGGTCTCGTTGGATCCTTTCTACCGCTCTGACAATCGCCGTCCTTGGGTTCGGCGTACACGCACCAAAGCACCATCACGCAGGACGCTGTTCTAGGCTCCACGGGGACGCACATTGGGGATGCGTCCACCGATGGCACCCAAAGCGCGTAGAAGCGCCGCAAGGGACCTCTGAAGCCCTTGTGAGCTGGTATGACGACGCGGGGACGACAGCCTCGGGGCGTCACGCGGCCTATGGGTTCGCTACCTGCGGCTCCGGTGGGGGGCCGTGTCTCCCGTTTGGGACGAAGATCCGGTTCTGTTTCCGTGGGTGTGTGGTGGCGGAAGCAGTCGATCATGGGCCATATGTCGCTGGCCGCTGGTTTGACCTCGGAGCCTCGACCGCTCATGCGATCGGGTTCGATGGGGTTGACAGAGTGCGGTGGAGCATCGTAGGCTAGTCCTGCTCCATATCGCATCCCTCCCCTTGCCACGGGCAGTGGCAGCCGACCCTCGGAGTCCTCCAGCTCCGGGGGTCTTTTTACGTTCAGGACCCTTGCATCTGTCATAACGGAGTAGTAGGGTCTATTCCATGACAGACAAAGACGCTCCAAACACGCTGCTGACATCGCTGTTGAACGTCCAGAAGGCCCTCGGGGACCTGAAGCTAGGGCGAGACGCCGAAGGACAGATCCAGAGCCGTAGCTACAAATACCTGACCTTGGAGAAGATCCATGAGAAGGTGCTGCCGATCCTCTCCTCCTACGGCTTGTGCTGGGTCACAATCCCGACAGGCTCTGAGGAGGCGCCCGGGCTTCGCTATCGGCTGATCCATGCAGCTTCAGGAGAAGACATTGGCGGCGTGATGCCGATCTTCCTCGGCGCTGATCGTACCAGCAAGGCGTACGGCTCCGCGCTCTCCTATGCGGCTCGTTACGCGATCATGCGAATCCTGGGGATCGCCCCTGCCGGGGAAGATGACGACGGTGAGGCCGCCAGCAAGCCGTCTAAGGCCCCTGTAAGGCCGTCTAAGCCCCTAGCGCCCATCGTGCCACCCAAGGAAGGCGATGCCTTCCCCACCGTGGTCAAGGAGGATAACCCCGACAGGCTCCTAGGGGACGAAGAGAAGGCTCTTGTCCAGAAGGCGATCAGGGAGCGCAAACAGCCCGAAGCCCTGATCCTTGCGTCGGTGGGCGCTGAGAGCCTTGATGATCTGACGGTGGCTCAGGGGCGGGATCTGTTTAGGAGGCTGAACGGATGAGCGCAACCACGGATTCAGAACTCCAGCTTTACGAGGGCTTCACGGTCGAATACAGGGACGCGTCGCACAGGTATTGGCTGCTTGAGGGCGATGATGGACGCCGCGCTGTCCCCTCAGTGACCACGATCCTCGGGATCCTCGACAAGCCCGCCCTAAGGCGCTGGCAGGGCAACCTCGACGCTGCCGCGGTCCTCACGCTCGAGCGGGAAGGGAAGCTTCAGGGCGTTGACCCGGATGGTGCCGCCCAGATCGCCCGGGAACGCGGACTAGGTGCAGAGGCCCGCAGGGATGCGGCAGGAACCCGCGGAACGGCCATCCACGACGCCCTAGAGGCCTATTGCACCGAGGGAAAGGTCCCGGCCCTCGCGGACTTCCCTGAGGACCACAAGGGCTATGTACAGGGCCTCTGCGCATGGCTCTCAGACGCGAGGCCTGAGCCGCTCATTGTGGAGCGCATCGTGGGCAGCCCAAGGTACGGTTTCGCGGGGCGTTTGGACCTAATCGCGATGGTGGGTGGGAAGCGGCTGTGTTGTGACCTCAAGACGAACCGCTCTGGCTACTACCCGGAAAGCCACGCGCAGATCGCCGGCTATCGCCTGACGTTCCCTGAGTGCGGGATTGAGGATGTGGATGGCGGGATGATCGTCCAGGTGGCCGCAGACGGCTCCTACGAGACCGTGGAAGCTGTCGCGGGTCCTGATGCCTTCCTGAGTGTCCTTGGGTGCTACAGGGCGGTGCAGGACGTGAAAAAGGCTCTGAAGGAGGCTAGGCGGTGAACAGGCTGCGCGTTCCGGCGCTTTTGGGCGGCGAGGCACATGGCATGAGGATGGACTGGCCTGATCCTTGGCCGCTCAACTACCAGCCTGCGAAAGAACACGAACAGACCTACACGCTGTTTATAGCGCACGATCCGAAGCGTGGCTGGATTGAGTTCTTTGCGCTGGATGGAGCTACGGACGCCATGCGCGAGGGCTGGCTGGATTCTTGGCTTCGTGAGAATCCAGATTGGGGTGTCTCCAATGACTGACCCCGGCTCCCTCACCGTGAAGCTCGAAGGGATCGAGAACGATCTTGCGGAGCGCCAGAACCGCTATGAGGAAGCCGCCGCCGCCTGGTTCAAGCTGGTCCCAAGGATCGAGAAGAACCTAGCGATAGCGTACCGGGAAGCACCTGGTGGCCCTACGGACAAAAAGGAAGCCGCGAAGGCCCTGAGGGAGATTGAAGGTGCTGAGGAGAAGGCTGCGTATGAGGCGCTGCGGGTGGTCGTGAAGGTGCTGGAACAGCGCAGCATGATTCTGATGGCTTTGCTAAAGTCACAAGGACACGTATGAGCTTCAAATGCGGCTACTGCGGACGTTCGTTTGAAGGCAAGCGGCGAGGTAGCTTCTCTGTGCGCTACTGCAATCGGACATGTGCTGGAAGGGCGAAGGGGCGCAGCGCGATCGGCATTGCATCAGATGGCCGGGCCTACATCAGCCTTCGGGATGGCACTCGACGGCATTGGGCTCGATGCCTCATGGAAGGCTACCTGAAGCGCGAACTAGCCCCCGATGAGATTGTCCACCACATCAACGGCGACCGCTCAGATGATCGCCTAGAGAACCTAGAAGTGTTGAGCAAGTCTGACCATACACGGCTGCACACGCTTGAGGCATGGTCGAGAGGGCCGCAAGGTCCAGCCAAGCTGACTGCCGAGCAGGTGCGCCTAATTCGCGCCTCCGATGAAACGACAGGCGCGGTCCTTGTCCGTAGATTCGGCGTATCGGAAGCGGCCATCAGCATGATCCGCCACGAAAAGACTTGGAAGAACGTTGCCTAGCTTGCTAAAGGCGCAGCGGTGAGAACTAAGCCCTACATGAAGAAGGTGCGGAACCTTCAGCCCCACTGCGAATGCTACATCAACGGCGAGTGGCAGCCTGTTACCCGCGTCGTGATTGTACGTCAGTACAGCTCCGATGAGGTCACGGTGGACTACGGATATGGCTCCGACATGACCCGCCCTGGGGACTTCAAGCTGCGCTATCGGGAGTCACGGTGAGATGCCAGATGGCCCCCCTCGATGACCGACCCTGCGAAGGACCGATCCAGAAGGCCCACTGGATCGACAAACAGACCCTGAAGCGCCGCGCTCCCAACCTCGACCTTTGGGACAGCCGCCTGTGGCGTCCTGTCTGCGAACGCCACCACAACCTTGTGGACCGCCGGCTGCTTGATGTTCCCCGTGATCTCGTCCCTGAGAGCGTCGAGGGGCTCGCTATGAGTTATGACCTCGGATGGTGGCTGGATAGGCGCTATGGCCCCCCGGTGAGATCGACGTAGCGCCATTCAGGGAGATGGCGGAACGCCGCATCTCCGAAGGCGAGACATGGACAAGTATGTGCCGTCGCATTGGATGGCAGGACCCGGGTAGAAATAAGGCCGCTATAACCCGCCTCAAGCGTAGGCTGGGAGTAGTCCCACAGCAGCAACGACGAACAAAACGACAGGTCGTGCAACGTCAGGTGACTTACGCGACAGCAGTCTTGCTTTGTGAGGCCCTAGAGGTCGATCCCGTGGATATGGGGCTATGAGCGAAGCTCTCCACGCCCTTGAGTTCTGGACGGGCTGGCACCGGGACACGATCCCGCTCTGGGTCGATGGGCACCGAGGGGAAGTGCGGCGGCTCCCCCGAAACCTTCCAGCCTCAAGGGAGCTCGCCACCGGAGTCCGAAGCCCGATCGTCAGCATCCTATGGGCCTGGGTCAACTCTGGCAAGCAGCTCGAGCGGGCCCGCAGGTTCAACCCCGCGCCTTCGCTGGTTCTCCAGCTTGGCCGCACCCTCGAGCGGTTCCTGCTCTGGCCCCTCGAGGAACCCGCCCTTGACCTGTCGGTGGAGGCGGCCAACAGGCGCATCAGCTACGCCCTGAGAGCCCCATACACGCGCTCTACGGTGGAGGCTTTGAGGATCCCGTTGCCGGGGTCGATGGTCGGGAAGAAGCTCGTGGGATGTACGCGCTGTGAGGGCGACACGTTCGGCATTGACGAGGTCGCGGGCGGTCTACCTGAGCCTCCTGAAAGATCATGGAGCCGCACCGCTTCATAGCCGCTCACGACCCTCGTAACCGGGACTGCATCAAGTGTGGGCGGCCACGGGAGCATGAGACGCATAAGGAAGGCTCTGAGAAGGAGCCCAAGAAAGACGAAACCCCGCCAGGGTTGACGGGGCTCGCGATGCCGTGTATCGTTCGGCGGGAAGATTCAGATGCTCGGAAACCATACCATAATTGAACCGGTAATGGGACCGCTCGCGCGAGCAGCGATGAGGCTGCCAGTGCGCGGGGATAAGCGGCGTAAGACTCTCATTCTCGTTGCGGCCTACCGCGACGCGGGGCAAAAGAATCCGCTCCCGTGCGAGATGATGCAGCGCCTCGGATTCAGCACTGAGAAGGTCAGGCATGTTCTCGCTGCTCTTGAAGCCGAAGGCTGGCTGCACCACAACCGCAAGAAGCATCGGCTGGTGCTCCACTTTGGACCCGATGGGCAGCCTGTCGAGTTCAAGGACGGCGCGACCGCCTAGGTTGCGTGAGCCGACATAACAGGTCCGTAGGGACGCTAGCCAGGCCGGTTCGATGGCAGACGACCCCGCCAGCATCCTGCGAATGGCAAAGACAGCCGGGAAGGCGCAGTCGGTTCGCAGAGGAGCGGGGGAATCCCGGTGCCGAGGGCTTCACCGCGGATCGTAGACCTGTGTAGTCGCCTGGCCGCTATCTCTGCCGAGATATCTGGTTGAACTTTTCTCTTGACATCCTGACTACCCCGTTATATGCTCCGTGTCCCAAGCGAGAGAGGACGAGATGATGATCGAGACACCACGCGACACAAGCGCTGATCGGCCGATTACGCAGCTGGCGGGGATGATGGCGCTCGGCAGTGAGGGCTTCATCACCGGGCAGGAGGCACAAGGACAGCGGGAATTGGTTGGTTCTGAAACGATTCCGATCGACGGGTCCGAGGCCCTTACTGACCTTGGCTTTGTCCTAGGCGAACCAGTCGATGATCTGTTCCGTAAGTGTACGCTCCCGGAGGGCTGGTATCGGGAGGCGACCGGGCATTCGATGCATTCGATCATCCGCGATGAGCGCGGCTACGGGCGCGTGGGGATGTTTTATAAGGCCGCGTTTTACGACCGTCGTGCGGACTGTCGTGTTGTTCGCCTGCCCCGGACGAAGCCGCAGGAGGATGCCTACGAAACGCTGAGCGTTGAGGTTGATGCCGATGGCCTGTGGATGTATGGCAGAGACCGACGCGAAGGCGAGGATTACGTCTACCAGTGGCGTGGTCGGTACGGAGATGCTGCCCCTGAGGGCAAGCACGCCTATTCAGACGACGGGCGACGCATTGAGGTCCGAGTGAGTCCCAACGGTGGGATCGTGGCGAAAGACGCCTTTACTGCTGAGCCAGAGGATTTGCTATGAGTCTGAAAGACAAGCTAGACCAGGAGCCCGTGAGAGCGGAGGCGTGGCGCCCTGACGCCGGCCAGGAGCTCATAGGCCGCATAACCCGCATCAACGACCGTGAGCAGGACGGCCGCGACCCTTATCCGGTCGTGACGGTGGAAGAGCCTGACGGTTCCCTCATTGCTTTCCATGCGTTCCATACGGTCGCCAAGAACCAGCTGCTGGAGGCTGGCGCCCAGGCGGGGGACGAGATCGCGATCCGTTATCTGGGGAAGAAGGAGGATGCGGCGCGGCCGTACCATAACTACCGGATCGTGGTGGAGCACGCCGCGAACGGTGCCCCTGCCGATGACGAGGTTCCCTTTTGAGCACCGCGTCCCGTGGCTCCGCCCGTGAGCGCCAAGTACGGAAGCTCCTAGAAGCTGAGGGGTGGGCGGTGACGCGCGGCGCTGGCTCAAAGGGCTGTGCCGATCTGTGGGCTGGCCGCACGGGTCCTTGGTTCGACGGCTTCAACTGGCATGGCGCGGGCGAAAAGACCGTTTTGAGGCTGGTGCAGGTCAAGAGCGATAGATCGGGTCCATACGCTCATTTCGGGCCGCGAGAACGCCGGGAATTGGCCTCTCTGGCGAAGCAGACGGGCGGGACGGCGGAGCTTTGGCATTGGCCGCCGCATAAGCCCTGCCGTGTCTACCTTGAGAGCGAATGGCCGTGAGCCTTGAACTCTGTCCGGTCACGCTTGCTGAGGCAAACGCTTGGGTTGAGCGTCATCATCGGCACCATCAGCCTGTGGTGGGTCATATCTGCGCCGTGGGTGTGGCTCTCGCGGGCGAAATTGTCGGGGTTGGCATCATGGGTCGCCCCGTGGCCCGAATGGCGCAGGACGGCTTTACGGCAGAGGTCACGCGCTGCTGTACGGATGGCACCCGTAACGCCCCGTCGATGATCTATCGGGCGCTCTGGCGTGCGGCAAAGGCGCTCGGCTATCGGAAGCTCATCACCTATACGCTGCCGCAGGAGGGTGGAGCAAGCCTTCGAGCGGCCGGGTTTAGGCTTCTAGGCGAGGCTGGAGGCGGCAGTTGGAACCGTGCTGGGCGCCCTCGTGTCGATTTACATCCGACCCAAGGGAAGTTGAAGTGGGAGTTGGTCGCGTGAGCCGGAATACCGAACAGCTCATCTGCTGGACGGCGATGTGGTTCGTGTTCGGCGCAGTATTTGGGGTTGTCTTGATGGAAGTGCTCCGATGAGTAGCGCTCTCCGGAATATCGGTGTGGCCTATCGGTCTGACCAATTCGGCTGTGCTCGATGTGGCGCAAATGAGCATTTGAACTTGCTTTATCAGCCGTTTACGCATCTAGTAGATATGAACGAGGGTTTGGTTGCGACTCATTGGGCGATATGTCCGACGAGCGGCGAGCCAATTCTGTTGTGTCAGACCAAAAAAAGGAATCGTCGCCCGTTTCGGCTTGAATGCTTCTACGAAGGGCGCTGGTCCAGGTGGGCTTCCTATGCCAGCCGTGAGGGTGCGCAAAAAACTGTAGACTACGAGGTGGGGCAGGGATGGCACAAGCCTGAGGATTTTCGTATTACGGAGCGATCGAAATGAGCGTCGTCCCGCCGCTTGTCGGCCTCAGTGATGCTGCCGCGATCCTTGGTGTCCATCGGAGCAACCTGATGACGGTGAAGGGGCTCCCTGAGCCTGTGCAGCGTGTTTCTAGCGGGCCGTTGTGGTTGCGGAGCGAGATTGAGGCGCTGGCGATCAGGCGGGAGGCGAAGAAGCTGTGATCGCCGCGGCTGACACCTCAGAGCTTCTTTTGGGGATGGCTAAGGCCTTGAAACGCGAGGCTGAGGAGACCTCGGATGGTCGTGAGATCGAGGCGATGCTTCATTGCCTTGCGGCGGTGCTACTGGATGCGTATGAAGCCTGTACCGGGACCGATTGCTCTTGAATCGTGGGTGGCGTCAGTCTTGAGAAGCGGACGCGTGTGCTGTTCGGGAAACCGCAGCGCCTCTGCGGGAAATGCGGAGTTTGGCAGCCGCTCGACCAGTTCAAGGCCAGGTCGGGGATCTGTCGGCTCTGCACGAACGCGCGGCATCGCCAGCTGTACGCGGAAGGGCGGTTCACGAAGCCTGACCGGCAGCGCGCTAGGGAAAACCAGAAACGGAACCGCGAACAGAACCGGGAGCGTCGCCGCGAACAGAACCGTCGTTATCGGGAAGGCCTCAAAGCCAACCCGGAGCGGCTGGCGCGCTACAACGAACTGCGCCGTATGGCCTACAGGGAACGGCTTGAGCAGGAAGGCCGGCCGTTGGATTCGATCAGGCCCATGAAGGCGCAGATGGCTAAGGAACCCGCTAGGCGCGTCGCGCTTGCCCCTTTGCGTGAGGCGTTTTTGCGTTCTGAGCTGACGCCTTCAGATGTTGCTCGGCGTGTTGGGTATGAGCGTGGTGGGCGCCCGGACACTTTGCGGGTGCGGCGGGTGCTCGGGCTGACGGATGAACCGAAGTCTGCGGTCAACTACGATGTCGCGATGCTGCTCGTGAGGGCGCTTGACATTGACCCTGCGAGCGTGGGCGTATGAGCGACCAGGGCTACTTGAACGCCTACGAGAAAGCCATCTGGAGCGCGTACGTCTTGGGGAGGGTGGATGTGAGGGAGGACCGCGCGCGTGGCCTCTCAGAGCTTGAAAAGGCCGTCTCAGACGAGGATTCGTGGAGGGCTGCTTTGGAGACTGAGAGCGAGCGGTGTGCTAGGCAGATCGCGTTGAGGTGGGCGCTACAGGATGCCTGAGACAGCGAGAAAGAACATGGCGCGGCTGCTAGAGCGCGTTCGCTACGTGGCCCTATGCGACTACAAGGGCGACGTGTTGGTCAAGATCCCACTCCAAGGAATCCTCAAACCCGGCGAGACGATCTCTCTGCCACGCGAGCTTGAAATCGAATGAGGCGATATGGCTGAATCCGCCCATGACCTGATGCTCCGCATCGCTTCCCTCAGAGACAGGGCCCTCACGGTCGAGCAGCAGGCCCGTCTGGACGCCGTGAATGCCCGCAATGCCGCTATCCAGGCGATGACCGGGAAGCCTGCTGATGGTGTTTGTTGGGGCAAGCAGCAGAAGGGGAAGGCGTGAACGAGGACCTATTCAAACGCTTCAACACGGACGCCAAGCGTGTCCTTGAGTTGTCCCTGAGAGAGGCGTTGAGCAAAGGGCATAGCTACATTGGCATTGAGGCGATGGCTGCGGCCGTAGAGAGGGTCCAGCGTGAAGCGAAATGTCCGTGCAAAGACCCCCAAGGTGCGGAGCCGTGAAGGCGTGAACCAAGCCCAGCACGACCGCCTCGCCACCCTCACCGCCGACACGAAGGTCATCGGTCTAGACAACGGCTGCCCAGTCGTGAGATACCCCAACGGCAGGCTAATGAAGGTCGGTAGGACGGGCCGGATGGTCTCGGTGTCTAAACGTGCCGAACAGGAGATCGTGCTGAAACAGATCGGGAGGGCTAATGGCCGACGTTGACTGCGAAATGCGCCAGATCCTCGCTGAAATGGAGCTGCTGTCGTATGGCTCTACCGCGAACTGGGAGCCTGCGACCTCGAGCGGCGAGCGAACCTATGGGATCCCGCCTGGTTGTAGTTTCGCGGCGCATGATCTGTGGCGCCGACGCTACGAATCAGCGACCTATAAGGCCAGAGTGGTTGAGCGTGCTCGTGAGGCTTTGGAGGCGATGCGTAAGCAGAAGCGGCTGGAGGTTGAGCCTGAGACCGAGGCGGAGCTCGAAGCGCGGATCGTCAGTGAAGGTGTTGGCTGGGGGTTGCAGGACATTGCGAATCATTGCCGTGTGACCCCGAAAATGGCGCGTAGGGCCCGTGAACGTCTCAACGTGGACGTGGAGACCGGGAAGCCGCTCAAGGCGCCTAGGAGGCCGCCTACGGAGCGCCAGTTGCAGGCTCAGGCGTTGAAGGCGCGTGGTTTGACGTTGAAGCAGATCGGGCAGTTCCTGGGCTGCGACGCCGCAACGGTGTCCCGTGACCTTGCAACCGCCTAAGGATTGTGCTAAGGATTCCTTGCAAGAAGGCGGGAGTCGTGCGCCTTTTGTCGGGCCTAATCCGATGGCGAAATGCCCGCTATGTGAGCATTACGGGCAAGTCCTTGGGTGCGTTTGGTCCGGGCGGCCCCTCGTCTGCGACAATGACTTCGTAGCCATTGGCGTCTGGTTCGAGGCATCCTTGCTCACGAAAGAGCCTTTGCAACTCCACATCGTCAACACGGATATGTTGGTAGCGAG
>DATJYK010000119.1:0-1924 GCA_035578005.1 Terriglobia bacterium
CTAGCAGGCTGTTGAGAAAGTGACCGATGCCGCCGACATGATCGCCTTGAAGGGCAATTTGCCGGCTCCTTGCGGTGCTCGCCCTGGGCGAGGCCCTGGTGCTGCTCGCTTGTGCATCCTCAGCCGCCTCGCTTGCTCTGCGCCGCTATCCCGTGGCCGGTGCTGTGGTCGGCAAGAGCCGACTCACCCGCAGCAGCGTGTACAGCCCGACGGTCAGGGCGGTGATGTACTCGACCTTGCGCCGGCCATAGACCTTCATCTTCCTCAGGGCTCGTCCATCCTTGGCCCATCCGAAGCACTCCTCGATGCGCTTGCGGATACGCTGGCTGGCCATGTAGCCCGGATGTCGCGTGGTGCGCGCATCAATGGCCGAGTCACGTTGTCCGGTGATGTTCATGGCCACGTGCGGGGTAATGCCGCGCTGGCGGCAGTCGGCCACGAAGTCTGCGGTGTCGTAAGCCTTGTCCGCCGCCACTGTGCGTTGTTGGCGGCAAGGTTGCCGGTCCAGCATCGCCAGAGCCGCCTGGCGTTCGGCAAAGCCGTTGGCCTCGGTGACCTGCACGTCCACGATCAGTCCATTGCGATGCTCCATCAGCACATGGCCCATGTAGTTGAGCCGGGTGGCTTGGTGCTTGCCCTTGGTATAGAGCTTCGCCTCCGGATCCTGCGGCGAGACATGGGTCTGGTTCGTGCGCTTCTCACCGTGCCAGTTCACGGTGGGGTTGCGGCCCGGCCCGGGCGGCTCGTCCTGGCCGTCGCGTCGGCGCATGCTCTTGATCGCCGCCCAGGACTCGATCAGCGTCCCGTCCACGCTGAAGTGCTCGTTGGACAGCAGCCTTGCGGCCCGTGCCTTGCGTACGATGCGCCGCAAGAGCTTGCGGGCCACCTTGGCCTGAATCAGCCGGTCGCGGTTGATGGTGAAGGTGGAGTGATCCCACACCGGCTCGTCGATCGACAGGCCCACGAACCAGCGAAACAGCAGGTTGTAGTCCAGCTGCTCGCACAGCAGCCGCTCGCTGCGGATCGAGTACAGCACCTGCAGCGTCGAGGCGCGCACCAAGCGCTCCGGCGGGATCGAGGGGCGGCCGGTTCCGGCGTACACCCGGTCAAAGTCCCGGTTCATGCTGCCAAGGGCCTCATCCAGCAGTGCCTTGACGCCCCGAAGCGGGTGAGTCGGCGGCACTCGCGACTCCAGCGACACGTAGCTGAACAGTCCGCTCTGCTGTACATCACTTCCGCGCATCGATCTGGCCTCGTTCGAACTCTGCATCGAACTTTGCCTGATCCGCGCCCTTTATCAACAGCCTGCTAGCGGCGACTGCTGGGTGAGTCGTATCGGCGCGGTGAATCGGGTGCGAAACCAGCGACATTCCTGGCCTCGTCGGAGCAGGCCCGGCGCATTGCGCAGGGCCTGCTGGATGGCAGCGTGGACTGGACGCAGTTTGCCGCGGACCTGGGCGAACTGGGCGTACGCTTGCGCGTGGACCAGACCGCGCCGCGCCCCGTCGTTTCGGTGCTCGCGCTGGACCACTTCGAAGACTGACGCGCGGCTGTCCAGCTCCAGCCTGAAACCGGCACATCGCGGCGTCGGTGCGCCCGCGATCAGGACGCATTCCGCACCAGCCAGCCGCGATAGCGCGCGACAAGTCCGACGAAGGGGAAGCGGATCTCGACGTGGAAGCGGAAGCGTCCGTCCACGATGCGCTCATGATTGTCGCCGCGCGGCCCGAGCCATGAAGGCAGCGGAATCCCGAGAAAGCTCCAGCGCCGCACGATCAGCCGCAGCACGTCGCCATCGATCACCATGGCGAGCCCGATCGTCGCCAAGCCGAAGCGCTCGCTGATCAGTCCGGCTGAGCGCCCGCGTCCCTCGTATTGCACGCTCTGAAACGGCTTGCCGGCGAAATGGCGCGCGAAATAACAA
>DATJYK010000120.1:0-17411 GCA_035578005.1 Terriglobia bacterium
CCGCGGCTCGAGAGGTACGTTGCGCGAAATCGTGGTTCGTCCCTATCGCATTTTCTACGACGTTAGCGAGGAATCCAAGAGCGTTGAGATTTTGCACGTCTGGCACGGCGCACGCGACGAACCGACGTTCGACAGGCGGTAGCAGGTCCCCTCCGATCACTCGCCCCCTCAACGAGCCGCTGGCTGGCGCATCTCTGCTCTTTGAGGTCTGCGGATATCCCGGATACTCCCTGCGTAAGCCTCGGCACCGCTACGCTGCCCTATAATAAGAACTCGCTTCGCGAGATCGCAGACCCTACAAGGCAAGGGTCTGCGCCATCCAGCGGATAACGGGGTTGGAACCAGTTGCGGAACGAGCGCATTAGTTCGGTGCACTTTTCGTCGAGCTAGGAGACTGGAGCTTAACAGTCACGGTTTTCACTTCTGTGTACTCATGAAGGCCATATTCGCCAAATTCCCGGCCGATTCCGGACTGCTTGTAGCCGCCGAACGGCGCCGCGGCATCGAACACGTCATAGCAGTTGACCCAAACCGTGCCAGCCTTTACGTTGTCCGCTATCGCAAAGGCTTTGCCGATGTCGCGGGTCCAAACCGCAGCCGTCAGACCATACGTGGTGTTGTTTGCCCGCTCGATAACTTCATCGAGATCCCGGAATTTCATGATGCTCATCACGGGCCCAAAAATCTCCTCTCGCGCGATCTTCATTTCATCCCGCACTCCGGCAAAGACGGTCGGTTCAATGAAGTACCCCTGACTTCCCACTCGCTTTCCTCCGGTCAGCAATTCGGCACCCTCGCGTTTGCCTGAGTCGATATAAGACATTACCTTTTGAAACTGGGTGTCGTCGATTTGGGGTCCCTGTTCCGTGCCCGCATTGAATGGATCGCCCACAGTGCGCCGTGCAGCCCGAGCGACACTCTTCTCCACGAATTCGTCGTAGACACTTTCTTCCACAAAGAGCCGTGAACCTGCGCAACACACCTGGCCCTGATTAAAAAACAGCCCCAAGTGACACCCTTCGATGGTTTGTTCCATGTCGGCATCCGCGAACACAATGTTCGGACTCTTTCCACCCAATTCCAGGCTCACGCGCTTCAAATTAGACTTGCCGACCGCTTGCATAATGAGGTGGCCCACTTCAACCGAACCCGTGAACGCGATTTTGTCGACGTCCATGTGATTGGCCAGCGCGGCCCCTGCCGAAGGCCCGTAGCCGGGCAGCATGTTCACGACTCCAGGCGGATAGCCCGCCTCCACGGCGAGTTCTCCGATTCGCAAGGCCGTCAGCGGTGTCTGCTCGGCAGGCTTGAGGACGACGGTATTTCCCGTGGCCAGGGCCGGCCCAAGTTTCATGGCGTACATGAGCAGCGGGAAGTTCCACGGCGTGATCTGACCACAAACTCCCACGGGCTCGTGCCGGGTGTAGCAGAAATAGTCACCGGTAATCGGGATGGTCTTGCCCTGGTTCTTGTCGGCCCATCCAGCATAGTATCTGAAGACACCCAGGGTGAGAGGCAGCGCGAGGGAGCTCGCCACCGTAAGCGGCATCCCGTTGTCCAGGCTCTCCAGGTAAGCAAGCTCGTCGCCGTTCTGTTCCATCAAATCCGCGAGGCGGTTCAACAGGCGGCCGCGCTCCGCCGCCGATGTCTTGCGCCACGGGCCGCGTTCGAAGGCGTTCCGAGCTGCCTTAACAGCCTTATCGACATCCGCAGCGTCGGCCTCGGCGATCTGGGCAATCTCTTGGCCTGTGGCCGGGTTGAAAGTAGCGAAGGTCTTGCCGGACTCACTGGAAACCCATTTATTGTTTATCAGAAGTTTAGTTGCTGTCGGGGAAATCTTCTGCTCCAGTACGGGGGACGCTAGGGTTGCCATAATCTGTATTCTCCTTTTCAAACGAGTTTGTTTTGCCTTTAGACGGGCTCAAGCTGAGAGACCATTGAATGTGCGGTCTGGCGAAGGGCGCGCCGTTGAATTTTCCCCGTTGGATTCTTGGGCAGTTCTGTTTGGAAGATGATCCGCTCGGGGGTCTTGTAGTCATCCAACCGTTCACGAACGAATGCGATCAAACCGGCTTCGGTCACCATTTGCCCTGGCCGCAAAGCTACATAGGCAACGACGGCCTCTCCCCACACGTCGTCCGGACGGCCCACCACGGCCGCTTCGCCTACCGCTGGATGTTCATAAAGAGCGGCTTCGACCTCGCGAGGAGAGATGTTGCTACCGCCGCGGATAATAATGTCCTTTTTGCGTCCGGCGAACCAATAATAATCGTCGGCGTCGCGGGTAGCCAGATCTCCGGTGTGAAACCAGCCATCTCGCGTGGCTTCGGCCGTGGCGTCTGGGTCTTGCCAGTAGCCGGTCGTCAGTTGCGCCCCACGAACACAAATCTCTCCCACTTCGCCGGTTTTGACTTCCGCTCCGCTGGTATCGACCAGGCGGAATTCAATGCCTTCGCCGGGCTGGCCAATCGATCCAGCGCGAACACGTCCCGGCCGGTTCCACGATAAGGGAGTGATCTCAGTCATACCATAGACCTCACAAATAGTGCCCCAAACAGGCTGGAAAGCTCTTTGAAGGGCCGGGGGCACACTGTCGCCGCCGCAGAAGTAGAATCGCCCCGAAGCCACATCATGCGGCGTCTCAACTTGAGCTTGGAGCAACCCCCGGAACATTACGGGGAGACCAACGACATAGGTGGCACGCCGTCGCTCGTAGGATTCCAAAATGCTATCGAAATCGAAGGGCCGCGTGATGACAATCGTCGCTCCATTGAGCAGGCCCGACAGAAACAGCATGCCAAATCCGATCAGGTGTGCCATGGATGACATCACCACGGCCACCTGATTCTCGTCCAGCAACATATGGCGCATCGCGTCGGCGGTCTGCGTCAGGGTCTCATGCGTATGGGTGACGCCTTTCGGCCGGGTGGTGGTACCTGACGTATAGAAAATGGCCGCGATTTGGTGCGATGCAACATCAGGAAGTGAAACGGGACGACCGGCTGATCGGAAAAGCTCTTCAAGACTTCTAGTTCGGACCACCGCCGTATCGCCCGTTATGTATTTGAGATCTAACGCAGAGATGGCTGGGCATGACTTTGTCGTCTCAGCATAAAGATCCGGCTGGCCTACGTAACAGGCGGCTCCGCTGTGACGAAGAACATAATCGATCTCGGGCCCCTTCAACCGCGGGTTGACAGGCACTGCAATGCAACCGGCTTTCAAACAGCCAACACCAACGAGCGCGATTTCCGGACCGTTCAGAAGGTGAAACACAACCCGATCCCCAGGTTCCAGACCCGCAGCGAGGAGATTGCCGGCTATATGGTCAGTGATTTCGTCGAAGGCAGCGTAAGTCCACGACTGACCGCCAAATGCGATTGCCACCTTATCTGGATTCCGATTTCGAGAGCGCTGCAGACCGTCGACTATAGGCATCGTGCCCCCGTCAGTCTTTACGATTCAAATATCGGTATTTACCCGCAGCCAAGGTCGCCTGACGACGGCTGGGACCACGTCTCGTATAACCACACCCTGCTTGTCTTCGCGGTTCTAATCTAAAAGCATTCCGGATGGCGAAGCCGCCGGCGCTCTGCTTCTGTTTGAATCGAGGGATCAGTATGCCGGACCCGCCAGCTCTTGTGAAGTTTGAAACGGTTTCAAACTCTGGATCTGCGGGTTCGAGGAGAAGTGGGATAAGCGATCACCGGCAATCCGAGCCTTTGCAAAAGAGACCGGAATCGAGGGTCCCTTCGCAATGGGTGGAAGCGCGGGTCTGTGGCCAGGTACATGAGCCAACCGGCACGTTCATTGCAACTGCAGTCAAGCCAATCGAAGACCCGATCATCGTTTAGCCCAAGATAAATCAATGCCCTTCCGTACGGCGATACATAACGGCGCCTGGCCAGATCGTCTAATTCCTCCAAAAGTCGATGAGCATCCTTCGTCCTTCCTGCGAGCGCATAGGCGCGCCCCAATGCTCCAATGGCGCTTGGAACGTTGTCGGAAAATGTTTTGGCTTGTTCATAACAGACGATCGCCTCGTCGTAGCGCTCCTGTGCTTCATGGCAGCGCCCCATGGCGACAATCGCCCGCCAGAAGAATGGATCCAGCTCCAGGGCTCGACGGATTTCGACCTCCGCTTCGGTGGTTCGGCGCGCCATCAGCAGGATGGCAGTGTTACTGGCAGAGACAAAAAGGGACAAAGGATCGATTCGTTTGGCCTCGTCGATCATTGTGAGCGCCTCCTCGATCCTCGCCGTAGGCAAAAGCACGAACATGGCAAAGAGATGATGCGAGATGTCGCTTCCTGATGGGGATTGAAGCGCCTCCCAAAACAATGCCTCGGCTCCACTCCAGTCCCATTCAAACATCGCTTTACAGGATGCCGCTATAGATAGCGCTTCCCCTTCATGCTCGTTAATCTCGAGTGCGCGGGTCGCTGCCTGTCGGGCCTTTGGCATCGTGTCAACTGGAGGATCCATCGCAAACATGCCAAGATAAAGCCAGGCGACTGCCATTCCACTGAACGCGGGGGCATACTTGGGACTCCGTCGCAAAGCCTGCTCAAAACACTCGATGGCCTTATGCAGTGATTCTCTTGTTTGCCGGTTCAAATGGTACCGGCCTCGAAGGTACCATTCGTAGGCCCCAAAATCCCCAGTACTGCTAACCGGCGACACCTTGCCCAGGATCGGCGTGTTGGCTGCTCGCAGCGCTCCGGCAATCGAAGACGCAATTTCGTCTTGTACCGCAAAGACATCGTCGATTTGGCGGTCGTAACGCCGAGACCATAACTGATAACCATCTGAAGTACTGACCAACTGCGCGGTCACACGCAGCGCATTTTTCGATTTGCGAACCGACCCCTCGAGAATAAAGCCGACATTCAACGCGCGGCCCACCTCCCGAACATCAGCATTCTTGTATTTGAGTGCGAAAGTGGATGTCCGTGCCACAACACGTATCCCCTCTGCTGACGAAAGCGCATGAATAATCTCCTCAGTGAGACCGTCGCTGAAGTAATCCTCAGGCTCGGGGCTAAGATTCGAGAAAGGTAGAACCGCAATGGAAGGTTCGGAGGAGGCTGTCGCAGCAAGGGGGGAATTCGGACCCGTCGAGCCTTCGCGAAACACGGGTGTATAGCTTCCCTTGGGAAGCTCGATGATTAACTTGTCTGCAGCGCCTTCGGAGCCATAGTATTCCCGAAGCTTGGCACGCAAACGTGCAGCGTCCACACGAACCACCGCAGTAAGTCGCGGATCGAAGTCCGCGGCGTAAAGCTCCATACCGATGGTCAATTCCTTCAGGGGCTTGTCCGGGGAGGTGAGTTTGTGTTCGACAACAAATTCCAAAAAGCGCCGCATCCGGTCGGCACTTGCAAAAGGGCCGCTCGCGAGCACGCTGCGAAGTTGTGTTCGAATTCGGTCCAGAGATTGGGGACTTACGGATAGTTCCATTGCACGTATCCGTCCACTGAATCCGTGTGTAAGATTAGCTCAAAAATTGGGACACCGACGTAGGATTTTTTCAGGAATCGCGAGACAGACTTGCATCAATTGTGAAATTGAGCGCGGCAGGGCCTTCGACGTCGGCGGCAAGATTTCGCTCACTCTGCCATCCTACGTTCCTTCGCGGGCACTCGTCGCCGGGAGTCAGTTTTCGACGCAGCGGAAGGCGGCGTAGACGAACGGATAATGGGGTTGGAACCAGTTACGGAATGAGCGCCTGAGCAGCGGCGCCGCGGTACGGGACGAACCGCCTTTCATCACGTAGTGCTGGCCGTCGAAGAAGTTTGCCGAATAGCCCGGATAAAACGTGAACGCCTCGAAACCCGGCAGCGGACCGAATACACTGGAAGTCCATTCCCAGCCATTGCCCACGAGGTCTTCGACGCCGAAAGCGCTGCGGCCGGAGGGATAGGAGCCAACGGGCACCGGGTCCCAACGGTGGAAATCGAAGTTGCCATGCCGCGCCTCGGGCGTCTCTGCGTCCCAAGGGTAATCGCGCTCGCCATTTGAGGTTCCGTAGGCGGCGCGATGGAATTGCGCTTCCGTCGGCAGCGCCTTACCCACCCAACGTGCGTAGGCCGAGGCTTCCGCGTGGCTCACGTAAACTGGCCAATCGAGCGGGAGGGGCCGTTCGTCGAACATCGTCCGGTAGAGCCCGGCGTCGCCGCCGTTGTTGGAAGAGGAAATCCAAAACCGGGGGTGGCGGACTTGCTCCGATTGAATCCAGTTCCAGCCGGCTTCGCTCCACAGGCTCCGCTCGCCATAGCCACCCGCGCGCATGAATTCGAGAAACTGGCCGTTGGTCACATTGTAGGCATCGATGGCGAAGGCGGGTACCCTCACCTGCTGCGCCTCGAACTCGTTGTCCCATCCGAACGCCTCACGGCTCCCTTGAGACGCCTTCGAATGCGGCAACCCGAGCGTCGCTATTCCGGCCGGAATGTCAATCATGCGGGGAGTCACGGGCTGGGTCTGCGGCTGCGGCGCCTGAGCCGGCACCCGCTTCCGGTCCAGAGGAAGCTGGTGGAACATATAGGCCAGAGTCTCGGCGTGCATCAATCGGTGTTCAAGGGCCACGTGGAGCATTTGGTCAGGCGAGGCTTGCCGCGCGAGGCGCTCATCTAACCGGTCTCTCACGGTGCGCACGTAACGGCGCACCTCCTCAACAGACGGCCAGTCCGACGGCTGGTCGCTCGGCAGGCCGCCACCCACCGGGTCGATTCCAAACGCGAAGAGCCTATCAAATTCCGGATGGAAGGGCTCGAGGCCGAGACCGGGAGCCAACAGGTTGCGATCGAAGGCTTCGAGATGCCCAATGTAGAAAACGATCCGGTGGCGCTCGGCGATCGGCCGGTCATAGAGGGCCTCCTGCCGAAGAATGTCGAAAAGGCGATCGGTTCCCACGCGGGCTGCCCCAATCCCATCGAGAAGCCCGCGATGCTGCTCTTCGGCGATTGCCACAGCTCCGGTCATGGTGTTGATCTCCCAGTCTGGAAACTGGCATCTCACAAGTACGTAAGGCCAGAATCCTTTCACTTGCCCTATTCTCTAATTGATGGTGAAGGTCTGGCAATCGATTCCTGCGACTTTCGGATGCCGGGTCGCGCCTGCAAGTACGCAGACGCGGTGCGGCGGCTCGGGCGGCTCTATCGGGGCTGGAATCTCCGCGCTGCTTCCCGTATGCTGGATGCAGAGGGGGGAGCGTCTTATTTCACCTCTCGACGGTAGGCGCCGGTCTGTGCCGACGGTCCATGACGATGAGCGAAGCTGTGCCACAGGTGGTGGAACAAACCGAAGGAGCGCTGGTGACGGCGGCCAAGGCAGGCCACTACGAAGCGTTCGAGTCGCTGGTGAACCGGTACGAGCACAAGATCTATCGCCTCGGCCTCAACATCACGGGCAACCCCGAAGACGCCGAGGACGTGCTGCAAGAGACCTTCCTCAAGGCTTTCGAGAACCTACCGAAATTTCGGGAGGATTCCCGTTTCTACACCTGGATCGTGCGCATCGCGGTGAACCAGGCGCTGATGAAGCTGCGCAAGCGCCGCACAGACCGTTCCGTCTCGCTCGACGATCCGATCGAGGAAGACGGCGAAGTGATCCCGCGCGACTTCGCGGATTGGAAGCCCAATCCCGAGCAATTGCTGGGGCGCACAGAAACGCGCGAGAGGTTAGAAAAAGCCATTCAAGACCTGCCTCCTTCATTCCGGACGGTCTTTATGCTGCGGGATGTGGAGGGTCTTTCCACTGAAGAAACGGCGGAGATGCTGGGACTAACGATCAGCGCCGTGAAGGCGCGCCTGTTCCGGGCGCGCCTGCGGCTGCGAGAAGAGTTGAGTAAAGTTTTCAAGTAGTGATGAGGTTCGACTTTGAATTGCAGGGACGTTTTTAGGGAAATATCGAACTACCTTGACGGAGACCTTGATCCGGAATTGAAACGGGCCATTGAGGCGCACGCTTGCGGCTGCCACCACTGTGAAGTCGTGGTGGATAGTACGCGCAAGACCATCGAGCTTTATTGCGATGGACGCCTTTTCCCGCTACCGATTGCGGTTCGCCAGCGGCTGCACGCCACCCTGCAGCAAAAGTGCCGGCTGAAGGTTAGCTAGGCGGGCTGGGCCGGAAGCTTGGCATCCCGCGGGAACGGGCCTTTGAGGAGTCGGGGGATCCGCACCCGAGTCTCCAGCCGGGTTGCGCTGAAACCAAAGGGCGCCGACCCAAGCCCCGCGACGGCCCTATAGTCGTCTAAAAGTTGTCCACCGTACGACGATGCGCGAAGCAGTGATTCTCTCCGCAGTCCGCACCCCCATTGGCAAATTTCTGGGATCTCTCACTCCTCTATCAGCCGTCGACTTGGGCTCGATTGTGGTGCGCGAGGCCGTGAAGCGTGCCGGAATCGAACCCGCACAAGTCGATGAGATCATCATGGGCAACGTGCTTTCGGCCGGACTCGGCCAGAATCCGGCCCGGCAGGCCGGTCTCAAAGGCGGCCTCGACAATCGCGTGGCAGCACTCACCATCAACAAGGTCTGCGGCTCGGGGCTGAAGGCGGTTGGCTTGGCGGCGCAAGGCATCCAGCTTGGAGACGTTGAAGCGGTGGTGGCGGGCGGAATGGAATCGATGAGCAATGCGCCCTACCTGTTGCCGCAGCTCCGCCAGGGATATCGTCTCGGGCACGGCAAGATCCTGGACTCGATGATCCAGGACGGCCTCTGGGACGCTTACGAAGATTTTCACATGGGCATGACGGCGGAACTGGTGGCGGAAAAATATAAGATTTCGCGGCAGCGTCAGGACGCGTATGCGCTCGAAAGCCATCGCCGCGCCGTAGACGCCATCAAGAGCTGCCGCTTCAGCCAGGAGATTGTTCCCGTACCCATTCCGCAGCGCAAGGGCGACCCGGTACTGTTTTCCACTGATGAGTCGCCGCGCGCCGATAGCACTCTGGAAGCGCTCGGCAAGCTCAAGCCGGCGTTCAAGCCCGATGGCACCGTGACGGCAGCCAACGCTCCGGGAACTAATGACGGCGCCGCGGCCCTGGTCCTAACCTCACGAGAAAGGGCGCGCGAATGGGGCAAGAGCCCGCTTGCGAAAGTTGTGGGGCAAGCGGTGAGCGGCGTGGAGCCTCGCTGGGTGATGATGGCTCCGGTGGAGGCAGTGAGAAAGCTCCTGGCAAAGCTGCGATGGAAGCTTGACGACGTCGATCTTGTGGAGCTCAACGAAGCTTTCGCGGTGCAGGCGCTGGCTGTAATCCAGGAACTCGGTTTGGATCCAGAAAAGACCAACGTGAATGGCGGCGCCGTCGCGCTCGGCCATCCCATCGGCGCGTCGGGCGCGCGAGTGTTGGTTACCCTTCTCCACGAGATGAGGCGACGCCATGCCGCTCGCGGTATCGCAGCGCTTTGCCTCGGCGGCGGAAATGCGGTGGCGCTGGCCGTCGAAAGCAACTGATTGGCGCGACGGCCGTGTCTCCGGCCTTACCCGAGTGGCGCCGGCGCAGTCATGGGTGCCGGCCGCTCGCATGCCTCCACACGATCACGGCCAAGCTCCTTGGCCCGGTAAAGGGTCATGTCGGCGGCGCGCAGCAGCCCATCAGCGCTTGTTCCGTGCTCAGGAAAACAGGCGACGCCAGCCGACACACTGATGCCGCCCAGCGACTGACCTCGATGTTCCACGGTAGACTCGCGGATCTGGCGGCGTAGTTCCTCGGCCCGCCGAAGGGCGGCCTCGAGCGGCGCGCCCGGAAGAATGAGGAGAAATTCTTCTCCGCCGTAACGGCAGGCGATGTCTTCGCGGCGCGTCCGCGCCTGGAGCAGGGAACCGATGTGGATCAGCAGGTCATCGCCGGCCTGATGGCCTGACGTATCATTGAAACGCTTGAAGTGATCGACGTCCAACATGATCATGCTCAGCGGCTGGCCGCCGTGCTCGGCGCGCCGCAGCTCCCGCTCCAACGCCTCCCCCATGTAGCGCCGGTTGAACAGTCCTGTGAGCGGGTCGCGGATGGCCTGCACCCGCAGCGCCTCGCGGGCAGCTACAAGTTGTTGCTGCACCTCCAGAATGCGCTCGCCGGAAAACAGGCGCGCGCGCAGTTCCTCACCGCTGTAAGGCTTGGTGAGGTAGTCATCGGCGCCTGCTCCCAGCCCTTCCACCAGATCGCGCTGCTGCGATCGGGCTGTGAGGAGCAGAATGTAAACATAAGCGCGATCCGTCTGCTGCCGCAGTTCGCGGCACACCGAAATACCATCCTTGCGCGGCATCATCCAATCGAGGATAGCGATTCGTGGCGGATCGTCGCTCTGGAGAGCTTGCAAAGCCTCCTCTCCGTCGTGAGCCGATACCGGCTCGTAGCCCCATTTCTTCAGCATGGTCTCCACCACGCGGAGAGAAATCGGGTCATCCTCAGCAATCAGTACTTTCGTTTTCGTCATGGTCCTGAGGCTTTCTGGGTGGCGCGCGGCGAGAAGCCGATCCCTCAAAAAAGCGGCTACCTGAAACGGTTGCGAAACGCCACTCAGCGAGAAGTCAAATCACGCGAGCGCCTTTCGGGGCTACACCGCTCATGCTGACCGTTACCGCGCGACCGCCAGTCCTTCGAGGGCAGTGTCGAGCCTGCCGCTTGTGCCGGTGAGCGCCGCCACCGCGAACTGGGGGCGCTCAGTGGCCTCGCGCCTGATCTTGCGCCACACCTCCTCAGGAATCGCCACAAACACAGCTACAACGTCGGGATCAAACTGGCGGCCGGATTGGCGGGCGATTTCCTCGCGCGCCGCGGCAAAGGACAACGCTGAACGGTACGGCCGGTCTGAAGTCATGGCGTCGAGGGTGTCCGCCACCGAGAAGATGCGCGCGCCCAGCGGAATCTCTTTCCCTCGCAAGCCCTGCGGATAGCCGGTGCCGTCCCAGCGCTCCTGGTGCGTCAGCACAATTTGGGCCGCAGGCGTCAGGAAGGCGATGCGGCACACCAGTTCGTATCCGATGCGCGCGTGAGTTTGCATCACCGCGGTCTCTGCTTCGCTGAGACGGTCAGGCTTTAGAAGGATCGCGTCCGGAATCCCGATCTTGCCAATGTCGTGCAGAAACGAGCCGCGGACGATGGTGCGCAGATCCTCATTCGAGCATTGCATGGCGCGCGCCATTTCAAGGCAGTAATGCGTGACACGCCGCGAGTGTCCTTGAGTCTCAATGTCGCGGAGCTCAAGCGCTCCGCCCAAGGCGGCCAGTGTCTCGTCATAGGTGTGTTCGATGCGCGCGATGGCTGATTTCAACTGCCGCGTGCGCTGCTCGACCATATCTTCCAGGCGGCCGCGGTACTGTTCAAGTTCAATGGTCAGCCGCTGCTTGTCGAGCGCCCGCACGACGCTCGCCATCATTCCGTCAAGCTGCAACGGCTTCACCAGATAGTCCGCCGCGCCCTGCTTCATCGCTTCGATGCCGGTTCGCACATCGTCTTCACCCGTGCAGATGATGAACGCCAGGTGAGGGAATCGGACGCGGACTTCCTTTAAAAGTTCCAGCCCCGTCATCCCGGGCATTCGCAAATCGCAGATCACCAGGTCAAAATGTTCCTCCTCAAGCCGCGCCCGCGCCTCCTCGGCGTTTGGGGCGCCTTTGGATTCGTAGCCCTCCATGGTGAGACGTGCACACAGCAGCGTGACCACGGCCGCCTCGTCATCGACGACCAGTGCTCGAACCTTCTCCCGCTTGTCGCTCATTGCGCAAACCTCACGAACTTCTTGGATGATAAATAGCACGGGGGTAATTGTCAATTCGACACCGAAGCAGCCGAGGTTTCAACTTTACCGAGAACTTCGCGTCTATGTGGGTGCTGTTCTACGCTGACAACCAGTCCGGAACTAACTTTCGTCATCTCGGACAGCAGGCATCGGCCGGCCGCAACCGGTACGTCGTCGCCTTTGCCGAGCGCCCAGACAGGCCATGGTGAAAGGGCAAGTAAGCGCAGAAGGGAGGTCAGCGCTCCTGCTCTATCAAGGCCTGGCCTGGATCGACGCAATAAGCTACCGAATCGTGAGAATGCGTCTGGATCTCTTGAAGCCGAGACTTGACATTGGGTTGGAAAGGTCTACTACCGACATTCAATTCGGCGAGGTCCACCTCCACAGGCGACCGCTGTGCTTTGGCTACCCAGGGAGGTTACTGTCACGTCCATCTACAACGGGCAGATGTATCGGAACCGGCATCTCTACTTCAATTTCAAACTTTTCAGCGTCAAGAGCGAGATCAAACCCGCAGAACCTGCGCGACCGGGTCCGCCGAATTGAATGGCGTGCTGGTCAGTCGGCCTACAACTTCACCCGCCGTAGCCGCAAAGCGTTGGTGATGACCGAAACCGAGCTGAAGGTCATGGCGGCGCTGGCGATGATTGGACTCAAGAGCAGCCCGAAAGCAGGATAGAGCACTCCCGCGGCCAGCGGAATGCCGAGCGAATTGTAGATGAAGGCAAAGAACAGATTCTGTCGAATGTTGCGCAGAGTGGCGCGGCTCAGTCGGCGAGCGCGCACGATACCTGTGAGGTCGCCCTTTACCAGCGTAATGCCCGCGCTTTGCATGGCCACGTCAGTCCCCGTTCCCATGGCAATACCCACGTCAGCCTGGGCGAGCGCCGGAGAGTCATTGATGCCATCGCCCGCCATGGCCACCACGCGACCTTGCGCTTGAAACTGTCTCACGATTTCGATCTTCTTCTCGGGAAGCACACCGGCCTCAAGCTCCTTGATGCCAAGTTGCCGGGCTACTGCGTGTGCCGTTGTGGGGCTGTCGCCCGTCAGCATTACAATCTTGAGACCCTCCTCACGAAGTTGTCGGAGAGCACCAGGGGTTGACGGCTTGATGGGATCGGTGACGCCAAACAGCCCCGCGCGGCGCCCGTCGACCGCGGCCAGCATCACGGTGGCGCCCCGATTCCGCAAGGCTTCGGCGCCGGAAGCTAGCATCTCCACTTCTGTAGAGTCGACACTCGATTCTTCGAGCAACTCCCGGTTGCCCAGTGCCACCGTACGCCCTTCGACGCGCCCGGTGATGCCCTTGCCGGCCGAGGCGCGGAATTCCTCAACCGGCGCAAGTTTCAAGCCTTGGTTGCTTGCCTCTTCGACAAAGGCTTTCGCTAGCGGGTGCTCGCTGGCCTGTTCCAGGCTGGCCGCAAGATATAAGATCTCGCGCTCGCCAAAGCCTCCGAGCGGCGATATTGAGGTGAGCTTCGGGCGACCTTCGGTGAGTGTGCCGGTCTTGTCGACCAGCAGCGTCTCCACCTTCTCCAGTTCTTCCAACGCCTCGGCGTCCTTGATCAGCACACCGGCGTGCGCGCCGCGCCCTGTGCCCACCATGACGGACATGGGCGTGGCTAACCCCAGCGCGCAGGGGCAAGCGATGATCAGGACAGCGACAGCGTTAACGAGAGCATGCGCAAGGCGAGGTTGGGGGCCCGCCAGCGCCCAAACCGCAAAGGTGACGATCGCTGCCAGCACGACGCATGGCACGAACCAGGCGGCGAATTTATCGGCCAAGCGCTGAATAGGCGCACGGCTTCGTTGGGCCTCGCTTACCAAGGACACGATCTGTGCCAGCAGCGTGTCGGCGCCCACGCGCTCGGCCTGTATGATCAGGCTGCCGTGGCCGTTGAGGGTGCCACCCACCACTCGATCGCCGGTCACCTTTTCCACCGGAATGGGCTCACCGGTCAGCATCGATTCATCCACCGAGCTGCTACCCTCCAGCACGACACCATCCATCGGTACGCGCTCTCCCGGCCGCACGCGCAGCCGGTCGCCCACCTGGACTGCCTCGAGCGGAACATCTGCGTCACTGCCGCTCTCGGTCAGGCGGCGCGCCGTCTTGGGCGCAAGGCCAAGCAGAGCGCGAATGGCGCTGGACGTGTGTTGCCGGGCGCGAAGCTCCAGCACCTGACCCAGCAACACCAGCGTTGTGATTCCCGCGGCGGCCTCGAAGTAGACGGGAACGGTTGCGCCGGTTTCACGAAATGCCGACGGCAACGCGTCCGGCGCGAGGGTGGCCGCGAGGCTGTAGAGATAGGCCGCGCTGGTGCCGAGCCCGATCAGAGTGAACATGTTCGGACTGCGGTTGAGAAACGATGCCCAGGCCCGCTCGAAAAACGGCCAGCCTCCCCACAACACCACCGGAGTTGCGAGCGCCAGCTCTAACCAGTTGCGACCGGCTTCAGGAATCCAGCGTGCGACGTCCGGCATCATGCCGGCCATGCCAAGAACCAAAACCGGCGCCGTGAACACTACACTCACCCAAAACCGGAGCGTCATGGCTGCAAGCTCAGGGTTCTTTTCCTGCCCTAAAGAGACGGAACGAGGCTCCAGGGCCATGCCACAGACGGGGCAAGAGCCGGCCTCCGAACGCACGATTTCCGGGTGCATCGGACACACCCATTCGGTGCGGGAGCGGGCGGGGGACAAGACAGGTTCGAGTGCCATGCCACACTTCGGGCAGGGTCCAGGCTTGGGCGCGCGGACCTCCGGGTCCATCGGGCAGGTGTATATCGCGGCGCTCGCGGGCGGCCTCGCGCTTTCGGCAGTCTTATCCACGGCTGCGGCGCCCGGAGCTTGATGAGTGTGCAACGGGGCAGAGGCGGGCGCCTTTTCCAGGGTGACCAACTTGGGTGACGCCCCAGCCTTCGCTTGGAGATATCGCTGGGGATCAGACTGAAACTTGGCGAGGCAACCCCCGCCGCAGAAGTAATAGGTACGGCCCCCGTATTCGTATTGCCCTGCGGCGTGATCGGGATCGACTGTCATCCCGCACACGGGGTCCACCGCGCTCGAGTGGCTCTGGCTTTCGCTGCGGGCCTGGATGGGCTGATGCATTTGCGGTCCTATGGCATTTGATGCGGTGACCGCCCCTCAGCCTCCGAGTTAGCTTGAAGGTTGCCGGCCGGGTTGAGCAAGCTCGCGCACAAAAGCCAGCATTCGCGGGTCATCCCAATCAATGTTGCTGATAATCTTCTCCGCCAGGCGCCCCTGGCGATCAATAATGTACGTTTCCGGGAAGAGAAAAGTCCCGTAGCGATGTGCCACGCCCGCGACCGGGTCTCTTGCTATGGGGTAGGTCAGGTGGAATTTGCTGACGAAGTCGGCCAGCCCGGGATCGTCCTCGTCGGCATCAGCGGGCGACAGATCCTTACGCTCGCTGGCGCCGAGCACCACGACGCCCCACGGTTTTACCTTCTCGGCGAATCGTTCCAGACTGGGGGCCTCGGCAACGCACGGCGGGCACCAGGTTCCCCAAAAATTGAGTACCAGCACGTGGCCCCGATAATCTGCGAGACGCACCAGGCTCCTGTTGCCGCCATCAGGCGAACTGGCGGTTAGCGGCAGACTGAAGTCAGGCGCCTCATCACCCACCTCCACCGCGCGGGCCTCGTGCGGCCGCAACACGAGCCACGCCACGGCAGCCAGGATCATGGCCGGTACCAAGTAGATTGCTGTTTTCTTGATCATGTTAGGCCCATTATATCGGATGAGTTGAACAGTTCTCGGACTCGCCGCCCAGGCGCGGGTATGCGAAAAGCGCGGTAATACCCGATCTATTACTTGTGCTCACAGTCGCTCGTGATTGAGTGTTCGTAATTCACCGTATTGATCAGCCTTTGTGTTACTCTGGATGTGGCCCTGCTTTGGACGGGCCAAGATGATTAGGAACTGAGACCTTAAGCCCACACGAAGCTTAGTAAAGCGTCTCTTTGATCTGCGCAGCTCAGTCTCCTGTCCTAATTAAAACCGAGGTGCTATCATCGCAAAGCCCAGTCAGACATTCAAGAAACGCCAACGCGAGCAGAAATTACGCGAGAAAGCTCAACTCAAGCGCGAACGCCGCCAGCAGCGCGCCGCCGATAAGGCCCTAAGCTCGGCTGCGGACCGCACCAACGAAGAGCCAAGCCTGCCTGAAGATGACAGCCTGGTAGAGAGCTCAGATCTTGTGCCATGAGCCTCGCCATCCGGGAGCGGGTCTCAGCCCTGATACCGGTACGTAATGAGGCGGAGGACATCGCCCAGGCGGTGCGTTCCCTTGCGGCCCAGCCGGAAGTCATAGAGATTATTGTCGCCGACGACGACTCGAGCGACTGCACACCCGGGATTCTTGACGATCTGCAGTCAGAGGTTCCCCATCTGCGGGTGGTGAAGGTCGGCGACCCGCCGAAGGGTTGGCTGGGCAAGTCGCACGCCCTCACGGTTGCCTCCCGCGAAGCCAGCGGCAATTGGCTCCTCTTCACCAATGCCGACACCGTGCATCAGCCCGGCAGCCTCGGCCACTTGCTCGAACGGGCGCAACGCGACCATGTTGATCTGCTTACCCTCTCTCCCGGCCAGCAAACGCCGACCTGGTGGGAGAAGGCCGTCATCCCGTTTGTATTCGTCGAACTGGCGCGGCGGTTCCGGTTTGACGAAGTAAGTAATCCCAAGTCCAAAATCGCCGCAGCCAACGGGCAGTATCTGCTCATACGCCGCACTGTGTACGATTTGGCAGGCGGACACGAAGCTCTCCACGAAGAGATCCTCGACGATGTGGCCTTGGCGCGGCGCGTCAAGAGCCTTGGGCGGCGGATTCTCTTTCTGCCCGGCGCGCAGTGGGTTAGCACCCGCATGTACCGCCATTTCCGCGCCATGTGGCGCGCGTGGCAGAAGAACCTGTATCTGTTGTGGGGTGGGTCACCCTTCCCTCCGCTCTTCGCCGTTACTCGCATTTGGCTGCTCGACCTGGCGCCACCATTGGGCTTCCTGCTTGGGCTCGGACTCCTGGCAGGCGGCGGTGGCTTGGAGGCCGCATTCATCGCCGCTGGCTGCCTGGCATTGACAGTCGCGCGCCGGGTTACTTACGGCCACGCCGTGACACGCCTGGGTTATGCGCCTGGGATCGCTAACTACGGCATTCCCGGAGCCGCTATTTTCTGGGCACTGATGCTTGCATCTCTCGCCACGCACCGTTGGCTCGGCTCAGTGCGCTGGAAGGGCCGTACCTACTCGGCGAATGGCTCGCCAGGACGGTCCCCGGGCCAGTCCACCACTCCCTGAACCTCAAGCATCTAAACAGGCTGGGGTGCGTGATTGGAGCAGGACCTGAACAAATATAGCAAGTTTCTGAAGTCGGAGCCCGCAACCACCCCCAGCCCCCCGGTCCCCTGGGGTGCGAGAAGGAGGACCCCCCGGGTACCCACCCTATGCGCGCTAGCGAACCCAAACTTGTATCTTGTTGTTGCAGCGTATGTTAATGGAGATCCGGCGGCCTATTTGCCAAACGAGTCGAAAAAACGAACCCAAAACCTTAACCCGCAGATTCAAATATGGATAAGCGTCAAAAAGGGGCCAAATTGGCGTTCGAAAACGAACCTAAAGAAAGCGCCGGGATAAACCGACCTGG